>CALAIY010000084.1 GCA_937922595.1 uncultured Verrucomicrobiales bacterium | reverse complement strand
CAACATATTATCTACACACAAAGAAAAGCGACTTGCACTCCCTCCCTGCATTCCAATCGCAAAATACAAAGTATCTGCCGGAGTCGTATTCCGCGTTCCTAGATCGACTCCAGAGACTGCCATTAGCGACACATCTCCATTGCTGCGATCCAGCACCTCCACCTGAAAACTATCGTTCACAATATCATAGCGAAACCCCATGGAATAGGTATTCCCTGCAACGATCGTTCCCGCAGGGCTGCCTTGAAGCATAGCTTGGCCATTGTAATAAACAATCGAGCCATCTGCCCTGACTCGTATGATGCACTGATTACTCCCATTGGTCTGGACCCTCTTCTCATTACCCGTTACGAAATTGATCTCTGCATCAAGATCACCATCGATTCGAAAATCAGCCAAACAATCTATCGGCACTTCTGGATTCTTAAACGACAAACTCACTCCCCCTTTAGCGAAAGCAGTGCTGATCACCCCATAACTACCCGACCCTGCTAATAATGGCGAAGAATCGGCGATAGCAGCTCCTGCCTCGTGATTGACCCAAGGCAGGAAATTAAATTCCGTCTGCGCGAGAATGCCCCAAGGGAGAGAAGTCGCATTTGTCGCGCTTGATCCTGATGACCATTCAACAAAATCACCATGAGTATCTCCATCGGTATCCACTAATTGCGGATCACTTTGATCAAAATTTTCCGTAAGGCTCGCCACTCCATCTGCCCCGAGGTATTCTTGTAAATTGCTCAGCCAATCCCCATCGAAATCTTCTGCGGAATCGTCTACGGTGGGATCGAGGCCGTGGCGAAGCTCCCACTCATCGGCCATGCCGTCTCCATCCACATCGGCATTTGCGAGTTCGTAGCCTACGCCATCGAACCACGTTTGCCCCTGCCCTCCGGGCAGATCATCCACAGCGATAACGATCTCTCCATTCGCATCAGCAACAGCCGCGCCCAGAGTCGCTTGAGCCATTGAAAATCCAGGACTACTCACCACTAAGGGTGCGGCAAATCCAGAATCAGAAAAGCCATCCCCATCGGTATCAAGAATTGAGAGATTCAAAGCCTGGGTGGAATCCGCGCCACCATTTGCGCTGAAGCTAGTGGCGGTGTCATTATCAATGAAATCATCTCCTAATTGAGATGCGGTGCCATCGTCCAGAATATTTTGATTCACCCCATCGGCTGAAGGCCATACTCCTGAATTGATCTCAGTCGTATTACTACTCGCCTTCAGCTGCCAATTCCCGACCGCATCGATCCAAAAATATCCATAGGTTTGGTAAGCGACGCCAGGAGTGAGCCCTGTGATTTTACAAAGCAGAATCGGCGCATCTTCAGTGCCGCTTTCGCCGGCGGTGAAAAGTGAGTTTCCGTGGCCGATTCCTCCACCCGGCGAGTATTGATGCCAGCCATCATCAGCCGCACCTGGAGTAGAACCGATTGTAGGTGTAAACGCGGCTCCATCGTAGCGAGATAGATTCGAGGTATTCGCCTCTACAAACGTAATTTGCGCAATCGCCGAAGAAAAGGGCAGTAATGCTGCCGAAGCGAGAAGCAGTGATTTATTTCTCATAAGGCTCTTTTTCAGGGACGTGATCATACACTTTGAATGACTTGTTTAGACGGCAAACTACACGAGGAGAGAATAGACTTTTTCCGCGAAAATGGATACATCGGATCCAATAATTTCTTCTCTAGCACGGGTATGGATATTTTGTAAACAGCACACATTGAAATCTTTACCAAAAGAAAAACAATAGGTTTGAGAGAGCGCTCTGCGCTCTTCTTATTAAGATCGTATAAGACCTCACGATCACCTGCAAGTACCTTTATTCAAAAAAACATTAAAAAAATTCTCACTCGAAATCAGTAAAAATTCCAAAACCCCAAAAAGCAGGATCGGGGCAACTCTAGATTCCGGCACTCGAATGGGGGATTGCTCCAAGCATCTCGATTTTTGGAGTTTTCCCTTTGCCTGATTCTCCTCTTTGCAAATCTCCATTGCTGAACTCCGAGCGGGAGCTTCGCATTCTAGCTCTTTAATCTTTCTCTACGATGAGCCCTAGGTGGGTTTCGATGAGGTCGCCCATGGTGCGGCAGAGGGCGAAGGCGGCGGGGTTGTCGTGGTGCTGGGCGAGTTCTTCGCTGAGCTGGCTTACGTGATCGGCGGGGGCGAGTTCTTCGAAGCGCATGGCATCGAAGAGCATGTTGAGGCGGCGGGCGGCGACGATTTTGCGGCGGCCGATGATGGTGCGTTCTTCGACTTTGTATTGGTTGATGGTTTCGGCGTTGAGTTCGGAGCGGACGAGCTCGACGATGGGTGAATTGTCGGGGAAGAATTGGGCGAGGTAGATTTTGAGGCTGCCTTCGTAGGATTGTTGGTCGAAGTCGATGGGGCGGACGCGGTATTGGGTCTCTTCGAAGTCGGGGGTGATATCGACGATGTAATTGACGGTGCGCATGTCGCCGAGGAGGTGGGCGAAGCAGCGTTGGTTGAATTTTACGAATTCTTTGGCGATGCGTACGCGGTTGATTTCGGGGCGGGGTAGGTAGGCGCTGATGAAGCGGTCTCCGGGGACGCCGGCGATGTGTTCTTCGATGAGGGTGTTGCCGAAGACGAGGTAGTTGATCCGGTTGGGGGAGAGGATGTGCTCGAGTTCGAGGCCGTAGACGCGGGAGGCGTCGGCGCGTTTGACGTAGTAGTGATCGAAGTTGTCGTTGTATTTATTGCGGATGCGGATGCGGAAGGGGCGGGAGTTGCCAAATTCGGCGAAATCGATGCGTTCGACTTCGAGGTGGTCGCTGAGATCGGCGCGGTCGCCGGATTTTCCGGCTTTGAGCTGGATGTAGATTGCGGTGAGGGCTTCGTAGAGCGGGGTGCGTTCTTCGGGGGAGTACATGACGGAGAGCCAGAGGGTCTCGTCGCCTCGCGGGTCTTCGTAGGGGATGCCGCCGGTGAAGCGCTGGAGGTCGTCGTAGATGGTGGGGATTTCGACGTTTCGTCCGTAGCGGCGGAGGTAGTGCCGGAGTTCTTGGGAGATGGGGTAGCTTTGCTTGCGGCGGGAGATCATATTGGATGATGGCACAAAAAAGCGGGCACCGCCGGTGAAGGAGGTGCCCGCTTTGAGGGAGGGGAAGTTTTTTTTCCCGGAGAAGTTATGCGATGGAATCGGCTTTTGCGATGATGTTGTCCTTGGGCTGGACGCCGACCATTTGGTCCTTGAGCTCGCCGTCTTTGAAGAAGAGGAGGGCGGGGATGGATTTCACGTTGAATTTCGCGGCGAGTTCCTGGTTGGTGTCGATATCGACTTTGCAGATTTTAAGGGCTTCGCCTTTTTCTGCCTGAATTTCATCAAGGAGTGGGGCGAGCATTTTACAGGGTCCGCACCATTCTGCCCAGAAATCGACGATGACGGGTGCGGAGGTGCTGGAGACTTCGGAGTCGAAATTGTCCTGCGTGAGTGAGGGGATGGAATCGGATGCCATAGTGGTGTGGATTATTCGTGGGAGAGCCGGCGTTTGCAAATACAAAGCTGGGTTGGGGAGATAGGAGTGCGGGGAGGGAAGGTTGTTCCCTGAGGGTGGGAGAAAGGGCACAAAAAACGCCTGCCTTCACCGGGGGTGGTGAGGGCAGACGCTGAGGGAAAGCGTTTAGGCTTTAGCCACCAATTCCCAGGATCTGGAAGACGATGACGATGGCGGCGATGACGACGCAGGCGGCTGCAAATGGCATAGGGGTAGGTCGTTTAGATTTTCGGGATTTCTGGAAGACGGGAATCGAAGGTCGATTTGTAGGTGCCGTCTGCCATTTTCTTTTCGTAGCGGTCTTTTCCTACGGGGATGCCCATGGATTGGCCGATGCTGGTGGTGGAGCCTCCGAGGAGGGTGATGAGGAGGCCTGCGGAGAGGATGAGGGCTGCGACGGCGAAGATTGGCATGCCTGCTGGCTCTTCGTCTTCGTCGTCATCAAAAGCGGTGGTGCTGAGAGCGCTGCTAGCGAGGGCGGCGGATGGGGCGGAGCTGATTGCCTGGGTGGGCTGGAGGCCGCCGGCGGGGCGGGCGAGTGGCTTGGTGACAGGGGCGGCTTTGAGCTGGACGGTCTGCTTACCGATTACGGGGGCACCAGCTGGGGCGGGCGTGAGTGGAATGGTGGTGCCGCCGGCGGGGGCGGGGGGCTTGGGTGCGCCGGGGGGCTTGGGTGCTGCTGGGGCGGCGGCACGGCCAGCTGGAGCAGGTGGCTTGGGGGCTGCGGGAGCGGCGAGCGGTGCGGCAGCGGGGGCTGGTGGGCGTGGCGCGGCGGGCGTGACTGCGGGGGCGTCGCTTTCACCGGGCTTGGAGCGCAGGGTGATGCGGACGGTCTCTTTTTTCAGCGGGACGGATGAGGTCTTCGCGGTGGCGAGAGGGATTGAGGACGTCTTGGCCGTGGGCGGCTTGGGCGCTGAGGGCGTAGGCGGCTTGGGGACTGGGGGCTTGGGAGGATCTGCCATAATCGAGGAATGCTGAGAGGTTTTGGGAGAAGGAGTGGGTTAATAAAAACGTCCAGGTGGCTGGAGAAATTAGGCCAGTCTGGTGTTCAATTATTTTAAAAATAGTGCTTAGAAATAGTGAACCGAGCCCTCGCGGTGTCAACGGTCAATCTGCGACTTGCAAGAGACGTCCTCCGCCCGATGGGTATCGCCCCCTATTTTCAATTTTCTCGTGAATATTCTCGTTACAGGTGGAGCTGGTTTTATTGGCTCCCATATCGTCGCTCGTCTTCTTAAAGGTCCGAAAGGACATCAGGTGACGGTGCTTGATGAGTTTAATGATTATTACGATCCTGAAATTAAGCGGAGAAATGTGTCGGCTTGGAATGGTGGGGATCGAGTGAAGGTGGTGGAGAAGCACCTGGAGGATCGCGAGGGGGTGGCGGCGGTTTTCGAGGAGGGAGGCTTTGATGCGGTGATTCATTTGGCGGCGCGTGCTGGGGTGCGGCCGAGTATTGAGGATCCGAGTCTTTATGTGGATGTGAATGTGACGGGGACGCAGAATGTGCTGGAGGGGGCGAGGAAGGCGGGGGTGAAAAAGATGGTCTTCGCTTCGAGTTCTTCGGTCTATGGGATCAATAAGAAGGTGCCTTTTGCTGAGGATGACAGGATTGAGCGCACCATCAGTCCTTATGCGGCGACGAAGGTGGCGGGCGAGCATCTGTGCTCGAATTATGCGGAGCATTTCGGTGTGGATTGCGTGTGTTTGCGTTTTTTCACGGTTTATGGACCGGGGCAGCGGCCAGATCTCGCGATTTCGAAGTTTGTGCATATGATCGAGAATGGTGTGCCGATCCCCCGCTATGGTGATGGGTCTACGGCGCGCGATTATACTTACATTGATGATATTGTGGATGGGGTGATGGCGGCGCTGGAATATGATAAGACGCCTTTTGAAATCGTGAACCTCGGAGGCTCACGTACGACGACGCTTGCGGAGATGATCGGCTTTATCGAGGAGGCGACGGGTAAAACGGCCACCATCGATCAGCTCCCGGATCAGCCGGGCGATGTGCCTCTCACTTCGGCGGATGTGACGAAGGCGAAGGCGCTTCTTGGCTACGATCCGAAGGTGGCAATCGACGAGGGAATCAAGCTCTATGTGGATTGGTATCGCAAACATCTTGCCCCCCTTCAGGAGAGCTGATGATGCTTGCGGGATGTTCCAGCGTCGTGGAGCTGCTCCAGGCATTGGTTGCGATTCCTAGTATCAATCCAGAGTGCGCTCCTGATGCGCCTGCTGAAATCACGGGGGAAAAGCGGTGTGCTGAATTTGTGGGGAGGTTACTTGAGGAGATGGGTGCGGAGGTGATTTTTGAGGAGCCCAAGCCGGGGCGACCGAATGTGATTGGGCGGTTTCCCCGAGATGAGAGGGAGTGGAAGCCGACGATTCTTCTCGCTCCACATCTGGATACGGTGACGATTGATGGCATGACGGTGGATCCATTCGCGGGCGAGATTCGCGAGGGAAGGCTCTACGGACGCGGGGCGTGTGATACTAAGGGGACGGCGGCGGCGATGCTGTGGGCGCTTCATGAGATGGGAGCGGTGGGGCGCGCGGCGCTTCCGGTGCATGTGGTCTTCGTGGGTCTTATGGCTGAGGAGTGGTGCCAGCATGGGAGCCAACATTTTGGCGCGCACCACGCGGATGAGATTGATTTCGCGCTCGTAGGTGAACCGACCAATTGCGACGTGGTGGTAAAAACCAAGGGGTGCGTCTGGCCGAAGCTGACGGCCTCGGGCAAACCGGCTCACGGGAGTTCGCCGGAGCTTGGGGACAATGCGATCACGAAGATGGCGGCGGCGATTGCTGCGATTGATACTGATTTTCGGGCGTTGCTAAAATCCCCGGATTGGCATGAGCCGCTTCTTGGCGATAGCTCGGTGAATATCGGCCTCGTGAGCGGCGGCTCGCAGCCCAATATCGTGCCTGATGCCTGCTCTATGCAGCTGGATATGCGCGTCACGCCTCGCCTCTTCCGTGAGGGAGTGATCGAAGTCCTCGCGAATTTTCTCGCGCAACACGCCCCGGGTGTGAGCTGTGATAAACCAGATCTCTGCCCGCCGCTCGATACTTCACTCGACAATCCTTTCGTGAAAAAACTCCAGGAAAACGGGGCGAAGCTCGTGGGCGCGCCGTGGTTTTCCGATGCGACTTGGCTGAGCGAGGCGGGCATTCCCTGCGCAATCGGTGGCCCGGGAGATATTGCCCAGGCGCATACGGCGGATGAATATATAAAAACCGACTCCCTCGAGGAAGGAGTCGGTTTTTATCGGAAATTCTTAGAGGCGTAGGTTACGCGCGCTCTGCAATCGGGATGATCTTCTGTGGCTCTTCGGGGCCGGTGTATTCGGTGAGCGGGCGGTAGAGGCGATTGTCTTCGAGCTGCTCAAGGACCTGAGCGGTCCAACCGGCGGCGCGGGAAATCGCGAAGATGGGAGTGAAGAGATCGGTAGGGACGCCGAGGCTGTAATAGACGGTGGCGCTGTAGAAATCGACGTTCGCATTGAGGCCTTTTTGCTCGCGCATGATGGTGGCGATGCGCTCGCTCATTTCGATCCATTTGGTCTCGCCGAGTTCTTCGGTGAGCTTTTTGGCCATGCTCTGGAGGTGTGGTGCGCGGGGATCGAGCACTTTGTAGACGCGGTGGCCGATGCCCATGATTTTTTCTTTCCGCTCGAGCTTTCCGGCGACGTATTCGTCCACTTTGTCTGGTGAGCCGATTTCTTCGAGCATCTGGATGACGCCTTCGTTTGCCCCGCCGTGGAGCGGGCCTTTGAGCGTCCCGATGGCGGATGTGATTGCGGAGTAGATATCTGAGAGGGTGGCGATGGTGACTCGCGAGGAGAATGTGGAAGCATTCATCCCGTGATCGGCGTGAAGAATGTAGGCGACATCGAGGGTCTTCGCGGATTCTGCACCGGGCTCTTCGCCGTTTATCATGTAAAGGAAGTGGGCAGCTTCGGAGAGATCCATTCTCGGCTCCACGATCTCGAGCCCTTGGCGAAAACGGTGGTAGGCAGCGACGATGAGTGGCACCTTGGCGCAGATGGCGAGGGCGCGGCTTTCATTGAGGGCGCGATCCTGGTATTTGCCATCGGTATCGTAGAGACCGAGCATACTCACTCCGGTGCGAAGCACGTCCATGGGGCCGGCGTCTTTTGGCGCGTGCTTGAGGAATTCGACTACTCCCTCGGGGAGGCTGCGGTGAGAGCGAAGTTCGCGGGTGAAGGCATCGAGCTCAGATTGATTTGGGAGCTTGCCTCGGTGAAGGAGGTGCGTGACTTCCTCGAAGGTGCAGTTTTCTACGAGATCATCGATGTGGTAGCCAAGGTAGATCAGCTGGCCATTTGCCCCGTCTACCATGGACAGGCGCGAGCTGTTTGCGATGATTCCTTCGAGACCTTTAGCGATTGTGGGCATGACAAATTTTTAGGGAAAATAATGGCCAACGAACGGCCTTCGCCCCGATACACCAGTGCCTGGCGCGAGGCAATTCGGAACTAGGAAAACACCTCGAAATGCATTACGGATATCCTAAGGATGAATCTGCTCTACGTCGTCAAAGTCCTCGTCACGGCCATGCTTGTGGTGGCCATATCCGAGATTGCCAAGAACCGCAGCTTCACCGGTGCACTGGTGGGCGCGCTGCCCTGGACGACCCTTCTGGTGCTGATTTGGATGTGGGTGGATAAGACCGATACGGAAAAAATCGCGGCGCATTCCGAGGGCGTTTTTTGGCTCGTCCTCCCTACCCTTCCGCTCTTTCTGATTATTCCAATGCTTCTCCGTGCTGGATGGAATTTCTGGGGGACTCTGGGGATCGGAGCCGCTATCACTGCGGCGCTTTACTTTGCGCTCGTCGCCCTTCTTCGGAAAACGGGCTGGTACACAGGACTGTGAAATTATTCGACGCCGATTCGGAAAAACGCGCGAGCCGGGGATTCGGGGATGGTGAATTGGAGGACGGAGTTTTCGGCGGAGCCTAGAACCACTTGGGGAGACCATGTGGTAAGATCGCCGGATTGGAGGACGTCGTAGATACGCCCTTCCTCGCCCGGCCAGAGGATGGTGGCGCCTTCGAGTCTGGGGGAGGGAATCTTGGCGGAAGTCTCAGCGGGATCCATCGTGGGCCAGGTGGTGATGGTATCGATTGCGGCATCGAGAAGATCATCGATGAGGGTGTAGGAAAGGCCGGAGGCATCGGCGCGTTGATTAAAGATGGCGGTGTAGGAAATCCCATCGGGGCGCTGGCGGGCGACTGCGCGGGTACCGCTTTGAGAGCCGAAGAAGGTGTAGCTTGCGCCATTTCCAATGCGCGGGATGCCACTGATCCAATATTCGGTGAGAAATTTCGTGTAGGTGCGAGCAGTGAATGCCCAGCCGCCGAGGGATTCTCTGAATTCGATATCCCAGGCGCCATCTGGCCAAGGGGCGAATTCGGCAGGTCGGCTCGTATTATAACTTCCAAAGGCAGGGTCGTAGTAAGTGGGCTCACGTGGGTCGCGATCGATGGGAAAAGTGCGGGCTCGGTGGAAACCGGTTTCGCCGATGACGTTTTCCTGGATCCATTCGGTGGTATTGGTTCCGGTGATCGTTTCGATGACTTCGCCGAGGAGAAGGAATCCGAAATTTGCGTAGGCGTAGGTGGTGCCTGGAGTATGATCGAGAGGCTGGCCTGTGGCCCAGCGGATCACTTGTTCCTGAGTAGGTGGGAGGGACACTCCAAGGGCGGTGGCGATGGTGAGTGGCCGATTGGTGTGATCACCGGAGAGGGTAAGATCCCAACCTCCTTTGTGATCAAGTAGGTGCTGGATCGTAATGTCTTTGAGGCGCGAGTCTGGCGTGGAAAATGGTGTGATCGTAAGGATGCCGCCTCCGGACTGCCCCAGATCGAATACGTTATCGGTAAGGGTAAGATCCCCCTGATTGACTAATTTATGGATTGCGGCTGCCGTGACGGGCTTTGCCAAACTGGCAACGCGCATCGGCGCACTCGCACGAAGGGGCTCGGTGTGAGCGAAATCACGCCAGCCGAAGCCTCGCTCATAGAGGATGGTATCATCTTTAGCGACACAGAGGACACCGGCGCTGATACTGCGATCGCGCATGAAGTGATTCATGGCGCTATCGAGAGCGGTAAGTTCGGCGCGGGGAAGACCAGATACGGGATAGGTGCTCGGAAGTGGTGGTCGGTCCGCCTGCTCCCAGATGGCTGCGTATCGGGTAGTGCCAGCATCGTCGTAGCAGGTGAGCGAGATAGGGCGAAAGCCGGCGGCGGTGCGTGTGGCGAAGGTCGATTGGTATTCGGAGTTGGTAAGCCCGGCATCGGCGACACGGGGGCGAGGGAGTTTCTTCTCGAAGAGAAGGCTGAGTGTATTCCCGAAGCCATTAATTTTGGCGGGGACGAATCCAGCTTGGGCGCGCAATTCGATCTCGGCGGTGAGCGCTGTGGCGGGAAGCTCGGTGACGAGCTGCCATTCGGGGAGCGGACGGAGTTCCCAAAGCACGGAGAGACTCGCGGCGGTGCGATCAATACGAAGGGGGCGGTAGCCATCGGCTTTCCGGGTGGCCAGAGTGGCGGGCCAATCGGAGAGAGCGATGGCTTGATCGAAGAGGGTATCGCCTCCGATCCATTTTTCCCAAATGCCGAGGAATCGCTGCGTGGAGCCTTCGAAGTAGGTCTCGGTGAGGACGGGCCGGAAACCTTCGGCTTCTTGGCTGGCCATTCTCGAGCTAAGGCCTGAGGCGGACATCCCATAATAAAACCGATAGCGCGGGCTATTTCGTTTCTCCCAGATCACCGAAAAACGCGCTCCAGCGGCGTTGGTGCATGCACTGACATCGACGGGGCGGTACCCTGCCGCAGTCCGTTCTCCAAACAGTGTGCCCAGCTCCGTGCCAGTGACGCCGTGATTCGCAGACCACTGCGCAAAGGCACTGGTACCGATACTTGCGACGAGAAAGAGAATCACTTTTTTGGGGAGCCGCATCGACGACAATACGCCAATATTATATAATTATCATAATAATTAAACTACCGAACTAGAGCTAAGAATTGAAAATGCTCTGGCGGCTTTGAAGGGCTCCGTTACGGTATCCTCATGAATATGCATTCCCGCCGTAGTTTCCTTAAAATGGGCATCATTGCCGGTGGCGCACCGGCGATTCTTCCGATGCGATTGCCAGGGCAGGTAGCTGCAAATTCCCGGCTTTCCCACGCGGCTATCGGAGTGGGTGGAATGGGCTGGAACGATCTTAATGCAATTGCAGCGCTGCCAAATGCGCGCATCACCGCGCTCTGCGATGTGGATGCGAATCATCTTGCACGGGCGGCGGAGGTATTTCCGGATGCCCGCACATATCGAGATTGGCGCGAGCTGATCGCAGCGGAGGGAGATAAGGTGGATTCAGTGAGTGTCTCGACGCCCGATCACTTACATGCATCGGTCATGATCTCAGCGTTGCGGGCGGGAAAACATGTTTATTGCCAGAAACCGCTGACCCACACGGTAAACGAGTGCCGAGCCATCGCGAAGACTGCGAAAGCCGCGGGCACCGTGACTCAGATGGGAAATCACATCCAATCAGCGATCGAATACCGAAGCGGTGTGGAGATGATCAAAGCCGGTATCATCGGCGAAGTGAAGGAAATACATGCCTGGTCTCGTGCAAGCTTCCCGATGGCGACCACCCCTGAGAAGGCGGCACCGGTGCCGGATTCACTTGAGTGGGATCTCTGGCTCGGGCCAGCAGCCTGGCGCGCCTATGCTCCGGAGGTGTATGCCCCCTTCAATTGGCGTGCGTTTCAGGACTTTGGTGGATCTGGATTGGGCGATTTCGGGTGCCATATTATGGATAGCCCCTTCCGGGCGCTCGATCTTAAATTGCCTACATCGATCAAGGTGGATCCCGATCCAGCGTGGAAGACGTCGCCTGCGGGAGAGATCGGTTTTGCCGCAGGCCAGACGGTTCACTATTCTTTTGCCAATGACGTGAAACTCACGTGGTACGACGGGACGCACTCTCCAGATAAGTCACTCTTCCCCTTCGGCGATAATGAAAACACCGGTATCCCCGCTGGAGGCTCGCTATTCCTCGGCGATGGCGGAGCGCTTCTTCTGCCACATGTCGGTGGCCCGCGCCTACTGCCCCGCGAGGCCAATCGTGGAATCAAGCGCCCGGATCTTGAGCCGATGGATCATTACGGCACCTATGTAGATGCGTGCCTCGGTGGCGCGCCCACTACCGGCGGGCTCCCCTACGCCGCTCTCCTCACAGAAACGGTTCTCCTCGGAGTCGCTGCATCTCACCTACCAGGTGAGACACACCACTGGGACGCAAAAAAGGGCAGCTTCCACAATCCCGCAATCGATTCCCGCCTCGGCTACGATTACCGCGATGGATGGAAAATCGAGGGGCTGGGCTAATCGCTCTACCCTCGTCTTGCGCGTACGCCTTTGGCGAGCGTCTCAAGGATTTCTTCGGTCTCCTCCCAGCCTACACAGGCATCAGTGATGCTCTGGCCGTGGACAAGATCCTGACCTTCGATGACTTTCTGATTCCCCTCGACTAGGTGGCTTTCCACCATGACGCCGGTGATTGCTTTGGTGCCGGAAGCGAGTTGGCCGGCGATGTCTTTGGCCACCGCATGTTGATTACGGAAGTCCTTATTGGAATTCCCGTGGCTGCAATCGATCATTACCGTAGGCTCAAGCTTGGCGGCTTCGAGAGCAGTGACGCAATCAGCGACATGCTCGGCTCCATAATTTGGACCGTCTTTCCCCCCGCGGAGAATGACATGACAGGTATTATTACCTTTGGTACGCACAATCGCTGAGACGCCTTGCTTAGTGACTCCGAGAAAACTGTGTTGCCCCGCAGCGGCACCAATCGCATCTACAGCGATCCCGATACTGCCGGCAGTGCCGTTTTTAAAGCCCACCGGCATACTCAAGCCGGAGGCGAGCTCACGGTGAATCTGACTTTCAGTGGTCCGAGCCCCAATGGCTCCCCAGGAAACGAGATCGGCAATGTATTGAGGACTAACCGTATCGAGAAATTCAGTGCCAGCAGCGACGCCACTCTTGGCAAGATCAAGAAGAAGAGTGCGGGCGGTTTTCAATCCCTGATTGATATCAAAGGAGCCATCAAGATGGGGATCATTGATGAGACCTTTCCACCCGACAGTCGTGCGGGGCTTTTCAAAATAGACACGCATGATGATTTGCAGATCCTTATCGTACTGCGCGATCATCGGGCGAAGCTTTTCCGCGTATTCGAGCGCAAGCGCTGGATCATGAATGGAGCAAGGGCCAACGACGACAATGAGCCGATCATCTTCACCTGAAAGGATTTTTCGAGTCTGGCTGCGGACACCTGCGATGAAGCTAGTTTCCCGATCAGTAAGGGCGAGCTTTTCCATCATGACGACAGGAGCGACGAGCGGGTGGATTACATCGATGCACAGGTCGTCTATCTTGGTGGCCATGAGGCGGCCAGTTACCCTGGGAGGGAGCCGGAGTCAAGAAACACCAGGAAAGAAGCATCTCACCTTTAACCTCTTAAAACAAGAAGAGCCAGCAGTCCGAAGACTGCCGGCTCTAATTCCGGGCCATCCTACTAATGAGGAGAGAAAGCGCAGGATGGTGACCGAATGCCCTGCGGGAGGGGCGTCTTGTCGATCCAAAGACCGACTCCGCTGTCGTGCTGTTGCAGCCCTTTAGTTGCCGACCGTGACTAAAAAGTCACACTGCTGTAAAAAATAAATCAAAAACTCCCTGTAATTCACTGAGAGCCAACAAAAAAAGAGAGCCGACAATCCGAAGATTGCCGACTCTAATTCCAGGCCATCCTACTAATGAGGAGAGAAAGCGCAGGATGGTGACTGGACGCCCTGCGGGAGGGGCATCTTGTCGATCCAAAGACCGACTCCGCTGTCGTGCTGTTGCACTCCTTTAGTTGCCGACCGTGACAAAAAAGTCACACTGGTGAAACTTTTTTTACAGACACGACATAAACACCTCAAAATGAAGGACTATTTCATAGCCCCGTCTCCCTAAAATAATAAATCCGGCAGCCCAAAGGCTGCCGGATTTAATCCGGAGCATCCCGCGATGAGGAGGGAGGGATGCAAAGATGCTCCGAAAATTGGCCTGCGGGAGGGCAAAAAAAGTTGCTAGTCATAATAAGACTAACTCCGCCAAAGCACCCTTTTAGACGAGAGCTGAGAGCCTACGAGTCACAAGATGATACAGAAAAATTACGAGGGGGCTCCAGCGTGGCGGATTTCTGACTCGAGCTGAACCCAGGATAACGGAGTAAACGGATCGGCCTCATCTGAGTGAGAACCAGGCTCTGTCTCTTGGTAGACTTCACGGAGGGCGTCGATAGCACGGTAGAGACGCATCTTTGCAGTGGAGAGTTTCACCGCGAGGTGATCAGCAATCTCATCGATACTGAGTCCAGAGATGAAGCGAAGGACAATAATTCTCTGCTGCTCTTCGGTAAGCTGATGCAGCGCATCATCGATCGTCTGCCGCGCACGAGAAAGCGCAGGAGCACCAGCTCGATCAATCTCTACTTTTTCGGAAACGAAATTAGAGACGGCGGCGCGATGAGCGCTCTGACGAGCGAGCGAACGGCGACGCTGCCGACACACATTAGCGACGACACTAAAGAGCCAAGTACGGAAGGTGGAGCGCCCCTCGAATTTTGAGAGGCTTTTATGCACCTGAATCCATACATCTTGAGCAGCCTCATCGGCCTCCGAAATTTCGCCTCCGAGAAGCTGATTACATGAGCACCGGACGAGAGCACCGTAGCGCTCCACTAGCCTGCGATAAGCGGCATCAGATTGCGCCCCACCCGATACCACAGCAGCAACGGTGACCCGATCCCGATCATGGAGCAGCGGAGATATAATAGCAGTGGAAGTTGGCACGAGAGCAGTTTGCAACGACGGTTTACCCAAGTCAGCCCAAAAGCCTATCTGGGAATTTTTATCCTAGCGTATCTCACAAAAAAAATCGACTCTTTCTCGTTAAACGTATGGCCAGTATCCGCCCCCATTCCCATGTGATAACTCTCAAGTAAACTTCCATTTTCGAGACTCACCACTTCCTTAAGAGGGCTGAATAACTTAGATTAACTAATTGTATAGCATACTGAAATCAGGCTAAATCCGATAATTGTGACCCCCCCCCCTTCCCCCTCGTCTAAATTCATGGAAGCCCTCACCTCCACCACCGCCAGATGCCTGCTTAATCCTAGGCTCCTGAGCTATTGTTGCATCACATGATATTTTATTTTGCTCCTCTACCTAAAGTCCTCCATCTACAGGAAAGCTCACTACCCTCGATTAAATTCCGAGGCTGATCTATTCACTCATGAGGAATTCATGCTAATGCCACCAAAGGAGAAAGGCGAGAAAGCTACGCAGCCAGAGAAATCCAGCGGCGTACCCGCCGAATTTTCGGAATTATCCGACGAGGATATTGCGAGAAAATGCAAAGAGGAGCTGCCCTACGAAACCGCAGCTTATCGCGAATTGCTCCGTCGCTACGAACCGCTCGTGCACCGAACATGTCTCAAAATGTTGGGAAGCGTAGAGGATGCTGAAGAGGTCACCCAAGACGCCTGCTTACGGATCTATCATAAGATCGAAGGCTTTGAAGCACGCTCGAAATTTAAGACCTGGCTTTTCCGCATCGTTACCAATCTTTGCATTGATCGCCGCCGAAAGCTGGCACGCGACTCAGAAAAGAAGGCTGAAATCCAAGCAGGCATCCTCCACAGCGCAGAACAAGCCAGAGCAGCGAGCGCCAATGATGAAGCTCTCGCCGAAGCCATGAATGAAACTCTAAGCAAGCTCAAAGGAGACGACCGCCGAATTGTCGTGCTCCGCTTCATCTCAGGACTTAGCCTAGACGAAATCTCCGAAGTGATGGAAATCGGCTTGAGCGCAACGAAAATGCGCCTCTACCGCGCCCTCGAATCATTTAAAAAATCCTACACGAAACTCGATGCCGTCCCCGCCGGAGGTGTTAACCCAGAACCTGCGCTAAGAAAATGATCAGCGACCGCGAACTCCAGACGAGTATCGACGAGTTCGATGCGCTTTTTGATGATGGACCACGACTGTGGACCGGTGAAGAATTTGCTGCCGTCTCACCAGAGGCAGATGAACGCCGAATCGATAATATCATCGAGCAAGCCGCTCACGATGCCGTCGTCAAAGAAACTACCCATTTCTTTTTCGCAAGCTTCACCAATGTGATCTCCGAACTCGCAAAAGCCTTACTCTCCCCCTTCAATCGAAAAAAGGCACCAAAAGAAGAGGTGCTAGACAAGAGCGACCTCTAGGCTCCAGTATGAGGGATGAAAATCCCCCTTTTCCTGGCGCAGGCTGCTCCTGTCTCCGAAATGGAAGCAGTCGGCACCGCACAGGTCAACGAGAAGGCGTTAGCTGATGTAGCATCTGTACCCACTGATGTAGCGAATGCAGCCGTTCCGTCCGAGATGCTCGCAGGATTTGATGCAAAAGCGATGTTCCTCGATCCCCTCATAAATACGCTCACCGAAATGGCCGGCACTGCGATGCAAATCGTGCCAAAGCTAGTTGTCGCGCTTATCTTTTTCCTCATCGGGCTGATATTCTGTAAAATAGTACGCCGAGTCGTCATCACATCACTTTCCAAGGTGGGCTTTGATTCAGTAGCCGAAAGCCTTGGCCTCAAGCCGATGCTCGTAAAAGCCGGCGTGAAAGCACGTGTCTCCGAGATGATCGGAAAACTGTTTTTCTGGATCCTCCTCATCCTCGTTATTCGCACATCGGTCTCTCTCACCGAGCTTAAAATGCTCATCGATCCGATCGAAGGAGTGATCAGTTTTCTACCAAAAGTGATTACCGCGAGCATCATTCTGCTTGTCGGCTACATCATCGCAGACCTCGTGCGCAATGTCGTCGTGCGCTGGGGTGAAAGCCTTGAGCTCGAGTACGCCGGCACCCTCGGCGGCCTTATCTACAGCTTCTTTATGGTGCTCATCCTCACAATCGCCGTCGGCGAACTCGGTGTCGATACCCACCTCATCAGCCGCACGGTCGAAGTCTTCCTTTTCTCGATCGGCTTCGCCATCACCCTTGCTCTCGGGCTTGGCCTCAAGCCACTAGCGCACAATATCGTCTGTGGCGTCTACGCACGCCATCTCTACAAATCAGGCACGATCATCGATATCGAAGGCGCACCGGCAGAAGTCGTCTCCGTCGGACCAATCACCACATTACTCCGCAAAGGAGTGGATGGATTTGTCGCCATTCCAAATTCCATCTTCTTCAATCAGACGATCACCGGTCGCGGCAGAGTACCCGACCCAGACGACAAAGAGGCCGCCTAAAGCGCCACGCCGAACTTCGCGAACCTGGATTTGACAATGTATATACAAGGGAGTTCCATTCCTTGTTATGAGTACCCAAGCGTTTGACTATGATGGCGAGGGAGATGGCTATATCAGCATCCCTTCCATTGGCACCCCACCGGCGGCGCCGGAAACATCGGAATCAGGCACGGAAATCGCTCAGTTTTACGTCTCCAAACATGAGCAAGAATTCGGCCCCTACGACGAATCCCAAATCCTCGCCATGCTTCAGACCGGTGAGCTAACCAAAAAAGACCTCTGCTACTACGAAGGCCTCAGTGAATGGCAGCACATCGAAGACACCTTCGAAATTCAAGAGCAGCTCATCCACTTTATGGACGAGGGCCAAGAGCCCGAAGTCGTCGTCCAGGTCTACAATATCCTCTCGGAAATGCTCTCCTCAGACGAAGAGATCTACTACATCGCTCACCAGCGGAAGAAATTCCTCAGAGCCCACCGCGACGTCGTAGCCGTCACCAACCGCCGCCTCCTAGCCCTCACCTACCACCTCACCAGCCACGATGTAGACGACTACCTCTGGTCTAGCGTCGTAAGCGTCCACGCAAAGGAAGGGCTTATGGGCAGTGTATTCGCCGTCCGCTTAGCCAATGATCGAGTCGTAGAAGTAGACGATCTCCCCCACGCTCAGATCGCCAAGCTCGTGCAGCTCGCCCAAGAAATGCGCGCGCAGTAAAACTGCCATCGTAGCGTCAAGAGCCCTCTTAATTTCCGCCGCCGGAAGTGCCCAGCGTGCCCTCGCCACCCCGTTTTGCACGGAGTGCACCACCGCGCGATTGCATCCGCACTTGATTCGCAATCGCGAAATTCAATTCTCCTATCCGCGCCCTCAAATAAGGCTCGCCACCCACGATATCGCTCACCAGCAATGCCGAATCCCGCGCGACCTCATAGTGCCCACGCGCCATATGGTAATCGATAAATTTCAGCGGAAGATCCGTCTCCCGATACCCGAGGTCTTTCCACTCCGCCAAAGCATCGTCCAACTCCAAAGGCGAAAGTTTCGCCGCCGCCTCAATCCTCATCACCATCACATCGCGCACCTGCTGCACCTCCTCTGGCATATTATTGTAGATATCGATCGCTTCCTGAAAACGCTGTTTCGCCAATGCGTGGCTTAGATCCCCCACCTTCCGGATCGATTCCACAAACGCCATCGACCCCTCAGGATCACTCTCCGGCGACACCTCCGGGTGCATATCCGCAAGCAAATGCCCAAGCCCACGCCAGAGCGCATCGCTCAAAGATTCCCTGAGCCCCACGATGTAAGTATCCGCAATCTTATACCCATCACCCACCTCTACAATCTCGTGCAGATGGTAATTTACGAGATCCCCATCTTCCGCCACCCGAAAAAGGACACCCGTCCGCCCATCGATCGTCCGAGGGCGTAAATAGCGGTAGTGCGAGCCCGCATAATGCTCAAGCACTCCCACACGGCGCCACGCCTCCTCCGTTCCACTCCGATAGATATCTGCCAGCGCCTGCGCCTCACGCGTCCGCGGCGCACGCTCTACGATGCGCTCCATCATCGCCCTCTTGTCGATCACATCGCGAAGATACACCAGATCCGATTCCAACATCGCCAGCTCCACCTCTTCGAGAAACTCCCGGAACTCAGGCTTCGTCTCCAGCGCGCGTTCGATATCCCCCACATCCATAATCTTCCCAGCAGCCGATAGCGAAAATGATCTCGTCAGCCCCATAGCTCCGCCGCCGCCCCCCCTCGTCGTCGCCGATTGCGCAATCCCCCAGCCTCCAAATGCAATCCCCGCCCCCGCCGCCACACAGACCAGCGACATCAAAGCCGAATTTTGGAACAAGCCGCGGGGTTTTGGAGAGGTTGGGATAGGCTGCATGATATTCTGGAAAAACGAACTGTCTTCTAGATCATCTCAATTATGAGATTTGCGATTAGACTATGAGAATTTAGCTACCCTGGCAAGAATAAAGCACCCGCGCCCTCATTTTTTCCTTCCATCTCGCTCCCGTTCGTAGACCAATCACCTGCCCACCCATGTCTGCCCCTCCGAAGAAAAAAACCACCCGCCGCACGAAAAAGCCCAAATCCATCGCCCCGGATAAAATCGAAATTCGCGGTGCCCGGCAAAACAACCTCAAAGGCATCGATCTCGATATCCCCCTTGGTCGCCTCACCGTCGTCACCGGCCCCTCCGGCTCCGGCAAATCCTCCCTCGCCTTCCGCACCATCTACGCCGAAGGCCAGCGCCGCTACGTCGAGACCTTCTCGCCCTACACACGGCAGTTTTTCGACCGCATGGACAAGCCCAAGGCAGATTCCATCCGCGGCATCCCCCCAGCCATCGCCATCGAGCAGGCCAACAACATCCGCACCACCCGCTCCACCGTCGGCACCGTCACCGAGCTAAACGACTACCTAAAACTCCTCTTCCCCCGCCTCGCCACCGGCACCGATCCCGAGACCGGCGAAGAAGTAAAGCCCGAGACCCCCGGCAGTATCGCCGCCTGGGCACAGCAGCACCTCACCGGCGAAACCACCATCATCACCTTCGGCATCCCCGTTCCTGAGAAAACCACCCCCGCCGAATTCTTCACCTTCCTCGAATCCCAAGGCTACCTCCGCATCTACGTCTACGGCGAGACCTACCGCACCGACTCACCCGACAAATACCCCAAAAAGAGACTCCCCCCCATCGTCCCCGTCATTCAAGACCGCGTAAAAATATCTACCACCGCCTCCCAAGCCCGCCTTCTCGAAGCCCTCGAAGCCGCCCTCCGCCTCGGCCGAGGCGAAGTTACCCTAGTCAATTCCGCCGGCGGCTCCGCCAAAACCTTCTCCACCACCTGGGAGCCCCTCAAAGCCCCCACCCCCGGCCTCTTCTCATTCAATTCCCCACTCGGAGCCTGCCCCGAATGCCGAGGATTCGGGAAAACCGTCGGCATCGACGTCAATCGCGCCCTCCCCGAGCGCTCGCTCAGCATCCGCGAAGGCGTCGTCAAAGCATTCCAAGGCGACACCTACTCCGAATGCCAGGCCGACCTCGAACGCTGCTGCCGCCAAAACACCATCTCACTCGACACCCCCTTCTGCGACCTCCACCTCGACGATCAAAAATGGATCATCGAAGGAGACAGCGGCTCCCAAGACGACCCCGAATCCACCTGGCAAGCAGGCGGCTGGTATGGCATCCGCGGATTCTTCAAATGGCAAGAAAGCCGCGCCTACAAAATGCACGTCCGCGTCTTCCTCAGCCGCTACCGCGCCTACACCGAATGCCACGCCTGCCGCGGCACCCGGCTCCGCCCCGAAGCCCTCCAATTTCGCATCAATGAGCTCACCCTCCCCGAAATGTGGGAGCTCCCCATCCTCCGCCTCCTCCCAGTAATCGAAGAAATCCCCATCCCCCAAGGCGATCGCACCACCAAATTAATTAAAGAAGAAGTCCTCAGCCGAATCCAATACCTCGAACGCGTCGGCCTCGGCTACCTCAACCTCAACCGCGAAGCCCGCTCACTCTCCGGCGGCGAACTCCAACGCGTAAACCTCACCACCTGCCTCGGAGCCTCCCTCACAAACACACTATTCGTCCTCGACGAGCCCTCCATCGGCCTCCACCCCCGCGACACCGGTCGCCTCATCGGCATCATGGAAGGCCTCCGAGACAAAGGGAATACCCTCGTCGTCGTCGAGCACGAAGACGCCGTCATGCGCGCCGCAGATAATCTCGTAGATATCGGCCCCGGTCGTGGCGAGCACGGCGGCGAACTCGTCTTCTCCGGCCCCGCCTCAGGACTCTGGAAGTTAGACCCCGGCGAATCCCTCACCGGAGATTACCTCCGAGGCATCCAATCCGTAGAGCCTCCCGCAAAACGCCGAAAACCCCAAAAAGGCAACGCCCTCAAAATCACCAAAGCCACCCAGCACAACCTACAAAACATAGACGTCGAATTCCCGCTCCACCTATTCCTCTGCATCACAGGCGTTTCCGGCTCCGGAAAATCCACCCTCGTCCACAGCGTCCTCTACCAGAATCTCCTCCGCGAACGCGGCATCCACACCCAAGAAGAGCCAGGAGCCTGCCGCTCCATCACCGGAGCCGATAAGATAGGCGATATCCTCCTCGTCGATCAATCCCCCCTCGCCCGCACCCCCCGCTCCACACCCGCCGTCTACATCGGAGCATTCGATCTTATTCGCCAGCTCTTCGCCCTCACCGAAGACGCCAAAGCCCAAGGCCTCAGCCCCGGCGTCTTCTCCTTCAATTCCGGCGGCGGCCGCTGCGAACGCTGCTCCGGCACCGGCTACGAAAAAGTAGAGATGCAATTCCTCTCCGATCTCTTCGTCCTCTGCCCCGAATGCGAAGGCCGCCGCTACGAGCAAAGCACCCTCGATATCACCCTCGAAGGGAAAAGCATCGCCGATGTCCTCGAATTCACCGTCACCGAAGCCGTAGAATTCTTCACCCAGCACGGCGCGAAAAAAGGCATCGCCATCGCCTCGAAGTTACAAGCCCTCATCGACGTCGGCCTCGGCTACCTCCGTTTAGGCCAGCCCATGAACACACTCTCAGGCGGCGAAAGCCAGCGCCTCAAGTTAGTCGCCCACCTCAATGAAAAAGGCTCCGCCGGAAACTCCCTACTCATCTTCGACGAGCCCACCACCGGCCTCCACTTCGATGACATCAAGTTACTCGTCGGCGTCTTTCACCGCCTCGTAGAAGCAGGCAATAGCGTCTTCGTCATCGAGCACAATACCGACGTCATCCGCTCCGCAGATCACCTCATCGACCTCGGCCCCGAAGGCGGCGAGCACGGCGGCCAACTCATCTTCACCGGCACCCCCGAAGCAATCCTCAAGTGCAAAGCAAGCCACACCGGGAAATTCCTAAAACCGCAATCCACCCAAGCCATCGTCTCCGAGCCCCTCGCCATCATCTCCGGCAGCGAAAACATCACCATCGCCGGCGCCCGCGAACACAACCTCAAAGACATCACCGTAGAAATCCCCCGCGATGAATTCGTCGTCGTCACCGGCCTCTCCGGCTCAGGTAAATCCACCCTCGCCTTCGATATCGTCTTCGCCGAAGGCCAGCGCCGCTTCCTCGATTCAATGTCCACCTACGCACGGCAATTCGTCACCCAACTCGAAAAGCCCGACGTCGATTCCATCTCCGGCCTCCCCCCCACCGTCGCCATAGAACAACGCGTCTCCCGCGGCGGCGGAAAAAGCACCGTCGCCACCGTCACCGAAGTCTGGCAATTTCTCCGCCTCCTCTGGTCCAAAGTCGGCACCCAGCACTGCCCCGATTCCGGCCTCCCCGTCATCAGCCAGACCGCCAGCTCCATCATCACCACCGCCTCCAAAGAAGCAAAAAAAGGAGCCACCTTCATCCTCGCCCCCATCATCAAAGGCCGCAAAGGCTACCACACCGAAGTCGCCACCTGGGCCGGAAAAAAAGGCTACACCCACCTCCTCGTCGATGGAGAATTCACCGAAATCGAAGGCTTCGAGCGCCTCGAACGCTTCAAAGAGCACGACATCGATGTCCTCATCGCCGAATTAGATAAAACCGCCAAAGCCGCCGAAATCAAAATCGCCATCGACGAAGCCCTCAAGCTCGGCAAAGGCAGCCTCCGCCTTCTCGATCAAAAGAAAAACATCCACGTCCTCAGCACCCGGATGGTCAGCCCACTCACCGGCCGCAGCTTCGATGATCTCGATCCCCGCATGTTCTCCTACAACAGCCCCCACGGCTGGTGCCGCGAATGCCGAGGCTACGGCGTCCTCACCAAAAAGATACGCCACCGCACCCTCGATACCGACCGCCACGATTCCGTCCTCGCCGCCGAAATGGACGAAGAATCCAAAATGGCCAAAGCCGATGAAACCGAGCTTCTCCCCTGCCCCACCTGCCACGGCTCTCGAATCAACCCCGATGCCCGCGCCGTCCTCGTAGAAGGCTACCGCATCGAAGACATCGCCAGCCTCTCCGTCATCGATGCCCGCGATGCCATCGCAAAACTCAAATTCACCGGACGCGAAAAAACCATCGCCCGCGACATCCTACCCGAAATCACCCAGCGCCTCACCTTTATGGAAGAAGTCGGCCTCGGCTACCTACAATTAAACCGCTCCGCGAAAACCCTCTCCGGCGGCGAAGCCCAGCGCATCCGCCTCGCCTCCCAGCTCGGCAGCAACCTATGCGGCGTCCTCTACGTCCTCGATGAACCCACCATCGGCCTCCACCCCCGCGACAACGCCGCACTACTAGACACCCTCGTCCAACTCCGCGACCGCGGAAACAGCGTCTTAGTCGTCGAGCACGACGACGAAACCATGGACCGCGCCGATACCCTCATCGACCTCGGCCCCGGAGCCGGAAAATTCGGCGGCCAGATCACCTTCGCCGGCTCCCTCAAAGGCCCGAAACGCAAAACCGCCAACAAAAACTCCCCCACCCTCCAAGCCCTAGCCCACCCACCAAAACACCCCAGCCGCGGCGAACGCCGCAAACTCCCCAGCACACGATCCAAAGAAGGCTGGCTCCGCCTCAAAAACGCCACCGTAAACAACCTCAAAGGAATCAACGTCGCCATCCCCCTCGCCCGCCTCACCGTCATCGCCGGCATCTCCGGCTCCGGTAAATCCACCCTCATGCGCAGCGTCCTCGGCCCCGCCGTCACCGCCGCCCTCTCCAAAGGAAAAAAGCCAAAAATTGAAGGCCTCGAAAGCCTCAGCGGCGTCGAGCAGATCGAAGCCGTTTACGAAGTAGACCAAAGCCCCATCGGCAAAACCAGCCGCTCCTGCCCCGCCACCTACATCAAAATCTTCGATGAAATCCGCAAGCTATTCTCCGGCGTACAAATGTCCCGCGTCCGCGGCTACGAACCCGGCCGCTTCTCCTTCAACACCGAAGGCGGACGCTGCGAAACCTGCAAAGGCAACGGAGCCATCAAACTCGAAATGGCCTTCCTCCCCACCACCTGGGTCGGCTGCGAAGACTGCAAAGGCCTAAGATACAACCCCGCCACCCTAGAAATCGAATACAACGGCAAAAACATCGGTGAAGTCATGCAAATGAGCATCAACGAAGCCGCCGACTTCTTCTCCACCAACCCAAAAATCTCAAGAACCCTCGGCCTCCTCCGCGACACCGGCACCGGCTACCTCCAGCTCGGCCAGCCCAGCCCCACCCTCAGCGGCGGCGAAGCCCAACGCATCAAACTCGTCACCGAACTAACAAAAGGAATCGGCCGCGCCGACCACGCCCGCATAAGAAAAAACCAACACTACAAAGGCAACCTCTACCTCATCGAAGAGCCCACCATCGGCCTCCACATGACCGACGTCCAAAAGCTCATCGACGTCCTCCACCGCCTAGTAGACGACGGCCACACCGTCATCGTCATCGAACACAACCTAGACGTCATCGCCGAAGCCGATCACCTCCTAGACATCGGCCCCGAAGCCGGAGAAAACGGCGGCACCATCACCGCCTCCGGCACCCCCGAACAAGTAGCCAAAGTAAAAGGCAGCCGAACCGCCCCCTTCCTAAAGAAAATCCTATCGGTATGAAACCGATAACATTCTCACTATCCACAAATTTAGGGAAGATAGGGTAAACAACGCAGCCTCAAAATTCGAATGAACTCCTCATCCATATATTCATAATCATCCGGAATCTCCAGCACCGCGCAATCCATCCATCCCCAAGCTCCACAGCACCCACGCGGCGCGCCTGCGCCACAAAAAGAAATCTCGAGGGCGTGGCTTTTCCCTTATCTTCCCCAAACGCATTTCCGATCAAAGCAATTCATCCTATTCTCTCGTAAGCTGCGGAGCCAGTAAATTCAACAAACGACGCATACTTGGGGGAGGGAACCGATCATTAGCTCATAATCGGACTACGCAACATACGGTTTCGCTTTGCTAATCCTTAGTCTTTTTCACCTTCACTTTGCGAAATTTTCCACCAGTGCGCCTAGAAATACCTCGAAGCATTTTTTGTTCCTCCCGCTTATCCTTACCCGTCAGGTAATAAAGCGTATGAATACGAGGAAGGATTTCATTTTTCTTTTTCGCATCGCTGATGAGCCCGTAAATATCGCGATCCTCGATGATGCTAAAGCCGCCCCCCTTCTTACTCGCAGTCGCGTTACCATCAGTCAGCATAAAAGCCACCTCAGGAGCCAAAGCAAAAAGGGCTTCCAAAGCGTAATCGTGCCGAGTGCCACCTGGACGCCCCCCACGCGGCCCCGCCTTATTTACATCAACCTTATCCTGAATGTGCTCTTTCGCCGCAGCCTTATTGCCATCAGTAGCCGCCACCAGTCCCTCCCGCCAGAGCCGAGCACTCCCAGACCAGTGCAAGACATTGAAACGCGAATTGATGTCGAGACCATCAATGAGTTTTATCGCCTCATCCCGAACACGCTGAAAGCTTTGCGCCTTTCCCACACGAAGCTTCTTCCTCGTAGAATAATCGTAATCCCCCGTACGGCCAAACATACTCGCCGAAACATCAATCATGATCACCACACTTTGAGCAGTATCATCGATATCAAAAAAGCTCACCCCCGAGCCCTTCCCCCCCACTCCCCCAAGAGCCTTTCCTAGGCCACTGCCAAAGCCAGCGCTTCCAGCAAGCACCATCGCCTGATCACTAAATAAAACACTCGGGTCGAGAGAAAGCGCCTGATCCACTTCCACATCCGGCAAATTCGGCAGCGAAAACACAGCCGGACGACTACTTACCAACCGCTCAGAAAACGTCGGCTTGGGAGCCATCGCCTCATGCGCAGCCATATTCATCTTATGCTCTGGCGTCGCCACAGGGATCCTTACCATCTTCGGCACAGTAAAGGTCGCCGCAGGCTCCACGAATTTTCGCGATACCACCCACAACCCAAAAAGCGCCAGCCCAACAGCATGGACAACGAGGCTTCCTAGGATAACCGACCAGACGAGACCTTTCGTTTTCTGCTTCATCCGTTTCAGCCTCCGGCAAATGTCACCTGGTGGAGTTCCGCTTTCGCGCAGGCATTAAGCACGTCCATCACCCGCTGGTGGGCCACGCTATCGGCAGGATCAATGGTGACGAGAGCATCCGCACCATTGGATTCCGCCGCTTTGCGGAAACGCATAAGCGTGCTCACGAGCGCGCCCAGCTCGGTATCCCCCGGGGCTCCGAGTTCGAGTTCATTGAGCACCACCGCGCCCCGCGCATCGATCACCAACCGCTGGTCGTCCGGCGGATCCACCACCTCATCCTGGGAAACGCTCCCCGGCAGAGTCATACTCAGATCACTCTCCTGCGCGACCGGCCTCGCCGTGACCATAAAGAAGACCAGAAGAAGGAACACCATGTCAATCATAGGTCCCATCTGCATCTCCACCACTTGCTGCCCAGATCTGCGTCGCCGTCTCATTTCAGGAAAAACCCTGCACTCCACCAAGCCACGTGTCCACCCTTGCCCGAACACCCCAACACATCGAATGGAAACAATCGTGACGGGACGCCCACCTCAAATGGATCTGCAGCTTCACCAACGCCGATGGAGGCACCCTCATCAATAAGATGCCTGTGAAGCAACACGGATAGGCTTAATCCCAGATCCCAGCCATTGCCCCTTCTCCACTCAATCCGAATCAACGCAAGGCTCTGAATATCCGGTAATCTCATAAGTCCTGCGCTTTCCGCTAAAGGTGAACTCTAGCTCAGTGGAAAAAATCAGACGCTTTCGGCTACCGGAGCATAGCTTGCCCCCGATACCGCCTGCCGATCAGGCATATGAAACGCTCTACGAAAAACTCCACGCGATAAACCGGCTGCGCTTCTGCCCCAGCTCCATCTCTACCACCTTTACGGCAGATGCTCCCACCTGACCGAGCTTGTGGCGAAGCGGGCGAACGTGATCTCCTTTAGAGACAAGGCTGGTAAACCAACCCACCTGCTTACCAAAGCGAACGCTCTCTTCCATCATTCGGCAGAGAAACTTCAACTCACCACCCGGACACCAAATCTCCGAGGACTGCCCCCCGAAATTTCGCGAGGGACGCGCTCCTGATTTCCCAAGGTTTTTCACTTTCCGTAAGTTACTCTTTCTTGCCTCTTCAGCCGACGCATAAAACGGCGGATTACACATCGTGAGTTCAAAAAAATCGTCCTCACCAAAGATCCCATCAAAAATACACCGAGGGTTCTTTTGTCGCACAACCCTCACCAAACAGCTCAATCCCGAATTTTCCGCCACAATACGCTGGGCTGAAGCCACTGCTTTGGAATCTGTATCCGACCCCACAAATTCCCAGCCATAGCTTCGGCTTCCAATAATCGGATAGATACAATTCGCTCCAGTCCCAATATCAAGCACTCGCACTCCCGTCTTCCCTTCCAAAAAATCCGCAAGATAGTGGATGTAATCCGCCCGCCCGGGAATCGGAGGACAAAGATAGCCCAGCGGAAGATCCCACTTCTGAATATCATAAAAATGTGCAAGTAGCGCACGGTTCAGACAGAGGACCGCCTTGGCATCACTGAAATCAATCGTGCGATCCCCCTTAGGATTCGAGCGGAGGAACAGCTCAAGCTCGGGGCACGACTCACAAAGAGCGGCAAAATCGTATCTTCCAGAATGTGGGTTACTCGGATGCAAATTAATCTCGGTTAGGGTAAAGGAATCCCCACGAAAGCCGCAATCCGGGCATCGTCTACCAAAACACGACCGCGCCCCCCTCAATGCCAGCAAACCTCGCTCACCGGCGCGATCACCTAGAAACGCTCCTCCTCGAATCCCAGCCACTCTGGCAGCCGGCCACTTTTCGCGAGCGACGCCCAGCCTGGTGCACCGACCATCCGGAACTCACCCACGATCTCCTCACCCTCGATGATGCGACCCTCCGCTCTCTCAGCGAAAACTCGGAAAATTCCATCACCTGGCTTTCCTCCTATCTGCCCCAAATCGAGCCGCTAAAAAAACTCATTCAATTACCAAAAGCCACCACCTCACCCGAGAATTCCAATCCCAAAATCCACGGCGTCGGCGCCCGCAAAGCCGCTCAAATCAACGCCTTCATCGCAGCCATGGGACGCCCACAAACGCCCACCGTCGAATGGTGCTCAGGTAAAGGCCATCTCAGCCGCGCCCTGCTCCGCACCCACGGAGGTGAAGCCCTCGCCGTCGAGCGAAATCCCACGCTCTGTCATTCCGGCAAGCTGCTCTCCAAAGATCTCGCTCACCAATTTCTCCAGGCCGACGTCATGGCACCCAAAATTGCCGAGACCCTGCGTAGCTCTCACGCCATCGCCCTCCACGCCTGCGGCGACCTCCACCAGCGCCTTGCCCTAGCGGCCACCGAAGTCCACGCCCCCGCCATCCACTTCGCTCCCTGCTGCTACCAACTCACCGCCCACGAGCACTATCTCCCACGATCAAAAAAAAGCCCTCTCACCCTCAATAAAAACACTCTAAAACTCGCCGTCACCGAAACCTCCTCCTCCGCCCCCGGACGCACCGCCAGAAGCGAACGCTCCTCCGCCTGGAAACTCGCCTTCATCAACCTCCGCGAGCAACTCCACCCCGAGGCTCCCTACCAGACCTTCCCCCCCATCCCCGGCCACTGGCAGCAGCTCAGCTTCCAGGAATTCCTCACCACCCTAGCCACCCGCGAAGGAATCCCCATTCCAAAAAGCTTCGATTTCCCCAAAAGCGAAAATGCCGGTTGGATTCGCCACCAGGAATCCCGCCGCCTCCAGCTCGTACGCCTCTCCTACCGTCGCGCCATCGAGCTCTGGCTCATGCACGATCTTGCAGCCTGGCTAGAGCAGCAAAACTATCACGTATCCATCACAGAATTCTGCCCACGTACTCTCACTCCTCGCAATCTACTCGTATCCGCCCGGCTTAAAAAATAACTTAAAAGCGCGCCGGATTTTCATTCTCAGATTCTGCCACATCTCCCGGATCTTCATACCACGGGACATTCCCCAAGCGGCTACGCTGGAGATCCGCAATCACCTGCGCCCCCAGCAAGACGATCAAAGCCGCCGCCTCCATCGTGAGAAGCGCAATAATCGTCGTAGCCATCGATCCATAGACAACGCTCACAAATGAAATGTGAAGAAAATACCCCGTAAGAAGATAGCGAAGCCCCTCCCACAGAATCGCCGCAGTGACCCCTCCCCAAAGCGCAAGCCTAAAGGAAATCTTAGTCGAAGGCATCGCGATATAAAGCGTCGTAAAAAGAAGGACGACCATCAGCCACCCAGCAAACCGGAGAACAACACCGCTCATCTGCGACACCTCCATCTCGAACGGCGCAAGCACCTGCGTCTGCGCATACGTCGATTCGAAAAACGAAGCTACTGTGGTGAGAACAAGAAGGCCTAGCCCGAGCAACGCAATAAACACATAAGGGAGTAATGCGGAGACCCAGAATTTCCGACGCTTTACCGTTGTCGGTCGCTCGAAGATAATTCCAATCGCGTTTTCCAGCACCCGAAATGCAACCGAGCTGAAGAACAGGAGCACTCCAACACCGATCAGCCCAGCCAGCTCACGCGTTTCCAAGAATGCAGTAAGCACCTCATTGAGCATTTCAGTCGCCCCCGGAGCAATCAACCCAACCTCAGCCGTCACCATCTCAAGGAGAAGCCCCTCTTCAAAAAATTTCGAGAAGATAATAATGAGCACCGCTGAAAGCGGAATCAATGAGAGCAGCGTGTTATACGCAACCGCGCTCGTCAGCAGAAGCCCATGATTTTGAAGGAAAAAATCGCTAAGGATACGTCGTGCAAACTGAAGCATTTTGGGGACGAGCAGAGACATCGTCGGGAGACTGCGACAGTTTCACCCAATTTTCGACTGCCATATTCACGACACCCCCCCTTGCTCGCCATTACGCGCTACGGATTAGTAAGAATTTGGATCGCGGTAAACGAGCGGACATCACCAGTATTTGGATTATTGGGGAAAGTCACGGTGGCGGTGGTATAAGGCCCTCCGTTCGCCGGAGAGATCGTAGCTTTCACCCAAAACTGGTCGTAGACCTCCATCGTATTAAAGCGAGCAGCATACACCGCAGATTGGCCATTTATTGTGATGGTGCTGGGAGCAAGATTCCGATTCTGAGGGACGCCAGCTGCACCAGTCTGATTGGGGAGCTGGAGATAGAGGATATCCGCATTGGTAGGTGGATCTGAGTAACCGCCACCAAGCTGCGTATCGATCATACGGAGATGATCGTAGGCGGCCTGTTGAGTTACCGTAAGAGAAGACACATCAAGTGGAGGAGCGTCTTCATTGGGGTCGGCAGTGATGTTATAGAACGCAAACTCTGGCTCATCGGTGGGATCATCTTTGTCTCCAAAGATGATAAGCTTGAAATCCGGGTAGGTTTCAGAGAGGAGAGCGCGACCATTATCTCCGGCACCATCTCCAAATTTTTCAGCAATGACGGTGCGATCCGAAGTGGATTGCCCCCGAAAAATGGGAGCAATCGTTTGGGATTCAATTTCCGTTGCTGGTGGAGGGGTGCCGGTGAGATCAAGGATGGTGGAAAAAAGATCCACACAGTGAACGAAACGATCCGAAGTGCCGGAAGCCGTAATGTCCGGTCCGGCAGCAATAAGCGGAACGCGGATACCTCCCTGATAGAGATCACCTTTGGCGTGCCCATTTCCAAAGGGAGCCTGCACGACCTGACCGGGAGTGCCGTTATCCCCGATGACGATGACGTTCGTTTTCTCTAGATCCACGGATTGCAGGAGGCGACCAATCTCAGTATCGAGAGCTTCCATGGCAGCCTCATAGGCAGCGCGGCGATCGGCTCCAGTCACTTCATCATCCGTATTAGTGGTGAAGGTCGGATAACTGTGAAGATTCGATGGAGGATTGTGGAAAGGCGTGTGAGGAGCATTGAAGCCCATCCACGTGAACCATGGAGCATCGCCCTGATCCGTGATAAACTGCACCGCTTCATTAACCTGATCCGTCGTGGTGTAGGTAGTGAAGTTATCTGTGGAGACACCATTCTTTACTTTAGTCCAATCTTCGTAATTGCCGACTCCGCCTTGGAGAATACCGGCAAAATTCGGCCATCCTCCGAGGTCGAGCGGGCCGGTATCGCCTCCGCCAAGATGCCATTTCCCGAAGGATCCGAGACCGTAGTCTGGCGAAGTTGCCGCGATGAGTTCAGGGAGGGTAAGTTCCTCTGCCGGAAGCGTAGAATTAGAAGTGGGATTGCCCACTCCGTGGCGGAACGGCTGGCGCCCCGTAAGGATCGTGGCTCTGGTGGGCGAGCAAATAGGCTGGGCGTATGCGTTGGTAAAACGGAGGCCCGCTTCAGCGAGAGCAGATAAATTGGGCAGCGGAGGAAAGGATGTGCCGGGGTTTTCAACACTACTGTTATCAAGCGGGCTGGAATCGATCCCCCAGTCATCAACGATGAGGAGTAGCACATTATTCTGAATACGTTCCTCTTCATCGTAGACAAAGCCCACATCATCGAATGGGGCTAGGGCAGGGCGAGAAGTCCGATAGAATTTCCGGGGGGCGCTGGACTCGCTATAAGTAAGAGTATCGCCCTCTTGGATAGCTCCCGTAGTGGCAACAAAGCTTGTGAGATCATCGCTGGATTCGACAGTGTAGGTGCCACCTTCGATCACATCCCAAACGAGGGTGACATCATCGCTTCCAAAATTAAGTGATTCGTTGCGCTCCTCTTTTTCGGGTCCCCCTTCAAAATAGATCGTAGGAGATTCATTGAAATTACGCACAACACCTCCGGTAGGTGCACCAACGAACTCACGACCGACCGCATACGGGAAAACAGGAGTGCCATCGGACTCGATGGTAATATGATAGGCGCGGATCCCATCCGGGAATTCGGGTGTTTTCGCGAAGCGAGAGTTATGCAGGTCGAGGTCGCCAGCGCCGGTGAATTCGTAATCTTCAATATAGTGGCCGAGGGGGTAGGTGGCGTTTACGGGTGGCCCGTGCTCATTTGCAGGGAGAGTTCCCGGAGATTTGTTTTGAAAATCGGCGGCCCATTGGGGAAGGGACGTCCGGGTGTTGATAACGCGGGGCTGGTAGCTACTGACCATCCTTCGGACGACCGAAGCGGGATCATTGGGATCGGAATATGCGTAGGGACCGTATACGGGAAGGCCATCGGCAGCCCAACCAAGGATGGGCGAATGGGCACCCGAGAATGTTTCCGTGTAGCGATTACTCGTAGGGTTATACTCCATGTTGTCGCCAAGCGAGAAGCGGAGCCCAGGAGAATTTGCGTGATAATGGTATGTATTACGAGCCTGGTGGGCGTTGGCGGCGTCGAAGGTGACTGATTCGTTGGTGTAGGCGTCGCGGTTCCAGATATCGTCGCCAACGATACCATTGTTTGGGGTGGAATCCACCTCCTGGGAATTCGAGTAGGAAAATGCGTCACGGGAATCGAACATCGCGACGCCGTTCACATAATAGCCGATGATCCCAAGGCTAGTGCCGGTCTTCGCAGTCGCTGCAGGGATCGTTGGATTCCGAGGAATGCGGTAGAACGTGGCAGTATTGGAAGGATAATTAGGAAAGAGATTGGTCTTGGCTTCATTAAGATACCACGGCCCCATCATGTGAGCGGCGAGACCGGTAGTGCGGAGGTAGATCCAGTCCTCGGAGAAGGAAATTTCGTGGATACCCGCGTAGGTAGGCAGAGATTGTACGCCCAGCCCCCGGCTCCAGGTGGTACTAGCAGTTTCCGCCGTTTCGGCGGCGGTCGTCTCGTAGATCCGAGCGTAGCTGCCAGAATCAGCGGTGTGCCATGAGGATAACCGAGGATCGGAGGCCTGGAGGGAAAGGGTGACGGCCAGTAAGAGGCAATATAATTTCAACATTGCCTAAGTCTAGCGGCACCAGATGACGGAACCATGATCTTTAATGGTTTTTGGATGCAGAATACGGAATTCCGGGCAGTCTTTCGAAAAAATGAAGACCATTGACCTCTCCTCCTACGGCATCACTTCGAAAACAGTGCTCCGCAACGCATCTCCTCCAGCACTTTATATGGAGTCGATCCGCTTCGAGCCCGATGCTAGTATCTCGGACGAGGGCGCACTGATCGCCTATTCAGGCGAAAAAACAGGGCGTTCACCAAAGGACAAGCGCATCGTGCGACATCCAGATTCGGAAAACGACATTTGGTGGGGCGATATCAATGTGGAAATCGATTCGCACACGTTCGAGATCAACCGCCAGCGCGCGCTCGACTACTTGAATGTCTGCCCGCATCTCTACGTCGTGGATGCATTCGCCGGGTGGGATCCCGATACCCAGATCAAGATCCGTGTGATCTGCTCACGCCCCTATCACGCGCTTTTCATGCACACGATGCTGATCCGCCCGACAGACGAGCAGCTCGAAAATTTCGGCGAACCCGATTTCATCATTTATAACGCCGGAAAATTCCCGGCAAACCGCCACACCGAGGGGATGTCTTCCAAGACTTCGATCGATCTCAGCTTCGAAGACAATGAAATGGTGATCCTCGGCACAGAATATGCCGGCGAGATGAAAAAAGGGGTGTTTACCCTAATGCAATATCTCATGCCGAAGCAGGGGCATCTCTCGATGCACTGCTCCGCCACCGCTGATCCCGATTCCGATCGCAGCGCCGTACTCTTCGGACTCTCCGGCACCGGTAAAACGACTCTCTCGGCAGACCCCAAACGCATGCTCATCGGCGACGACGAGCACGTCTGGTCCGACAAAGGAATCTTCAACATCGAGGGCGGCTGCTACGCCAAAGCAATCGATCTCACCCTCGAATCCGAGCCAGATATTTTCAATGCACTCCACTTCGGAGCCGTGCTCGAAAACGTCGTTTACGATGAAAACCACCACGTTGATTTCACCGATACGAGCATCACGGAAAACACCCGCGGAGCCTATCCCATCAATTTCATTAAAAACGCTCAACTTCCCTGCATCGCCGGGCACCCCACCGATATCATCTTTCTCACCTGCGATGCCTTCGGCGTCCTCCCCCCCGTCGCACGCCTCTCAGAAAAGCAGGCCATGTATCACTTCATCTCCGGCTACACCGCGAAAGTAGCCGGCACCGAAATGGGCATCACCGAGCCCACCGCCACCTTCTCTGCCTGCTTCGGCGCACCGTTCCTCGTCATGCACCCGAGTAGATATGCCGAGTTGCTCGCAGAAAAACTCCAAAAACACAATGTAAACGTCTGGCTCGTAAACACCGGCTGGACCGGCGGAGGAAATGGCGTCGGCTCACGTATCAAACTTCGCTATTCACGCGCCATCGTCGATGCCATCTACCAAGGCAATCTCACCGAAGCACCTACCTTCACCGATCCCACCTTTGGCTTCGAAACCGTAACTGAATGCCCCGGCGTCCCCAGCGAAACGCTTCAGCCTCGCAATGCCTGGGCAGACAAAAACGCCTACGACGAAAGCGCGAAAAAACTCGCCAGTCTTTTCATCCAAAACTTCGAAAAATATGCCGCCAGCTCCCCCGCAGAAATTAAAGACGGCGGCCCTGCGATCTAAGCGCCACCCTCAAAAAATCCGACGGTAGCCAAAAAACTAATCCGTTTTCGCCACCTCTCCCTCAAGGCGTTCCTTCTGCGCCTTCACCCAATATTCTGGAAATATTTCACGCATAAACTTATCCCGCGAAGCCGCATAATCATAGCTCTGGCTATCCGGCCCCCATCCTGCGCCATCCCAATAAACATCAATTGCCCGGTGTGCCTCCGCCCACGGATCTACCGCTCCAGCAAGCTCGACCGACACCCTATTTTTCGCAATCGACGAATAGGCTCCATAGGCCAAAGCAATCGTGTGAAATGCCACCTGAGATGCAGTAAGCCCCCCGTGAGTCTTCAGAGAGCCGGAAGCCTCAGCGCGCAGCACTGCCGCCTCGATGCCATGAAATTGGCGCTTTACCACCTGATTGTATGCCGTCGAAATTGATTCCGGCAGATGACGCGCCACCCAGGGAAACCCCAGTGATTCATTCACATGAAATTCATCCGTGTGGAATCGCGCAATAATCCCGAATGCTAGCATAGGTGCAAATGCCCGCTCCCGGTCATTCCCCTCTACCTTTTCAGCTCTAGAAAAAATCGAATAGGCACTAGCGAGCGTATTTTCAGCGACTACCTCCAGCGCCCCATCACGGCTCGAAAAGTGTTGATACACCGTAGGGCGAGAATAGCCCGATTCAGAAGCAATCCGCTCAATCGAAAGCCCTGAGATCCCGTCTCGAACGAAAATTTCTCGGGCGAGTGTCTCGAGTTCAGCCTGGCGGAGCGCAAACTTTTCTACAGAACGGGACATTAAATATCAATAAAACCTACCTACATCGCACGACTGCGACAGATAATTTAATCCAATAATCCAAAATCTCGAGTTAATCAAGAAGAGAGCGCTAATGCCGTAGAATGCTTTCCGCTTCCCATTGCCAGCCCCCCTAGAACGCGTTTAGACTTCATTCCATAGTATCAATGTTCCCGCTTCTACTCATTCTTGGAGTCCTCTTCCTGGCCTTCGCTCTCTTTTCATTCCACCACGCAGCACTCCGCCGCCTCGGAGGAATCGCAATCCTTGCCGCCACCGGCCTCGCAGGGTATTTTCTCAGCGGAGAAATCTGGGTCGGAGCCATCGCCGCTACCGCCTGGTTCTTCCTCCCCTGGGTCGAGCTACTCACCCGCGTCCGCAAACTCCGCCTCCCCCTCGACCGCTCCATCGCCGAGCGCACGCCCCCCTCCTCAGAAAAATTCCCCGAGCTACGCCAGCTCACCCGCGACATCGAAGAGCTCGGCTTCGAGCACGTAGACGACGCCGGTTGGGAATGGGAAGATACCAGCCAATTCGTGAGGCACTTCTACAATGAGGCTGAGCGCTCCCAAGCATCCATCACCCTCCACGAACAAGGAGAAATCTGTTTTTCCTACACCGCCATCTCATCAAAATCCGCCTCCGGAGGCACCACCTGGATGACCTGGAATTGCCCATTCCTCCCCACCATGAAGCTCTCCCCGGACATCGACCTCCGCCGCGCCCCCTGGGCCGAAAGCTTCGCCGCACTCCAAGGCGAGCACCAAGATTTCATCACCGATCTTGGCATGATCACCGACGACCTCTCCAACACCGATCCCGGCACTATCCCCGCACTCTTCCAAGAAGACACCCGCCGCCAAGTCGATCACAATCTCGACCAAGGACTCATCACCCTCGCCGGCGAGGGCACCTTCCGCTACTCCTGGCGCGGCCTCTTCTTCCTCTGGACTCAGACGATCAAAGAAATGGCCCACTTGTAAGGCCCTTTTCACCTTTCTGCTCTCCCACTTCGCCCATGACCCCCTTCCCCACCACCGACCCCGTCATGGTGCGCGAACGCGCCGCCTCTTTCACCAAGCGCTCCATCAAAAACGAAGCCAAAATCGCCGGCCTCAAGCTCGTCGTCTCCATGATGGACCTCACCACCCTCGAAGGCAGCGACACCCTCGGGAAAGTCCGCCACCTCTGCCGCAAAGCCGCCGCCCCCATGCCCCAGCGCTACGGCTGCCCCCCCTGCGCCGCCATCTGCGTCTACCCGAATCGCGTTGCCGATGCCATCGGCGAAACCGCCGGCACCCCACTCCACGTCGCCTCCGTAGCCACCGGTTTCCCCAGCGGGCAATACCCCCTCCACCTACGCCTCGAAGACGTCCGCTTCGCCGTAGGCGAAGGAGCCGATGAAATCGACATGGTCATCGACCGCGGAGCCTTCCTCAGCGGCGATTTCGCCCGCGTCGCCGATGAAATCGCCGCCGTAAAAGAAGCCTGCGGCGACGCCCACCTTAAAGTCATCTTCGAGACCGGCGAACTCCACACCTACGACAACGTCCGCATCGCCAGCCACCTCGCCATGGACTCCGGAGCCGATTTCATCAAGACCTCCACCGGCAAAGTCAGCCCCGCCGCCACCATGCCCGTCACCCTCGTCATGCTCGAAGCCATCCGCGATCACCACGACGCCACCGGCATCCGCATCGGCATGAAACCCGCCGGCGGCATCCGCAAAGCAAAAGAAGCCCTCCACTACCTCGTCATGGTAAAAGAGACCCTCGGCGACGCCTGGCTCACCCCCGACCTCTTCCGCTTCGGAGCCAGCAGCCTCCTCAGCGACGTCGAGATGCAAATCGCCAAAATGGCCGAAGGCCGCTACCAATCCGCCCCCTACTTCTCCATGGGCTAAGCCCACCCCGCCGCCATGCCCTCCACCCCACCCACCTGGGACTACGCCCCCGCCCCCGAAAGCACCCCCATCACCATCCGGGAGCAATACGGCCTCTTCATCGGCGGAAAATGGGTAACACCCAAATCCGGCAAAACCTTCCCCACCACCAACCCCGCCACCGGCGAAACCCTCGCCCAAGTCTCGGAAGCCGAAAAAACCGACGTCCACCAAGCCGTAAAAGCCGCCCGCGCCGCCTACAACGGCCCATGGGGAAAACTCCCCCCCGCCGAACGCGGCAAATACCTCTTCCGCATCGCCCGCATCATCCAAGAACGCTCCCGCCAACTCGCCATCCTCGAAACCAAAGACGGAGGCAAACCCATCAAAGAATCCCGCGACATCGATCTCCCCCTCTGCGCCGCCCACTTCTTCTACTACGCCGGCTGGGCAGATAAACTCCAATACGCCTTCCCCGGCCGCACTCCCAAATCCATCGGCGTCTGCGGCCAAATCATCCCCTGGAACTTCCCCCTCATGATGGCCGCCTGGAAAATCGCCCCAGCCCTAGCCTGCGGCAACACCGTCGTCCTCAAGCCCGCCGAGACCACCAGCCTCACCGCCCTCCACCTCGCCGAAATCTTCCAAGAAGCCGGCCTCCCCCCAGGCGTCGTCAATATCATCACCGGCCCCGGCACCACCGGCCAACACCTCACCAACCACCCCGACGTCGATAAAATCGCCTTCACCGGCTCCACCACCGTAGGCAAATCCATCGCCACCCACCTAGCCGGAACCAATAAACACCTCACCCTCGAGCTCGGAGGCAAAGCCGCCAACATCATCCTCGAAGACGCCCCCCTCGATCAAGCCATAGAAGGAGTCATCGCCGGAATCTACCTCAACCAAGGCCACGTCTGCTCCGCCGGCTCCCGCCTCCTCCTCCAAGAAGGCATCGAAGACATCTTCCTCAAAAAACTCAAAGACCGCCTAGAAAACCTCCGCCTCGGCGACCCCCTAGATAAAAACACCGACATCGGAGCCATCAATTCCAAAGAGCAACTTACCAAAATCCAAGCAATGGTAAAAAGCGGCAAAGAAGAAGGCGCCACCTATCACGAGCCCAAAGGCAACCTCCCAAAAAAAGGCTACTTCCACAAACCCTGCCTCTTCACCGGAGTCACCGCCAGCCACCGCATCGCCCGAGAAGAAATCTTCGGCCCAGTCCTCAGTGTAATCACCTTCCGCACCCCCGACGAAGCCGTAGCCCGAGCCAACAACACCCCCTACGGCCTAAGCGCCGGAATCTGGACCGAAAAAGGCTCCAAAGCCTTCGCCCTAGCCAAACAACTAAAAGCCGGAGTCATCTGGGCAAACACCTTCAACAAATTCGACCCCAC
>CALAIY010000083.1 GCA_937922595.1 uncultured Verrucomicrobiales bacterium | reverse complement strand
GAAGGCGTCCTCAATCCCGAAGTAGGCCGCAGCTTCCGCGAAGAAATCCTCTCCAAAGGAAACTCCGCCCCCCCAGAAACCCTTTTCCGCAATTTCATGGGCCGCGACCCAGATCTCAGCGCCCTCATGGTACGTAGCGGGTTAGCCAAGCGCTAAAGAGGTTTACATTTTTCGTACAGTCACGACTTAACAAGTTACGACTGTACGTTTTAATAAAGCTCCTCTAGCCCGAGGAGCCGTACCCCATCACGCTCCTTCTTCGGCGGCCTCTGCCGGGTAAACACCCACCTCCCGAGCGACCTCCCTTTCGGATTTGGATAGCGATCCGCCTTCTCCTCCACCTCACGCACCACAGCAGGCCAGGATCGCACCGTTCCCCACTTGCACTCCCCCAGATCGATCCAGCCATCATCGCGCACCCCCACCAGATCCACCTGTACACTCTTATCCCAGTATTCACCCACCTCCGCACCCGCAGAAACACCCTCCCGCACATACACCTCCAGCAACGCCTCACGACACAACTGCTCAAAACGCGCCCCATAAAAACTTTCCACCGAAGGAGCCACCAACTGCGAGTAAGCCTGCGCCCCACCCAACTGCGTAATCTTACTCAAATTCGGAAAACCATAGCGGAACCAAAACTGCAAAAGCGGATCCGCCAGAGCAAACCGCACCGACCTCGCAGTCGGCAACTTCCCCGTCATCGGATAGCGCCGCCCCACATACCCCAGCTCCACCAGCGTCTTCAGATAGTAATGCGTCGTCCCCGTCGCAATCCCCGTTGCCCTTGAAATCTCCGCCGCAGATTTCACCCCCGTCGCCAGCTCCATCAACACCGCATGATAGTGCTCCACCTCCCGCAGCTCCTCGCGTAGCAGGAAATCCGCCTCCCGGAAAAGCGCCGCATGGGGAGTCAGAAAATTAGTCTGAATATTCCACGCCACCGACCTCCCCCCATCAAATTGTTTCAGATAAAACGGCACCCCTCCACACAGCGCCCACACCCGCGCCTGATCCGCTCTCGATAACTTCGGGTGAAACCCCGCCGCCTCCCGGAACCCAAAAGGCTCCACCAGCATCTGCCCCGTCCGCCGCCCAAAAAGCGGGCTCTTCTTCCCCAGCACCTCCCGCTCCATGAACCCCATGTAAGACCCGCACAAAACCAACATCACATTCCCCGCCTTCGACCACTTCCGATCCCAAAGCTCCTGCAAGATCGATGGCAGCCCAGGACTAGCCCCCACGATCCACTGGAACTCATCCAGCACGATCACCAATTTCTCACCCTTAGCCTGCGCCACCACTAGCTCCAGCGCCCGCTTCCACCCCACCTCCCCAATTTCCGCCAGCAACGGCTCCTCCATCCCAGCAGCCGCAGCCTCCAAAAACTCCCCCACCTGATACCCCTCATCCGCCTGCTTCCCCAGGTAAAACACTGATCGCTTCCCCTCCAAAAATTTCAGCAACAACTCCGTCTTCCCCACCCGCCGCCGCCCATACACCGGAAAAAACGCGCTCCCCTCCCCCGCATAAGCCCCCTCTAAAACCCCAAGTTCCATCGCCCGCCCAACAAATGCTTTCATGGGAAAACACTGCCACACCCATTTCATCCAGTCAAGACTCGTACAGTCACGACTTAACAAGTCGTGACTGTACGAGTCTCACCCAAGGAACGCCGAGCCCTAGCTCGGCGCGAAATCGAAGTCAGGAAAGATCACTCCCCCACCGGATACCTCCACATACAGGAGGAGAAAGGCAACTATTCGGGCTAAGGCCACCCATTCCCAAAGCTTCTCACAGACCTTACACACCCACGATCAATGTGCGTCCTAATCTGAAGAGCTTTTGCCCGATCGATATTTCGCTTCGCACATTTCTACCTGGCACGTTCCTGTTGCCTGCTCTCCTAAAGATTTGATACATCTCTCACGAGACTAAGCGCCTTCTCACTAGGCAACGCTCCCGGCACCATCTGGTTCATCACGTAGGCGAATCCCGTGCCTGATCCCGGATCAGCGAAAGCGAGGCTCCCGCCCGCCCCCGGATGCCCGAAGATGCGTCCGCTGCCGAATCCCATGCGCTTCATGAAGCCGGCGGAAAATGCCGTGGGCGCTAGAAGCGTCGCGTCTTTCCCTCGCACCAGCTCGGTTTCAGCCCACCCACGGACTTTGTCCGAGAAAACACCTCCGCCGTCACTCGCAAGCACACTATAGAATTTCGCCAGCCCCCGCGCCGTCGCCAGCCCACCCATGGCCGGAAGCCCCAGCGCCCACGTCTCCGGCTTATTCATCTCGGATACCGCCGCGAGCCCGCCCGGCGAGGTGAACGCTCGCTGCGTCGCAGTTCCCCGTGTCGCATAGGCCTTGTAAAATTCCGTCAGCCCCGCGCCCGGTTGCACCCGCGGCGGCACGATCTCTGCGGCGCCGCGCGCCACAGCCTCCGGCACGCCGCCGATCCACACTTCAAGGCAGAGCGGCACCGCCACCCGTTCGCGCCATACCACGCCGAGCGGTTTCGCCGTGAGGCGGCGCACAATTTCATCCATGATGAACCCGATTGTCCGCGGGTGGTAGCCAAAGCCTCCGCCCGGCACCTGCGCCTCGATTGCCGCGATCACCGAACCATAATCCGTCGCATCCGCCCTCTGATCCAGCGCCGCAAACCCCGCCCGATGCGAAAGCACCTCCCCAAATGTCGCCCCTCCGGGGAAACTCTCCCACACTTCCTCCACGCGTTTCCCCAGATCCAATCCTGCCTCTTCAAGCACGAGTAACACCGTCGCCGCCGCCGGTCCTTTCGTCGCCGAATACACCGGCACCGCGGTCTCGGGAAGCCATGGCTCATCACCACCCCGCTTCCGCACGCCACCACAAAGTGTCACCACCTCTTCCCCATCACGCCACACCGAGACCGATGCTCCTAGCTCACCGCGTTCCGCAAAATTTGCCGCAACCGCGGCCTCCAGTTTTTCTACATCCATCTTAAAATTGCCCCCTCAGCACCTTCAGATCATCATCATCGGCCGCCGTCTTACGCAGCTCGGGATCCATATCGAAAGCATCCTGCAAATGATCCATCGCCAGTAATGGCTCCCCCGTGAGCACCAAGTAGCACGCAAGGTTGTAATGATAGAGAGACTCCGTCTCCAGCGTCCCTGGTCCCTCCTCCAGCAATCGCCGCGCCTCGGCAGTGCGCCCCATCTCGTGCAAGCAATACGCCGCATGAATATACCCCTCAGCCGATCCCCGATCGCAGATACACAAATGCTGCGCCTCTTCCAACGCAGCTTGCCAGCGTTTCTCCTGTAAAAATAATAGCGTCCGCAATTTCACTGCTCCCGGACACTCGCCTCGCCCCGAGTCCACCAGCACACGTAACTCCTCCCAAGACTCCACAAGCATCCCAAGCTCAAAATACCCCACCGCCGGCTGCAAACGCGAATCGTGCTGCAGGTCATGGTCGGCGAGGGAAGAAGGCATTTAGAGTTTCGGTGTTTGTTAGTTTTTGCAAAGAACCAGGGCTTCCGCAATACTCGACTCGTGGAAAATGCATTCGTCCTCGGAGCCGGTCTCGGCACCCGACTCCGTCCCCTCACCGACGACCTCCCCAAGCCGCTCGTTCCGGTCGGTGGTCGCCCCCTCGTCACTTACCTTCTCGATCACATCATCGATGCAGGCGCGAAACGCATTTTGCTCAATACCCATCACCTCCCCGGAGCCTACGCCGCCGCCTTCCCCGCCGGCCACTACCGCGAGACCCCCCTCACCTTTCGCCACGAAGAAATCCTCCTCGATAGCGGAGGCGGCCTCGCCAATTCCCTCGATCTTCTCCGCGCCTCCGGCGAAACCACCCTGATCGCCAATGGCGATATCCTCACCGATTTCCCCCTTGCCGCAGCCCGCGACGCTCACCACCGGGCAGTTTCCGCCGGAGCCCTTGCCACCCTCGTCCTTCGGAGTTCAGGTAGGAAGTGCAACGTCGCGCTCCACCCCGCCTCCGGCCTCATCACCGATATCCGCGGCCAGCTCGGCAGCCCCCTCGAAGCCCAGCACCAATTCACCGGCTTCTACTTCGTAGAGCCCAAATTCTTCAATTTCCTCACCGAGCACTACGCCAACTCGCTCTCCGTAGCCGGAGCCAATCCCTTCTCCATCATTCCTCTTTTCCTTCAGCTCGCAGCCGCCGGAGCCCTTGCCGGCCACGTTGAAGACACCGGCTCCTGGCAAGACCTCACCGACCCCGATTCCTACATCCGCGCCCACCAGACACTCTTTCCCCAAGGCTACATCTCCCCTGAAGCCATCATCGGCGAAGATTGTCAGATCGGTGGCACCAGCTACATCGGCGGCGGCTGCGATATCGGAGAAGGCTCCATCATTGCCAATTCCGTCCTCTGGCCAGGAGCCGTCGTCCCCCCCGGCGCTCGCCTCGCAGAATGCGTCGTCCGCTCCGGACGCCAATCCGGCAAACGCGGCACCTCCCTCGTTTACTAACATGCCCACCATTTCAGAAAAAGTAATCTCCACCGCCACCCGCGCCCACCTCCCTGGCGTCCCGGCAGACGCCCCCATCACCGCCTCCGCCCTTCCTGGAGGCGGCTCCGATCGCACCTACTGGCGCCTCAAAATTCAAGAAGATAATCGCACCCGCGTCGCCATCTTCATGCACTACACCACCGCCCGTGCAGACAACCTCGCCTTCGCCCACACCGCTGGCATCCTCGATCGCGCCCACGTCGCCATCCCCGAGATCTTCGCCCACGTCCCACAAGACGGCTTCATGTGGATCGAAGACCTCGGCACCATCCACCTCTGGGACTACCGCAACGACCCCTGGGAAAAACGCCGCCCCCTCTACGAAGCCACCCTCCTCGAAGTCGGAAAAATCCACGCCCTCGCGGAAACCGACCTCCCCGAAGCCGACGCCCAAGGCCTCCAGCCCGCCTTCGACGAAGCCCTCTACCAATGGGAGCAAGACTACTTCTTCGAGCAATTCCTCTACCGCCACTCCACCCTCCCCGCCCACGAAGTCACCGCGCTCCGCGAGAAACCCGTTTTTAAAGACATCCTTACCCGCCTCTCCGCCCAGCCCCGCCACCTCCTCCACCGAGACTTCCAAAGCCAAAACGTCCTCATCCGCGATGGAGCCCCCGTCATCATCGATTTCCAAGGCCTCCGCCCCGGCCGCCCAGAATACGACATCGCCTCCCTCCTCTACGACCCCTACGTCCCCCTCACCAAAGAAGAGCGCGCCCACCTATCGGAATTCTATCTACAGAACGCCGCCCCAAAGGACACCGATCCTACCACCTACACGAAAAACCTCACCGACTGCGCCACCCAACGCCTCATGCAAGCCCTCGGCGCCTACGGCAACCTATCCGCAAACCTAGGAAAACCCCAATTTCTCAAGCACATCCCCGCCGCCGCAACCTACCTCGGCGAACTCACCGACATCCCCGAACTCGCCTCCGCCCTCGACCTCTCCCGTCTCCACCTCCCAAGTTAGTCCTCCAAGGTGCGCACCCTCCTCTACCTATTACTCTGCGTCGCCCTCGCCTCCGGCGTAAACCGCATCGCCCACAACGGCGGTTTTGGTAACATCGACGACACCTGGCTCACCTTCCTCCGAGGCAACGTCGAGCGCGTCTCCAAAGGCAGCGCCCCCACCCTCCCCCCACTCCTCATCCAAA
>CALAIY010000082.1 GCA_937922595.1 uncultured Verrucomicrobiales bacterium | reverse complement strand
TGGAAATGACGAATTGTAACACCCCGGCCGAAACGCACGAGTTCCGCGAGAAGCTCTTCGATCCGGATGATCGAAACTCCCATCTCGATCATTTTTTCAGCATACTCGGCAAGAACATCGTCGCTGATGAGCCAATCAAATTGGCCATCAATCCATCGATCCATCGATCAATAATTTCGACATTCGGGCTCCCGATGTTCGATGAGCGCTCGGCAGCAAGCAGAACGTTAGTATCCAATACCACGCGAAGCATTCGACTAATGCTGATTACTCACCACCTCACGGTAATTTTCACGGAAACGATCTAGAGCCGCTTCTCGACTCTCGCCATCCGCTTCGTTGATTTCGGCGCGAGCCTTTGCCCGAGCCACGAGATCTAGAGCCTCTGGAGAGTAGCGCCGCTTGCGCTCCTCCTCTCTCGCAACCTCCAGACGAAGGAAGCTGATTAGGCGCTCGGGCAAGCCCGAGATTTCTTTTGCTTTCGCCGAGAGATCTGCGGGCACTTCGACAAGATCTGGAAGACCAACCATGGGAGGCGAAGGAGGCATAGGGAATGATACCTTTTAATACGCTTCACTCAATTTGAAATTCACATGGTGCTTCTCCACAAAAAAAAGCGCGCCCGGAGACTTTCGTCCCCGGGCGCGCCCGAATTGATTGGTGCTGTTTGAGCTGGCTTAGAAGCCGCCCATTCCGCCGCCCATGCCACCCATTCCGTGGTCATGGCCGTGGTCGCCGCCTGCCTCTTCTTTTTCCGGGATGTCTGTGATGAGACACTCGGTGGTGAGGAGGAGTCCGGAGATGGACGCTGCGTTCTGAAGAGCGGAACGTGTGACCTTTGTTGGGTCGACGACGCCTGCTGCGATGAGATCTTCGTAGACGTCGGTAGCAACGTTGTAGCCTTCGCCACCTGTGCCGTTCTTTACCTTATCAACGATGAGCGCACCTTCGCGGGCTGCGTTCGATGCGAGCTGACGGAGCGGAGCTTCGATCGCGCGGAGCACGATTTCTGCGCCAGTAGCTTCGTCGCCTGCAAGGCCGAGATCGCCGAGCTTGGCGCCAGCGCGGATGAGCGCGGTGCCACCACCTGGGACGATGCCTTCTTCAACGGCTGCGCGCGTGGCGTGCAGGGCGTCTTCAACGCGAGCTTTCTTTTCCTTCATCTCAGTCTCGGTAGCAGCACCGACGTTGATGACGGCGACACCACCTGCGAGCTTGGCGAGACGCTCCTGGAGCTTCTCACGGTCGTAGTCTGAAGTGGTCTCTTCGATCTGGCGGCGGATCTGATTTACGCGCCCGGCGATTGCGTCGGAAGTGCCTTCACCTTCGATGACGGTTGTGTCTTCTTTGGAGATGGAAACGCGCTTAGCAGAACCGAGGTCAGCAAGATCGACGTTCTCGAGCTTCACACCGAGGTCTTCGGTGATGACGCGACCACCGGTGAGGATGGCGATGTCTTCGAGCATTGCTTTGCGGCGATCGCCGAAACCAGGTGCCTTTACTGCGGTGACGTTGAGGGTGCCGCGGATCTTGTTCACTACGAGAGTCGCAATGGCTTCGCCCTCTACGTCTTCGGAGATGATAAGGAACGGACGGCTCGTCTTGGCTACTTTCTCAAGAAGAGGAAGCATGTCCTTGAGGCTGCTGATCTTCTTCTCGTGAATGAGGATGTAAGGAGCTTCGAGGTTTGCTTCCATCGTCTCCGTGTCGGTCACGAAGTAAGGAGAGAGGTAACCTTTGTCGAACTGCATCCCTTCGACAACGTCGAGGGTAGTTTCGATGCCTTTGGCTTCTTCAACGGTGATGGTGCCGTCTTTGCCTACTTTGTCCATGGCGTCAGCGATGATGCCACCGATTTCGGTGTCCCAGTTAGCAGAAACCGTAGCGACCTGAGCGATCTCTTTGGTGTCCGTAACTTCAACGGAGATGCTGCGGAGCTGCTCCACGATTGCCTCGGAAGCCTTCATGATACCGCGCTGGAGCGAGATTGGGTTTGCACCTGCAGTGACGTTGCGAAGACCTTCTTTGTAGATGGCTTCGGCGAGGACGGTTGCAGTCGTGGTTCCGTCACCAGCGACGTCGGACGTCTTGCTGGAAACTTCACGGATGAGCTGAGCGCCCATGTTCTCGTACGGGTCGTCGAGCTCGATCTCTTTAGCTACGGAAACACCGTCTTTGGTGACTGTAGGGGAGCCGAATTTTTTATCGAGGATGACGTTGCGACCGGAGGGTCCGAGCGTGCACTTGACTGCACGGGCGAGCTTTTCGACTCCGATGAGGAGGCGGTGGCGGGCGTTTTCGTCGAATTGGAGCTGTTTGGCCATATTCTTTTAGATTCTAAGTTAGGGAGTTAATTAAATGTGATCTGAATTATGCGAGGACACCGAGGATGTCGCTCTCCATGAGGATAAGGTAGTCGATACCGTCGAGCTTTACGTCGGTGCCGCCGTACTTGGAGATGAGAACGGTGTCGCCGACCTTCACGTTGAAAGTGATGTCGTTTCCGTTGTCGTCCTTACCACCGGTGCCGATGGTGATGACCTCAGCTTCCTGGGGCTTTTCCTTAGCGGAGTCTGGGATGATGATGCCGCCTGCGGATGTTTCCTCTTCTTCGAGACGCTTCACGAGGACACGCTGTCCGAGGGGCTGGATGCTAGTTGCCATATTTTTTTGTAGTATGTTTTTTTGGTGGGTTTGAGAGATGGGACGCAGCGACTTCAATGAAACCGCTGCGTCCCAAAATATTTATTAGGCCTTGTCTTTATCTTCATCGACGACCTCGAAATCAGCATCGACGACCTTGCCTTTCGCTTCTTTCGCGCCTTCGGAATCGGCTTCACCTTCTGGTGCGGCTCCTGCCATGTCGCCCATATCGGGCATACCTTCTGGCATTCCGCCGCCTGCTGCGCCAGCTGCCTGGGCGAGGGTGGCAAGGAGCTGCTGAAGTTCATCGGAAGCTTCTTTGATCGCAGTGTTGTCATCGCCTTTGAGCGCTTCTTTCACTTTTTCGATTCCGTCCTGCACTGGCTTCTTGCCTTCGTCTGGGACTTTGTCGCCGATCTCTTCGAGCTGCTTCTCGACCTGGTAGACCATGTTATCCGCGTTGTTACGAATCTCGACGCCTTCCTTGCGGTTCTTATCTTCCTCAGCGTGAGCCTCGGCGTCTTTCTTAGCACGCTCGATTTCGTCGTCGGAGAGACCGGACGAACCTGCGATGGAGATCTTTTGCTCTTTGCCGGTTTTCTTGTCCTGCGCGGAGACGTGAAGAATTCCGTTCGCATCGATATCGAAAGTAACTTCCACCTGCGGCTCGCCGCGGCGGGCAGGCTCGATGCCTTCAAGCTTGAAAGTGCCGAGCACTTTATTGTCCTTGGCCATCGGGCGCTCACCTTGGAGAACGACGATTTCTACAGCGGGCTGGTTGTCGCTGTAAGTGGAGAATACCTGGGAGGCTTTCTTCGGGATCGTGGTATTCCGCGGAATCATTGGCGTCGCGACGCCACCGGCGGTTTCAATTGCGAGGGTAAGTGGAGTGACGTCGAGAAGAAGGACGTCTTTCACATCGCCCTGGAGGACGCCGCCCTGAATCGCAGCACCAATGGCAACCACTTCATCCGGGTTCACACCTTTATGTGGATCTTTGCCCGCGAGTTCCTTGGCAATTTCCTGCACCTTGGGCATCCGGGTCATTCCACCTACGAGGACGAGTTCGCTAATTTCCGAGGCGGACACGCCCGCTTCCTTAAGGCAATCAATAACCGGCTTCTTGGTGCGGTCGAGAAGGTCGCCCGTCATTTGCTCAAGCTGAGCGCGGGTGATCGTCTTCTGAATGTGCTTAGGACCAGTCTGGTCGGCGGTGATGAACGGAAGGTTCAAATCGTAGCTTTGTGAGGATGAGAGCGCGATCTTAGCTTTCTCCGCCTCTTCCTTGATGCGCTGGAGCGCGTCGGGCTGGCCGCTGAGGTCGATGCCGTTGTCATCTTTGAATCCTTTGGCGATCCACTCGATGAGAGCGTTGTCCCAATCGTCACCACCGAGCTGAGTGTCTCCATCCGTTGCGAGAACTTCAAAAACTCCATCGCCGATTTCGAGCACTGAGATATCGAAGGTGCCACCGCCGAGATCGTAAACGGCGATTTTTTCTTCAGCCCCTTTATCGAGCCCATAAGCAAGAGCCGCTGCGGTGGGCTCGTTGATGATACGGCGGACGTTGAGTCCTGCGATCTCACCGGCTGCTTTGGTCGCGTTGCGCTGGGAGTCGTTGAAGTAAGCGGGAACGGTGATCACTGCTTCAGTGATCGTTTCGCCTAGCTTCTCTTCGGCATCCGCTTTGAGCTTACCGAGGATCATCGCAGAGATTTCCTGCGGGCTGTAAGTCTTATCTTCGCCGCCGACTTCTACCTGGATGTGGGCGTCGCCATTTGAGGCGGCCACAATCTTGTAGGGCATCTTCTTATCGGCATCAGTAAGCTCGCTGAACTTACGGCCAATGAGGCGCTTCGCGGAGAAAATGGTATTTTGCGGGTTCGTGATTGCTTGGCGCTTCGCGGCCTGGCCGACGACGCGCTCGCCGCTTTTGGTGAAGGCGACCACCGATGGAGTGGTGCGTGCGCCTTCGCTGTTTTCGAGGACAGTGGGCTCACTGCCGTCCATTACGGACATACAGGAGTTCGTGGTGCCGAGGTCGATTCCGAGGATTTTAGCCATAAGTCTTAAGAAGATTGAGGGGTGGTTTAAAAGAAGGTGCCTGCGGGTGGTGCCGACACATGAATTTGCCAATGAGTAATGCAGACGATGTGCCAGGCAGAAATTAAACTTCTAAAACCCTCGCTATAAGAACCTTACAAAGTGCCCACCTCTTTTCAGACGTCTTTCCCCCTTCCCTATCGAGCCATTCTGACGCTTATTGAGGCAACTCGAGACATTTTGGCACAGACATTACGTCACTCATTCACGGCAGCTTTGCGCGCATTTATCGAGTTCCTTCGAAATACTGCGCACCTTCGCTCGAAATGCAGGCGTCTCATTCCCTGCTATCGGCTGCGCTAAACAAAGGCGAAGCTCCTCGGCAAGGGAAGGCTCACGTATGCCGAGCCGAAAAAGAACTTCCATCGAATACACTTTGACTGCGATTGGCTCGGCAGAAGATCTGAGTAGAGAAAACGCGAGATCCGCAGCAAGCCCGGCGAAGCTATCTGGTATCTCCATGATAGCAGCCGCTTTCATCGTGTTTCGCTTGATCGCATCGTGGAGGTCGGATGCGTCGCGCACGTATTCGAGAAGCTTCAAAAGCGACGGAAGCACAGCGGCCTGCGAATGTGCTGCGCAGTGACTAATCACCCATGCTCCCCGCTGAGACAGAAGTGGATCATCTCCCATTACAATTTCAGCGACAGCACCAAAACGAATCGGATCATCGCCCACATATTCGACGATGCGCATCGTCACTGCTTTCGAGTGCTCAGATTGAAGTGCGCCGCGGATGTCCATGAAACCAAAGAGTTTTCTCGATTTCACCGCGAATTCCCAGGAAAATCTTCGTATCCTAAGTATTGAGCACCTTCAGATACCGACATGAAAGGTATGCTTCACCCGCTCGCAGGCATCTAAAAAAATCACAATGGCACTTTCGCTCCACCCTGGCCGCTATCTACGCATCACCGCCGTGGCGATGCTACTTGGCCATGCGGTAATGGCATGGATCGGGCAGATGCCGCTCCGAGCGCTACTCTGGGACGAAAAACTTGTCTCCGAAGCCATCCACAAATTGACCGGCATGAAGTGGGCTGAATGGGCATCCTCAATGCAAGTCGACGCGATGATCGAAAGCATCATCTTTGCCCAAGGCTGGGTATTTTGCGCCCTTGCGCTTTGCATCGCCCTCCCGCTGCCACGGCGCTTCATCGCGACTGGCGCAGCGCTCGCCTCACTCAATCTAGCGTTTCTCGCCTGGCTAAAATTCCACGATTCGGGCTTGGGAATTGGACATTTTTTTGAGCATGGCAGCCAGTTCCTCCTACCTCTATTAATCATGCTTTGCGTCCTCAAGAAGCCTTGGGAGCCTCTAGCCAAGTGTGCACTTGCTGCGACTTTTGTGTGCCACGGAGCCAGCGCAATTGGACTTGGCTCCCAAATCCCCATTTGGAATCATCCTCGCCCGGGGAATTATATGGAGATGACGATGCAATGTCTCGGATTGCAATCGGAGTCGGCGGCAGGAGGCATCCTGATCACAGCCGGAATTCTCGATGTGATCGTAATCATCTCCATCTTTATCAAAGGGTGGCCACGCATCCTCGGCCTTAGCTATATGGCCGGCTGGGGGTTCCTTACTGCGCTGGCTCGCCCTTGGTTTCACTTTGATCCTACCGCTGCCGCAGAAACACTTCTTCGCTGGCTCCCTGAGTTCTTCTTCCGCGCCCCTCACTTCTGCCTCCCACTATGTCTGCTGCTTGCTCTTCGCAAAACAACGGCGAAAATTCACTCCCCTGAATGAAATTACGCATCACCCTATTCTCATCCATCCTCCTTGCTACGCTTGCCGAGGCAAAGACGGAAAAATACCGTCTCATCTGGAATGGGTCTCCAGAATCTTCGATCACGGTCGGGTGGTGCCAGATCAGCGGCTCCGACGCTAAGGTATTCTATCGCCGGGTGGACTCAGGCGACAAATCATCGGCCCACAAAATCGATCGGCAGACCACGCACCTCGATTTAAACCACTGCTTCGCCCGACTCAGCGGACTCGAAGCCAATACGCTTTACGAATTCATCATCAAGGACAGCGACTCCCAAAGCGCACGGTTCACATTCCTCACCGCCCCGGCAAAGGAAGCGAGTTTCTCCGTAGTCGCTGGTGGAGATAGTAGAAACCACCGGAAAGCACGTCAACGAGCCAACCGAGCAGTCGCGAAGATCCGACCACTTTTCGTCTGCTTCGGCGGCGACATGATCAATAAGCCAACGCCAAAGGAATGGGCGGAGTGGCTCGATGACTGGCAGCTCACCACAAGTAAGGCCGGACACATGACTCCCATCATTGCCGCACGCGGAAACCATGAAGGCCCGAATGACATCCATTCTATCTTCGACACTCCACACAGCGGCGACTACTACGCCGTAGATTTCGGCGCTGGCTTCCTCAGAGTTTACACACTGAATAGTAACATCGTGCGCGCAGGGAAACAGGGCGAATGGCTTACCCAGGATCTCGCCGCACACGTCGAGACTAAGTGGAAGCTCGCCCACTACCACCATCCTTTTCGCCCCCACCAAAGCAATAAGGCGGAACAGAACGCTCAATACAATGCCTGGGCATCCGCCTTCTTTAAGTATGGAATGAACTTAGCCATTGAGTGCGATAGCCACGTCGTGAAACGCACCTGGCCCGTGCGCCCGTCCAATGAGCCCGGCAGTGATCAAGGCTTCATTCGCGACGATGAATTCGGCACCACCTTTATTGGCGAAGGCTGCTGGGGTGCCCCCCTACGCCCCGCCGACGACCCCAAAGAATGGACTCGCGATCACGGCAGCTTCAATCAAGTGAACTGGATTTGCGTCACTCCCCGCTGGATTTCCGCTCGCAGCGTCATGGTGGACAGCATCGAAAAATCGGCTGCCATTGATCCGAAATTTCCATTTGAAAGCCCCAGGGGAATGAAGATTTGGGAACCCGAAAACGGCCACTCAGCCTGGATCTTCCTCAATGATAAAGAAGAACGCCCCACCATCGACCCCGCCACCCTTACTCGACTCACAATCACGGCAGCACACCCAGAATTCACCGAATCGACCACCGTGCGCCTCGTCGCAAACCCTGAAATTTCGAGCGAGAATTTAGAATTCCGCTACACCACCGATGGAAGCCAACCCACCGCCAAATCGACGCTCTACAAAGCTCCTTTTAACGTCACTGAAACCGCCACCATCCGCGCCGCAATCTTTCGCACAGGCAAAGCCCTCAGCACCGCCAAATCAATCACAGTCACCAAGATAGACGCCGCACGCTAGCGCTTCGCCGTTTTCGCCAGCGGCGGGCAAGCACAGCTGGATCCACATGCGCCCGATTTCTTCGATTTCCTTCCGTGAATGATTCTCACGATGAAGACTCCCAGCGTCACCGCCACGACGACGAGCGCCGCCGGAGTTTGCCAGGAATCGAATAAGTTCATGCGATCTTAAAAACCAAGCAACCTGCCGCCCTGATACACGATCAGCGACGCCACATAGGCGAATCCACTCATAAAGACGAACTGCCCGGCAGCCCATTTCCACGAGCCCGTCTCCCGCGCGACCACTGCCGACGTCGGGAGGCACTGCAGCGCATAGATATAGAAGATCAGCAAGCTCACCAGCGTGAGCGGGGTAAACCGCCGCGACCCATCCGAGCGCTTCTCCTCGGCGAGCCGATCACGCAAGCTCGAGCGCGTGCCCACCTCATCATCCGTCTCTTCTACACTGTATAAAATCGTCATCGATGAGACGAACACCTCACGTGCAGCGAAGGACGTGAGGATCGCCGTGCCAGTGCGCCCATCGAATCCAAGAGGTGCCACCACGGGAGCAATCACGTTTCCGATACGCCCCATCACACTGTGCTCCAGCTGCGCCTGAGGATCGTCGCTATCCGATTTCGGATACGTCTGCGCCGCCCAAAGAAGGATCGAAAGCCCCAGGATAATGGTCCCTGCATTCCGCAAAAACGCCCAAGCGCGCCCCATGACATGCCGGAAGATATAGCTCCACTGCGGCGCACGATAGGATGGCAGCTCCAGCATGAAGTGAGTAGGCGTTTCATCCGGCCCGAGTTTTTTCCGAAGAATTTTTGCCGTAAAGTAAGCCGTGGCAGTTCCCACCGCATAGATCCCGAAGAGAATCAAAGCCTGTAGCCAATGCCCCTCATCACGATGCAATAGCATCGGCACAAGCAGAAAATACACCGGTAAACGCGCGGCACAGCTCATCCACGGAGCCACGAAAATTGTCGCCATTCGCTCCTTCGCCGAGTCGATCGTGCGCGCCGCCATCACGCCTGGAATCGCGCACGCATACGAACTAAATAGCGGCAAAAACGATTTCCCGCTCAACCCCGCCTTCGCCATCACACCATCCATCAGATAAGCCGCCCGCGCCATGTACCCGGAGCTCTCTAACAATCCAATAAACAGGAAAAGCAATACAATCTGTGGCAGGAAAATCACCACTGAGCCTGCACCGCCGATAATTCCATCAACGATTAGCGAGCGAAAATCCCCCTCCCCCATCGAGGACAGGACGACTTCTTGAAGCCACCCTTGAGCCCCTTCGATCCAACCCATCGGAATTTCAGCGAAGGAAAAAATCGCCCAGAAAACCACAAACATCGTCGCCAAAAAATAAATCCACCCACGCGCCGGATGCAGCAATTCGGCATCGATTTTATCCGAGCGCGTCAGCTGATCCTTTTCGGGACGCCGCGCCGCTTCCTCACAGACCACGCCGATGAGCTGCCTGCGGTTTTTCTCCGTAGCCGCCTCATCTCCCTCCACTTTCCACACCGCCTCCGCCACCGGTGGAAATGGATGCCGGATCGATTGCTTGAGATCCAAAATCCCCTTTGCCGCATTCGCCTGCATCGGCACCACCGGCACCCCTAGCTCCTCAGTGAGTTTTTGCGGATCTAAGCGCAAGCCAGCCCCCTCCGCGAGATCCACCATATTCAGCGCAATCACCACCGGCAATCCCAGCTCGATAATCTGCATCGCAAGATTCAGATGCCGCTCCAAGCTCGAGGCATCGACCACGCACACCACCAGCTCCGGCGAAGAGCCGGTAAGAAATTTCGCAGCCACCTCTTCATCCGGCGTATCGCCCCTCAATGAATAGCATCCCGGCAAATCCACCAGCTTCACCGTCCGCCCATGCGGCGTCACCATCTCGCCCGATTTCAGGGAAACCGTAATGCCTGGGTAATTTCCGGTTTTTGCCGTTGCGCCAGTCAGCGCGTTAAAAAGCGTCGTCTTCCCTGCATTCGGGTTGCCCGCCAGTGCGATGGTTTCCATAGACTCAATCGAGTGATCTTTCCCCTAGACCGGGCTCACCATCACCTGCTCCGCAAGCTCCCGGCTAATCGCCATTCGAGTGCCACAGAGCGAACAAATCATATTCCGCCCATCCGCGAGCTTCCGCACCTGCATCGACTCGCAAAACCCCAGATCCCGAAGCCGCGCACACTGAGGTCCCGTCACTCCTTGAATCGTGAAATCAGATCCCACGCACGCCTGGCTCAGGGGCACTGAGCAATCGATTTCGGGGATAATGGGGGCAGCAGAATGCATCTAGGGCGAAATTGTCGGCAATTGAGACTCGGTTGCAACAAGAAACGGTCGCCCCCGCCTCGAAATTTCATTCTACCGCGATCAAAACACCCCATTTCGAACTTTTCCCGCTTCCTCTCCCAACGTTTTCGAACTTTCCGGGGATACCCAGGTGACGGAGCCTTTTCCCTCCCCCCCATCCCGATCCGAACACGCAATGCTGCACCTCAAAAATTTCCAACCTCTCCTGGCACTCTCCCTCCTCGCCGCAATTCCATCTGCCTCTGCCCAGCTGAATCAAACCGTTTTTTCCGACGACGGCCGCAACTTTGAGGGCGTTGTCCGTGACACCGATACCACAAGCCCTCCCACCGGCGGATTCGATCTCGAACGCGTAAGCTTCCGCTACAACCCTGCGACCGACAATCTCGATATCCGAATCCAGACGGACGCACTCTCATCATAGCACCTGCGGATAATAATGATCCCACAAGAGTATTCGCTAATGGCACAGTTGCTCATCCTACCTTGGACACCGCAGATACCGACGTCATACAAGCTTCGGTAAACCTCAATTTCCCGGATCCTGGAAATACACGCGAAGCGGACTTCCCCAATGACGTCGGCCTCCATCCAGAGGCAACTAATCCATCGACTAGCTGGGATCTCACCACCAAATTAATAGCCCAGCCAAAATTACTAGACCGTTTCCAGCCCGCGCATTTCGGTATCGCAGGTTGCGAAACGGTCGGTGGTGACACCGGCGCGGAGGAATAGGATATTCAAAACAACAGAACCGTGCAGCGGAGACTCCGGTATTTCTCGAACCACAAATGGACGCAGATGGACACAGATCCCATCCTTCGAAAAACCACCGATCCAACTCCGCCCCCACGCTTCCCATCCAAAGACACGGAAAACACTAAATCACGGAACCTTCCAGATAGTAACTAAGCACTCCGAAGAATCAGTTCCGTGTTTCCGTGTCCATCCTCTTCACAAGCCCCCAAAGAATCCGCCTTGCGAAATTCTTGCGCATCTTTGCGGCCACCAAATGGTCATACATCTTTCAAAAGCACCAAATCAGGAACATCCACCAACGGCAGCGCGCTCATCGACTCATTAAGCGCATACCGACGGCTACCCGGATACACCACAAAAAGATGATCCAGCTTCAGGTCCGCTGAAGTCGTATGCATCGACTTCGTCGTTTTGGGTGCGTCCGTGCATTTAAATTCAAACCCATATCGACCACCGCCATGCATGAGAAATAGATCGAGCTCCGAGCCGTTTTGGGTCGCATAAAAGTAAGCATTCCGATCACCAAATTTCATCAATAGCTGCTCCAGCGCAAAGCCCTCCCAGCTCGCACCATAGCGCGGGTGAGTATGCAGCTGGTGGCTCGTCTGAATACCGAGCAGATGATGCAGGACCCCAGAATCTCTCAGATACACCTTGGGGGATTTCACCAGCCGTTTTCCCAAATTTTCAAACCACGGCGGCAGCACCCGAATCATGAAGGTGCCTGCCAAAAGATCCCGGTAGCGCGTCACCGTGCTGCGGCTCACGTCCATCGATCTTGCCAGCTCATTCGCATTCCACGTTTGCCCATGATAGTGCGCCAGCATTCGCCAAAATCGGGCGAGTGCTTCCGGAGGCACTTTGGAACCCACACCTGGAATGTCTCGCTCAAGAAACGTCCGGGCAAAATTCTCCATCCACAGCTGCCACAGCGCATCATCCGGGGCCAGATACGCCCGCGGAAATCCGCCCTTCAGCCACAGCGCCGATTGATTCTCCCCTCCGACCTCTTCCAAAGAAAAACCACTCACATCAATAAAGGAAATCCGCCCGGCCAAAGTCTCCGATACTCCTTGAATGAGGTCCCACGACGCCGAGCCCAGCAGCAAAAAACGGCACCGCCGCCCAGGATCATCCAAAATGGGTCTCAGCAGAGTAAACAGCTCCGGCGCACGCTGCACCTCATCCAAAACCACCAATCCCTCTAGCTCGGAAAGAATCCGCTCCGGATCCGCTTGCAGAGCCGCCCGATCACTTGCGCGCTCAAGATCAAAGACCGTCACCGGCTCGTCCAGCTGAGCCGCAAAATCTCTCGCCAACGTCGTCTTTCCCACCTGCCGAGCTCCCAGCAACGCCACAGCAGGCGTAAAGTCGATCCGTTTCTGGATCGACTCAATCAACTGAGTTCGCACTATAGTTCCATGTATATTGTTCACTTAAAATTCATTTTACTTGGATTATTATAAAATGTAAACACCGGTTCGAGGCCAGTGAACATCCGCCCCCCCCTACGGAACCCACCGCCAACGCTCCAAAGAATCCGTTTTGCGCCTTTTGCGCCCCTTTGCGGCCAAAAAACCCAGAGAATCCGCTATCAAGAATCTTGCGAAAATTCCCAAAATCTGCGGACAAAACGCCAAAGAATCTGCCCCCACTCTTCGCATCCAGAGACACGGAATCACGGAACCTTCCAGATAGTAACTAAGCACTCCGAAGAATCAGTTCCGTGTTTCCGTGCCCTCCGTGTCCATCCTCTTCACAAGACCCAAAAATCAACCAACCCAAGCTGGAAGGCCAGCCCTGAGCCCTCAAAAGCCTCCCGAAAAAGCATCAAACCGTCCCATACCAACTCCCACGCCCCTTCCCGTGACTCACAAGGTGGCCTTTTTCGACGAGACTCTTGAAATGCCCCTTCAATGTATTCCTACTCAATCCTGTCAGCGTGATCATTTCCCCAATCGTCACGCGACCGTGATCCTTAGCCGCCTCTAGAATCTGGATGGAAAGTTCAGGAAGAGCTGCCAAAACAATTTTTTCCCGCTCCACCTTCTTTGAAAGATTGCCGACTTGAGTCTGCATGGATCGGAGAAAAAACAGCACCCAAGGCTGCCAGTCCGGAGCTTCATTCCGGATCGTTCCCTGAGTCTGCCTCAGAGCCAAATAATACCCCTCCTTATTCTTCTCAATCACACTTTCAAGCGAGCTATAGGGCACATAAGCGTATCCTGATTTCAGCAAGAGCAAGGTCGTTAGAATACGACTCAGGCGCCCGTTCCCATCTTGAAAGGGATGAATTTCCAAAAAGACGACTGTGAAAATTGCGATCACAAGCAACGGGTGCAGCGCTCGGGTTTCCAAGGTCTCATGAGTCCACTGCACGATCTCAGTCATCAGCCTTGGTGTGTCAAAAGGAGTCGCGGTTGCAAAGACCACGCCGAGCTGCGCGCCATCCTGATCGAAGGCCGCCACGTTATTTGAACTCGTTTTATAGGCTCCTTGATGTCGGGAATCTTTTTGGCTGTGGCCGAGCAAATCGCGGTGCAGTTGCTTGATGAAATTTTCACTCAAAGGAATTTCAGCCCAAGACTGAAAGACTATTTCCATCACCTCGAAATACCCCGCCACCTCCTCTTCATCACGGGTCTCAAAGGATTTGATCTCAAGATTCGCCAGTAACTGCTCGACTTCGCGGTTCGAAAGCTTGCTGCCCTCAATCCTCGTGGAAGAGCCAATACTTTCAATGGTAGCCACCCGCCGCAGCGCATCCAGCCGATCCGGAGCGAGAGAGCCCCATGCTCTCCACGCCCCCTTAAATTCATCAACCTCAGCAATGAGCTTTAAGAATTCTGGAGTGATCGTCAGTGAGTCTGTTTGGATCATTCACCACAAATACACCCATTTACACCCATTAATCAAGCCCGCCAACCGATAACTCATCCATTTACACCCATTTAGCTAAGCCGAAGCCCCAGCGAGGGCGATCCCCACAAGCCTCCGCAACCCAGAGCGCAGCTCCAAGTGCGCGGGTCTGGCTCTCCAGCGAGCATCGCCGCTAAATCACCTCTTCTCCAAAGCCGCAGCAAGAAGCCTTCATAGAATCAGCCTTGTGAAATTCCTTGCGCCCCTTTGCGGCCAAAAAACCCAGAGAATCCGCTATCAAGAATCTGCGAAAATTCCCAAAATCTGCGGACAACAAATCTTCTCCATCCATTCTGAGATTCTCTCTAAAGAATGCGCTCCCGGAAAATCCTGTCGATCTTGTAAATCCTGTCCAAAAAATTCATAAGACAGGATCAACATGATTCACAGGATAAGAAAAGTATGCCGGGCATAGCGAAAACAGAATCCTTGCAGCACACGTGGTTGAGGGGTTTGGCGCGCTTCAAGCCACCCAAAACTCGGGGCAGGTTTCGCGTCCCGATTGCTGAGAATTCAAACTTGAGGAAGCCTTCCCGAATCACGCTCCGGATGGTGAAATCTCCGGGGTGAGGATGCTTAGGCAGACAAATTTGAGGTCTCTCCTCGGCAATCTTGACATCACCTCAGAATGTCGGATAAATAAGAAGCTTATCCGACATGGCGGATAAATCTCAAAATATCCGACATGAGTGAGACCTACCTTTGGCAACACCCCGACTTTCCTCACTTCTACCACAAC
>CALAIY010000081.1 GCA_937922595.1 uncultured Verrucomicrobiales bacterium | reverse complement strand
GGGACGATCTTGGATGCCTCAGGTGCCGTGGTCAATAGGCCTGTTTTTTAGTCGATCAGAGTCGTGTTTTCGGATTGCACGGAATAGGTGGCTCCGCGGTAGAGAGTTTCTAGCCGGTAGGCTGTGGCGTATTTGCAGAAGCCGGTGGTGGAGATATTGAATCGCTCGACGAGTTCGACCATCCAGCGAGGAGCATTGCGCATGGCTTTGAGCTCGAAGATATAGCCGGCGTAATCGCGATTGAGGCCGGTCTGGGTGTCCATGGAGCGCCAGTATCTCCAATCGTCGTATTCTGGGCCGGGAAATAGCCAATCACGTGTGGGGCGGTAAGAGACTCGGCGGTCGAAGGTGATGCGGGCGTAATCGTCGTTTGCGCCGAAGTAGCTTTCGCGAATGTAGCGAATAAACATCTTAGGGCGCGCGTTGAGTAGATTGGCTATGCGACAGAATTCTAGGAAATTCGAATTGTCCTTAGCGGTCTTGAGAATGGGTGCGGTCTCGGGGTGGCGGACGGTATTTTCATTGTAATCCCCTAGGCGCATTTTGGCGCGGCTCTTGATGATGACTCCGTTTACCTTTCGCTTGAGCTCAAAGAAGACGGGGTGATCGGGCTCTGTTCCGTAGGTGCGGATGCGGAGCTTGAAGCGTGCGAGCATTTTGCGCTCTTTGGCGAGCGCTAGATCCATGGTGTCGGTATCGAGCTGGAGCGTCGTCACGGCATATTCGGGAATGTCCCCGGCGCCGTTTGGGTCGGGGATGACGAATGGCTTCAGATATTTTCGAATTTGAGGGACGATTCGAGGGTGGACGATGTATTTTTGCTCGAAGCGTTCGATTACCTGATCCTTAGCGCCTTTGCGGCTGGGGCCAGCAGAGGCGACGTCGAGTCGTGGTGCTGGCGCGGCGAGCAGAGGTGATGGTTTTTCTACGATGGTGCCATCATCAGTCTCCGGAGGATCCGGAACCACGGTAAGAGTAGGGGGCTCTGTATTCGAGGGCATCAAGGTTGTGAGGGAAAAACGGCAACCTCAGTAGAGATGCTGAGCGTTTTTTCGAGGCGCAGAAGGAGGCGTGAGCGCAAGCGAGGTGGGATACCCCTTTCGCTCTCATCTGTCAATGAGGTGTGCCGGTGAAGGGGGGCGATTTTACGGGGGAGAGGGGGACTGTGGCTGCGGGTCTCACGGGTGTGGAGGGGGCGGTGCCTGCGGTGTTGTCGCGAGAGAGGGTGAGGGTGCTTTCGGCATCATTTATCACGACGTAGTAATTTCCTGCGCGTAATCCATCGACCTGGAGGGGGATTTTTTCCTCAAAGGGGGTGGGGCTAAGCTCGCTTGTGCCTGAATTTGGTCGGGTGGCGGTGAGGGCGATTTCGATCGTCTGTGCGAGGCGTGTCTGTCGCGGCTTATTGAGGATGGAATCGGAGGAGGGGAGTGTCCCTGTAATGTAGGCAAATGCCTGTATCGGCTGGGATTCGAGCTTGAGGACTCTTACGCTTGTGACAGTGACGGCTTCTTCGATAGTCGCTGGTGGTGCGAATTTTGCGGGAGCCTCAGGTGTTTCTTCTTCGGGAATGATGGCTGGAGTCGTCGAGCAAGAGGCGAGGCCATGAATCGAGAGCAGCAGGGTGAGTGTCGATAGAGAGGTGTGTCGTTTTAATAATTCCATGTCTGCAGTGTCATGTATTTACATGACTGTAAAAAATTGAACCTTCCAATTCGACCGTGCTCAAGAAGTATTTCATGAATGTGAGCTTTCTTGCAATGCTAAAAATTGGCTTGAGCTGAGGTGTTGTTCGTGAGGAGGCAGTTCATGTTGATTTCGAAATGGAGTAGAAATCGTCCTGATTCTTACAAATTACTTAATAAATTATGTGTCTTTAATGTCGGATTCCCTGTAAATTTTTGGCGAGGAATGCCGGTGCGAAGGGAAGCAGAGCCCGCTGGTGCTCTTTTTTTGTTCAGAAAGGTAGATAATTCTTGATAATTATGATAATTTCAATAGAATCCACTCAACACCTTTCTCCCCTATGTCTACAGAATCTCTCGAAAGCACAGAAGTCGCGACCGCAGCACGTCCCGGATGGTCTCTAGTAGGCAAGAAGAAGGAGAAGGAGCCGTCAGTGACAGATCGAGGTAAACGCCTTCTCGCGATGATGGATCCTGTGGCGCCAGCCACGCCTGATGCTGCGCTTCCACCGGTTCCTGTGGCTGCTGTCGATCCGGCTGCGGCGATGCCTGCTGCAGTTTTACCCCCTTCTCTTGTCCCTGTGGCTTCATCGGCAGTAGCTGCTGCTGAGCCTGCAATTCCGCCAGTGCCTACTCAGGCCGCTCCAGTTGCGGGGCCGCCCCCAGTTCCTGCCGAGGTGCTTGCTGCAATGGAGGCGACTTCACCAGTAGCGGTGACTACTGCTATTCCCACGGCGTCGACGTCCGCAATTCCAATTTCTACTGCGGTGATCAATCACGAGGATGTGCCCTCGATTCCGGTTGTTCCTGCTGTTGAGTCTCCGATTGTTCCGCCGATTCCGATCGAGTCGCCTGTAGCGAGTGCGATCCCAGCGATCCCTTCCGAGGCGACGGCTTTGGTTGCGCTTGAGCCAGGTTCACTACCTGTTGATGATAGTGATGGTGCCGAGGTGGTGGGTGAGATGGATGAGGTGGAGCCGGTTTCTCTCGAAGAGATCCCTCCTGTGCCTGTCGCTACGATGGCTCCAGCCGAGCCGCTTTCAATTCCAGGGATCCCTGAGGCTATTGCTCCAGTGGCGGAAATTCCTGCTGTGGAGAAGCCCGAAAAAGCGGCAGGAATTCCTGAAGTTCCTGGAATCCCTGCGGCATCACTGCCTCCGACCTTCGTCGCGCCAGAGGCGTTGCCGGATCCGCTTGCATCTCTTCCTCCACTTCCGGGGACGCCTGGTGTGCCTGCTCCCGCAGCAGCTCCGGCTCCGGGTGCCCCGGTCGCTGAAGTCGCAGCACCAATTGATCTCCCTACTCTTGATCTTCCTCCTGTGATTTCGGAAGCTCTTGCTGCAGCGCCTGTTGAGGTTCCAGAAGAGCCGGCACCAGCACTTTCTCTGCCAGAAGTACCAGCGGAGGTGGTAGCAGCAGCTCCAGAAATAGCTTCCGCTCCCGATCTCCCGCCGCTGCCGGAAGCCCTTGTGATGCCTGAACTGGCAGCCCAGCCTGCGGTGGAAACTGCACCGCCAGAAATCGAGCTTCCCGCCGCAGTTCAGCCTGTTTCCGTTCCTGCAGTGGAAGAGCCTATTGCTCTGGTAAATTCGCCCTTTGGAGTCATCGATTCTCCGGTGTCGTCTGAAACTGCGCAAGTTCCACACGCTGAGGTGTCCGAGCCGCCGATTGCGATTCCTTCAATCGCAAAGACCACGGCAGTTCCTCTTCCCGTTCAATCTCCATTCTCGGTAGCTGCTGAGGAGCCAAAGAGCGAGGCCGCTCCTGAAGCGACTGTTTCCGCTGAAACTTCAGCCATCCCTGAAGCGCAGCCTGAAGTCGAGATGCCGGCTGGTCTTGGAGCGCTTCCAAGCACTGCTCTTGCAGGTGTGATTGCGTCGCCCTTTGCGCCTGCGTCGGCTCCTGCTCCCCGGCCTGCTCCGCCCGAGGAATCCTCTGCCGCCGAGGCTTCTCCTGCGATTGCTTCTCCGTTCCAGATTGCCGAGCCTCCGGTAGCACCCATTCAGGAAGAGCCGGTTTCGGAGTCTGTGCCTGAAGCTGAAATTTCTGCTGTAGAAGAGCCAATTGCCCAGGTGCAAGAGGAAGTTGCTCCAGTTGCCGCCGCATCACCGTTTCAACTTGCTACGCCTGAGGTTCCTGAAATTCCGTCGCCTGTCGTCACTGATGGTCCTACTGTTCTTGCGCCACTCTCAGAAGAGGATGCACCATTGAGTCCTCTTGCTGAGGCTCAACGAAAGATCGAGGCACTTGCCGAGAAGACGAGCGCGCCGGATTACGTAGAGCGCCCTGCTATTCCTGAAGTAGAAGCCGAGGCTTCTCCCGAAGAAATGCTCGTTCGCACCCCGGGAGCATTTTTCGAAGAAATTGAGGAAGTTGCTGAAGAGGTCGAAGTTGCCGAAGAGCCAGTCTCCGAGACTCCTGAATTGCTCGAAGAAGAAATCATCCCGCTTGAGCTTCCTGCAGCGGAATCCGAAGTGGTCGCAGAGGTAGAGCCCGAGGCGATTGAGATTGCGGAGCCTGCCTCCGAGGTCGAAATAGATGAGGCTCCAGTCGCCGAGGCTGCTCCAATCGAAATTCCAGCCTTCATCGCACCGGAGCCAGAGCCTGAAGCTGCGCCACCAGTAATCGAAGAGCCTATCGCCGAATTGAGCGAAGAGCCGGAGTCTACTATTGAGCCTGAGGAGGAGCCCATTGCTGAGGTCGTCGAGCAGGAGGAGTCCGATATTATTCGCCTTCTTTCCCCTGAGGAAGTAGCCGCCAAGGAGCAAACTAAACTTGGAAAGGCCGCCGCCACTGCAGCAGCAGCAGTCGCTGCCGGAGTCCCTGAAGTTCTCATCGGCACTGCTTTCGATGGAAGCTACGACGACGAAGTCGTGAACCTCATCTCCGGCGAGACCCTTAGCCGCACCCTTCGCTTACCAGTAGCCGATGCCGTCGCCGGCAACTTCGAGGTTCGCCTTGGGTTCCCTGATTGCTCCAGCTACATCTTCGCCACTGTCGAAATCGGTGGCGGTCATGGCCGTCTTCGCACAGGAATGGTCGTCAATGGCTGCCGCGCCGAATCCGTCCACGGTGAAGCGGTCCTCGGGAGCAATCTCCACGAGCTCAACCTCGCATTCTTCCTCGATGGTGCCCGCCTTCAAATGCGCGCCGCCGTCGTGCGCCCATCACGTATGGGCGATCAGCTTGTCCTTCGTGGGCTCGGAAGCTACATCCATCCAGAGCTCCACGGGCAACTTAGCCTCATGCCCATCCCTGATATTCGCGAGGAACAGGCTGAAGCCTAAAACTCCCTTTCCCCTCCACGGGCGCGGCAGCAATGCCGCGCCTTTTTTTGTGTCGTCGAGCACCGAGCGAAGCGCTATGGTGTTCCCACCATGCACCGCCGGAAAGTCGTCGCCCTCCTCCTCTTCTTCGCACCACTCCTACCAATGGGGCGCTTGTCCGCCGCCGAGGCACTCCCAGATCACCACGTGAGCCAATGGAAGCTCGGCGAAAACCTCACCGGATCCCCCATCACTCCAGAATTTCTCTCAGGCAAAGTCACGCTCCTCACCCACTGGGGCACCCGCTCCGAGCCCTCCATCAAAGCCCTCGCCACACTTTCCGCACTCGATAAAAAGCACCGTGCAGCCGGGCTTGTCACCATCGCCGCTGAAGTTCAAGAATCAGAACGCAGCACTATTCTAGAGCTCATCGAGCAAGAGCAGCTCACATATCCCGTAGTTCTCGGCAGCGAAGGTCCCAAAATGGGCGGAGCAGGCCTCCCTAAATCCTTTCTCTTCGATGTTGCCGGAAAACTCGTTTTCTCTGGTCATCCCCAGGCACCTGGGCTCCAAGCCGCCCTCAAAAATGCGCTTCGCACCCGTGCACGCCAACAAATCGCAGTCGGAGGCGATACCGGCGCGCCATCGAACGAGAGTGTTTGGACTCTCGCAGATGGAAAGGAAATCACCGCCTCACTCATTAAGACCGATGGAGACAAGGTGAAACTCCGTCTCCCCGGTGGCCGCGTCGTTACCAAAAAAATTGCAGAACTTTCGCAAAAAGACCAGCGCCGTCTCGCTGAGTAAATTCGCTGGTTGCATCGCCTCTAGCTCCAGCTTGGGCGAAAAACGCAGATGGTTCAGCTTGTGTCCTACCGTTAGCTAGACTACTCCACCCAAGCGAATCGCGGCGAGGAGATGCATCAAAATGGCCTTC
>CALAIY010000080.1 GCA_937922595.1 uncultured Verrucomicrobiales bacterium | reverse complement strand
CGGGTGCGAATTGGGACGGGGGATGGGGATTTTGTGGATGCGTTTCCCCGGAGGGGCGGGCATTCGAGGGCGGTGGTGGTGTGCCACGGGCTGGAGGGGGATGTGCGGCGGGGGTATTTGCGGGCTGCGGTATCGGCTTTGGTGGAGGCGGGATGGGATGTGTGGCCGTGGTGCTATCGGGGGTGCTCGGGGGTGCCTAATTTAAGGGTGGCGTCTTATCATTCTGGGATGACTGAGGATTTGGCGGTGGTGGTGGATCGGGTGAGGGGCGAGGGGTATGGAGAGGTGGCGCTGCTGGGATTCAGTATTGGGGGGAATCAGGTGCTGAAGTATTTGGGAGAGCGGGAGGATGTGGGGGTGTCGCGGGCGGTGGCTGTGTCGGTGCCGACGGATTTGCGGTCTTCTGCGGAGAGGATGGCGGGGCGAGAAAACCGCGTTTATATGGCTCATTTTATGAGGGCACTGCGTGGGAAGGTGCGGGCTAAGGCGGTGCAATTTCCTGGGGAGGTGGATCTTGCGGGGCTTGATGAGATACGGACGTTTGCGGATTTCGATGCGCGTTTTACGGCTCCGCTGCATGGCTTCGGGGATGTGTATGATTACTGGGAGCAGGCGTCTTGTGGGCGGGTGCTTGAGGGGGTGTCGGTGCCGACGCTTTTGCTAATGGCGGAGGATGATCCGATTTTGACGCCGGAGTGTTTTCCGTATGGGGTGGCGGAGGTGAGTGAGGTGCTGGAGCTTGAGGTGGCGCGCTATGGGGGGCATGTGGGGTTTTATGAGGGGGGCGGTGAGCGGTATTTTTGTCGGCGCGCGGTGGAGTTTCTTGGGGCGAGTGATAGGGGTGTTGGCTGAAAACTGAGCTTCCAAAATTATGGCGTCCTGCGGTGCCTTTTAATCCGGCGAAGATGCCGTTTTTTTATGGTTGGCTCATTGTGGCGGTCGCGACGCTAGGGATTTGTTTTTCGATTCCGGGGCAGACGATGGGAGTGAGTGTTTTTACCGATATTCTGATGGAGGAGTTGGGGCTTACGCGATTGCAGCTGAGTTCGGCGTATTGTGTGGGGACGATGGTGAGTGGATTTAGTCTGCCTTGGCTTGGGCGTGTTTTTGATGTTCTGGGGGCGCGGAAGATGGTGGTGTATTCGTCGCTGGTGACGGGGCTGGTGCTTTTTTATCTTTCGCAGATGCGGAGGCTTCTCGATCTGGGGCCGATGGAGGGGGTGGCGCGGACGGGGGTGGCGCTTGTGTTGATTACGCTGGGGTTTTATTTGATCCGGGCTTCGGCGCAGGGGGTGCTGACGATGAGTTGTCGGAATGTGATGGGGAAGTGGTTTGATTTTCACCGGGGAACGGCGCTGGCTTTGGGGGGCGTGGGGACTTCGTTTGCGTTTTCGGTGGCTCCGAATTTTTTGGATGCGTTGATTGAGAAGTATAGCTGGAGCGGTGCTTGGATGGTCTTGGGAGGGGTGACGATTGTGGTGATGGGTGGACTGGGATGGTTGCTGGTGCGGGATAATCCGGAGGAGTGTGGGCTGGTGATGGACGGAGATATTTCTGGGAAACAGCGAAAGGTGGCTCATGCGGATTCGATTACTTATAAGGCATTTACCCGAGCGGAGGCGCTGAGGACTTGGGCATTTTGGGCGTTTAACTTAACGCTTAGTTTTTTCTCGATTTTCTCGACGGCTTATACATTTAATATCGTGTCGATTGCGGCGGAGGCTGGATTGGAGAAGTCTACGATTCTCTCATATTTCTTTCCGATGGCTGTGGTGAGTGTGCTGGTGAATTTAGCTTTCGGATGGGTGAGCGGTAGGATGCGGCTGAAGTATCTTCTATTTGTGATGAACGTGGCGGCGGTGGTGGGGGTTTTGGGGCTGCTGTATGTGGGCACCACAGTGGGGATGGCGATGTATATCCTGGGTAATGGGGTGTGTGGTGGAGCGTTTATGGCTCTGGGAGGGATCGTGTGGCCGCGATTTTTCGGGCGCAAACATCTGGGTGCTATCAGCGGTGTGGCTATGAGTAGCTTGGTGCTGGCAAGCGCGGCGGGTCCGGTGCTTTTCGCGCTGGCGTTTCGCGTGAGCGGGAGCTATGCGCCAGCGCTTTGGGCGAGCTTGGTGATCCCCCTGGTAATGGCGGTGGGGAGTTTCTGGGCGGATAATCCGCAGCGGAAATTTGAAGGATCTTAGGATTCCGTCTTATTCCCAGAGTCGGGGTCACGTGAGCCGTCTTCGTCGTAGAATGGGACGTCGTCTCCAGGCTCATCATCATCGTCATCGAAATTATCTTCGCCTTCGTCATCTGAGGGCGGTCCGATCCAGCGCCCTTCGGAGTCGTGGTATTCGTCGTTGCCGAAGTCTTCCTCTTCGTCGTGGTATTGCTCGTGATCTTCTTCATGCTCCTCAGGGGCTTCACTGAAGAGTGCTGCGGAGGCTCCTGTGGCGGTTTCGCCGGAGGCGTATTTGCGGAGGCGTTCGGCGCGCTCGGCTTCTTCCTTTTTGCGGTCGGATTTCTCGAGGAAGTAGGCGAGCCAAATGCTGATCTCGTAAAGGAGAAGCATGGGGATGGCGAGAAGATTGAGTGTGATGAGATCGACGGTGGGCGTGATGAGCGCAGCAATGAAATAGATGGCTACGATCGCGTAGGATCGCGATCCATTCATCTGCTTGAAGCTGAGTAGCTCGAGCTTCACGAGTGCGAGTACGACTACGGGGAGCTCGAAGCAGAGGCCGAAAAGGAGGACTAATAGGGTGACGAAACTAACGTATTCGCCAATGGTCCAGGTGTTTTCGAGGTTGAGATTTTCGGAGTAGGACTGGAAAAACTCCAGGGCGCGTGGGGCGACGACGGTATAGCAAAATATCGCGCCGACGGCGAAGAGGCCGAAGCCAACGGCGAGTGCAGGAGCCAGGAGCTTTTTTTCTTTTTTGTGGAGCCCGGGGAGGACGAATTCTGCGATGAAGAAGAGGAGAAAGGGGAAGCTGAGGGCAATGCCGGCGAAGAGTGAGATCTTGAGGGAGATCATGAAGCCTTCGGAGGGGCGTAGGGCGATGAGCTTGATCTTCGAGCGAGTGCCTTTGGGGTCGGCATTTGGGTTGTCTGTAAGGAGAATGTTTACAAATTTACTGATCTCTTCGCGGCTGTTTACAGTTTCGCTGACGAATTTTTGGCGTGGCTCGCCAGGATCGACAGAGGAGGCGGCGGTGAAGATTGCATAGGCTTCGACGAGGGCGCGTAATTCGGGTTTTTCGCCAGTGACCGCATCGAGGAAATGATTACGGTAAGCGGGGTCGACCAGCGCGGCCGCCTCTGCGATTTTTTCGGCTTTGCTCCATTCGGGCTGTGCGATGGCCTCGGGGAGCGCGAAGGGCTCTCCTTCAATGAGTCCGGCAGCTTTGGCTGGCTTGTATGTGATTTCTAGGAGCTGCTTGTGGAAAATAAAGCAACCGAGCATGGCGACCAGCAGGGTAATGACGATACGCATAAGCATCGTGCGCAAATCCTCAAGGTGATCGAGAAAAGGCTTCTCGTCATCGGAGGCGAAGGCAGTGCGAGTGTCCGTGACCTTTTCACGGACTTTATTGAGGGCGCTGAAGAGCATGTGAAGTGAGAGGGGAGAAGGGGATACGCCGACTCCGGGCGGTGAATTTCGTTGCGCAACGCGTTGGCGCAAGAAGGGAAAAACGCCATGATTATTTTATTTCTGATAAAAATAGTAAAAATGAGACGTATTTTTGTGCTATAGTAGATCCGCTCTCGATTTATAGAGCGGTATTTAATGAATTTTTTTCCGACATTGGCCGTTGTTGGCGCGCTGGCGTGTTCTGTAGCAAGTTCAATTGCAGTGCAGTTTGGTCTTGATTTTGCTGAAGCGATTGATCCATTTTTGAATGGGGTATTTCCAGAGAATATTCCCACGGGAGGGGAGGGGGCAGGGGCGTGGAGTGTCGAGAATGCGTATCCGAATCTCACGTTCATTGATCCGGTAAGAGTGCTTACTGAGCCAAATACTGGCTCTGCCCGAACTTACATTGTGGGCAAAAATGGCCAGATCTGGTTCTTTGACGGAGCGGATCGAAATACCTCGCAAAAAACGCTTTTTTTAGACCGTTCCGCGAATACGCAGACTTCGGGTGATCGCGGGATGGGTGGAATGGCGTTTCACCCAGAATGGAGGCTTTCTGGATCTCCGAACCGGGGGTACATTTATGTTCGCTATCAGTACACACCAGATAGAGATGCTACGCGGAGTGATATGGCTCCTGCGTACATGCGACTTTCGCGATTTACTGTGCCTGATGGAGAAAGTGTAGTGGATTCTTCGAGCGAACTTGTTCTAATTAATCAATTCGATCGCCATGCCTGGCACAATGGAGGTGATATGTTTTTCGGAAACGATGGGTTCCTCTATACTTCAGTAGGCGATGAGGGGTGGGCGAATGACCCAACGCGCGTGGCACAGGAAATAGATAACCGTCTTTTCAGTGGTGTGCTTAGGATTGATGTGGATCAAGACTCATCCAAAAGCCATCCGATCCGTCGCCAACCCCAAGAGGTCGACGGGAGCCCATTACGTCCGGCGGGATGGCCTGCAAGCTCGACTGCAAACTATTTTATTCCAAATGATAATCCTTGGGTAGATCCAGATGGTGGAAATCTCGAAGAATTTTGGGCAATTGGGCTACGGAGCCCACATGTGGCATGGTATGATGAGGAGACTGAAGATATTTGGGTTGGTGATATTGGCCAGAGCGCGCGTGAAGAAGTGACGATCCTTCGGAAAGGTGATAATGCACAGTGGACGTTTCGTGAGGGAAGGATAGGCGGGCCACGGGGGCGCCCAGCCTCTATTATCGGAAACGAAGTCGCTCCAGTTCATGATTATGGTCGAAGTGCGGGGCGTGCGGTTATTGGAGGACGTATTTATCGCGGGACGCGATTTCCTGATCTCGTTGGGCGTTATATATTTGGCGATCACGTGACTAAGCAGATTTGGGCGCTTGATCGTGAGCCAGGAAATACATCTACAGTCGAGCGTCTCACCGCTTTAACTCGTGGTGGTAGTAAAGTAGGGCTTTCAGGGTTTGGTCTCGGGCCGGATGGAACATTACTCATTCTTGAGGTGAATGGTACTGACCGCGATGGAGGTGTGATTTATCGTCTTGTACGAGAAGGTGACCCCGTGCCTGATCCTCCGGCTCTCCTCTCGCAGACAGGTGCATTTGTGGATCTTGTGTCGCTGACGCCTTCCGCAGGCCTCATACCTTATACGGTGAATCAACCCTTCTATTCTGATGATGCGGAGAAGCAGCGCTGGGTTGCTGTGCCGAATGACGGCAGTTATGGAGCGCCTGAGGCGCGTGTGGAAATGCCTGAAGATGGTGACCCATCCTTTCCGAAAGGCACTGTTTTTGTGAAGCACCTTGAGCTTCCGGTCGATGAGCAAGATCCTTCGATTACAAAGAGGGTAGAGACACGCTTTATGGTTCACGGCGATACTGGTTGGTATGGTGTGAGTTACCGGTGGAATAGTGAAGGTACAGATGCGGTGCTTCTCGCGGGGCGAGATTCTCTGGATATTACCGTAGTGACTGGCGCTACTACCTCACGCGTTCAGCGATGGGATTTTCCTGGTCGCCAAGATTGTATCACTTGCCATACTCCCGCATCAGGTGGCGTGTTAGGTTTTCGAGTTCATCAGCTAAATCGTGACTATACTTATCTTGCCACTGGTCGATCGGATAATCAGCTCCGTACACTCGGGCATTTAAATCTATTCAGTCCCCCTCTTGGGGCGACTTCTGATAATTTACTTCGCAGTACTGCTATTGAAAATGAGGCAGCTTCGCTTGTTGATAGGTCGCGCTCTTACCTTGACGCAAATTGCTCCGGTTGCCATCGCCCCGGGGGGGTTTCGTCCGGTTTTGATGCTCGTTTCACGACTTCCCTCGAAGCGTCGAATATTATCAATGGTATTCTTGGCCGGCCTCAAGGGGGTGTTCCTGGGGAGCGCGTTTTGGCTCCTGGGAATGTCCCTGCATCAGGAATTCATTCGAGCATCATAATTACCGGCGGGGAGCAAATGCCGCCTCTAGGGCGAAACAGAATTGATAACTTTGCAGCAGAAGTAATCGCGGAGTGGATTCATTCCCTAGACCCTGACGACTACCGTGATCGTGAGTTCCTTCCAGGGATTGAGTATGCTTACTACGAAACTGAGCCTCTTGAGGTGCTACCAAATTTTGAGATGCTTACCCCTCAAATGACGGGTGTTTCGGATGGGCCTTTAATTACTAATCGCCTTCGAGATTCTAATTACGCTTATAAGTTTTCTGGGTTTATTGATATGCCATCGGCTGGCAATTATACGTTTTACTTAACTTCAGATGACGGTAGTCGCCTTCGGATCGGTGGTGCGAATGTGATCGAAAATGACGGTATACACGGCCCAGAAACTGAGGAAGCTACGATTACAAGTGAAGCTGGGCGAACTGGTATTGAGATTGAGTTTTTTGAAAGTGATGAAGGCGAGATTCTTGAACTCGAATGGAGTGGGCCGGGGTTTACTCGTGAGGAGGTGCCCGCATCGGCTTTTTTATATGACGCAGCAGCGAGCTCAGTGACGCCTGTAATCGTATCGATCATGGCTGTGGATACAAAAGGCGGTGAGTCGGGGACGGGAGAAGAGCAGGCCACATTCCAGTTCGTAGCAAATCCTGTTCCGGCTTTTCCAATAGAGGTTGAATTTACACTCGATGGAACAGCAACTGAAGGTGACGATTTCGCGATGCTTCCTCGTAAGGTGATTATCGGCGCAGATGGCGTAGAGTACCTTGATGTTTCGGTTCTCGACGATATGAGCTTTGAGCAGGATGAAACGGTCGAACTCACTTTGCTCGATCGTGGAGGTTATGAGCTTGGAGAGGAGGCGGTGGCCATGGTTACTCTTATAAGTGATGATCCAGATCCAAGTCTGGAACCGCAGTTTATTCTTCCGATTAAGGGTGGTCTCGCCACTTGGTTGGATGTGTCAGATCTTAATTCGATCACTACGGTTGATGGGCTCGTTACTCGGTGGGGTGATCTTTCGGGAGCGGATCGGCATGCAATACCTGATGGTATGAGTGGGCCTCGAATTAGCGCATCTGTCTTTCCTTGGGGGCAGGCGGAGGTTGTTGCATTCACGCCAGCTGATGGTCTTGCAATTCCCACTCAGTCACTTGAGGATTACACTATTTTTATAGTTAATCGATACTCGGGGGAAAATCGCGAACGAGTGCTGTCTACGCTTGATACGTATACTAACTGGTTTCTTGGAAATTGGTCTGATAGCTATACGATGTTTGCGGGGGATTTTGCAGGGGATGGCTCTAATTCTGATGATGCTTGGCATCTTCATGTAGGCTCCGGCGGGATTGACGGTGGCGAGTCTTATTTTAGGGATCGTATCTTTGTGGGAGCCTCGGACGGTGGCAGTGTTCCGGATAGGCTTGCTATCAATGGCTGGAACTCTAATGAGCGCTCGGATGCCGAGGTCGCTGAATTAATTGTTTTCGACCGGCGTCTTGATGATTTTGAGCGGGTTGAGGTGGAGGAATATCTTTATTCAAAATGGTTGGATCCAATTAGTAGAGAGGACGAAAATCTTTTAGAATCTCTTCTGGGTGATGGGTCTCTTGATATTGGGTTTGTGACTTTTGAGGATGGGACGGTTACAGCGCAGATTACTTATATTGAGGGTGTCACTGATCTTAAATTGGATTTGGAACTCAGTACTGATCTTATAAGTTGGCGGTCGGCAGGGGAGGCTGTTTCAGTGGAGGCTGTTTCAGTAAGTGATGCGGGTGATGGGAGATTACGAGCGACCTATATCGTGACTTACGATTGGCAGGAGGCTGAGCCTCGGGTTTTTGCGCGGGCTGTCGTGCG
>CALAIY010000079.1 GCA_937922595.1 uncultured Verrucomicrobiales bacterium | reverse complement strand
ATGCCTTTAAAGCGCTGCCGGTATCTTCCGACTCTGAAGCGTCGCCCTGGTACAGCCTGAGCCGACTACGCACCAAGGGGCTAGGATAGAAGATAGGCTTCGTGGGTCAGGATGGAACGTCCATCTTGTCGGCGAGGGAGGGCTCAGGAGCCAATTTCACAATGCGCTACAACGCCAGATACCGGCACTTCCGGCCATGTCTTCGGCGAGCACTACAGGGTAATTGTCGCTGAAGGCGGGACAAGCAGCGACTATTTCCGCACTCTCCCAAGGGGGCAGGAGCCGATTTCAGGCTCGAATCCGCTCACCCACGTGCACTATAGACCCTGATACTAATCAAGATAAGTGAGAATCCAATTCGCGGGAGCGCTTTATCATGTGATGTGCTGGGGCGATTATCCCCATTTCAAACTTCATGCCGGGCATTCAGTTTACATCCTGATGAGAAACCACCACCATTATCTGAGTTCCGAAATTTTCACGGCACGTCCTTCTTCTACTGATTTATCGGCAGCAAAAACAGCTTCGAAAGTTCGGTATGCATCATTCAAGCTCGTGAGCGGCATATCTTCATCACGATCAATCGCATCAAAGAACGCCTGGAACTGCGCCTGGTAAGGGTGATCGTGAACGTCCCCTGAATCGGCAAGCGCCACTGGGAGATCCGCCCACTTCTTGTCGCGAAGACCAAGCTTAGTGGAGTAGAGCTTATTATCGAGCAAGCTTCCCTCACTTCCCACAAGGTGGGTGTGGAAGTAATACGGCTGCATACAATCGATCACTGATGCACACTTCGCAATCCGGCCATCGGCAAACTTCAAGATCGTTGCGGTCGTGGTGGGGTATTCGTACTTTTGGAAGATTGGATTCTTCGATTGGGTCGCGTAGCTCGTGACTTCCTCGATCTCGCCCCCCATACAGAGTAGGAGCGCATCCATTGCGTGGCAGCCAGCGGAGAGCAGGCTGCTTCCCCCTTCGGCTTTCGTTGTGTTCCAGCGGTACTGCCCATACCAGGGACCCACACCGTGGTAATAATCGACCTCACCGTAGTGGATATCGCCGAGCATACCGTTCCCGATGAGCTCCATCGTTGTGGAAAATTGGCTGATAAACCGAAGCTCAAAGCACACGCAGCTCTTCACACCTGCGGCGGAAACTGCCTCACGCATCGCGGTGCAATCTTCCAAAGTGAGACCTAGCGGCTTCTCGATGATCACATGCTTTCCTGCCGCTGCGACTTTCTCCACCTCGGCGCGGTGTCTGCTAGGATAGCTTGTGACCGATACGGCATCCACGCCGCCGTCCGCGAGCATCGCTTCAAGTGTCGAGAAAACGGCAATCTTTGTTCCGTGTGTTTTCTCCAACTCCGCAGGATCGAGCGCACGTGAAGAGACAACGGCGATCACTTCGCCCTGATCTGTTGCGTTAATCGCATCAATATGCGCTGTCGCCGCCCAGCCGTAACCGACGACACCTACTTTGTATGAATTTTCCATTTCTTGAATTCGTAGAGAACGGCTTTGTTTGCCAGTGAATTTTCATTTAAGATTCATCATGCGCCCAATACTTCCTCTTTTTGCCCTCTGTCTCACTCTCGGCTCCGCTTCAGCAATCGAAGTAGGAGGCCTCACCTTCACTGAAGGTGAATCATGGAAGCCCAAAAAAGCGGCACGCCCGATGAGCCGTGGCGGACTCATGATTGCGCCTGGTGGCGAAGCCAAGGAACTCAGTGCAGATTTCTATTTCTTCGGAGAAGGACAAGGAGGCTCTGTGGAGGCAAATATCGCGCGGTGGAAAGGGCAGTTTGAAGCCGGTGCCACTAGCAGCACTGAAGAAATCGCTCTCAATGGCCTTGAAGGCAAAAAAGCCACGATCGTCCACATCAAAGGCACCTTTCTCTCCGGCCCACCCTTCGGAGGAAAGAAAACTCCGATTCCAAACCACGCAATGCTCGGCGCAATCATCCCAGGAGCGAAAGCCCCGATTTTCATCAAGCTCACTGGCGCTGAAGCTTCTGTGGAAAGCATTATGGCTAAATTCAAAGAACTCGCGGCATCTGCTAGCCTGAAGGATTAGCATTTTTTGGATCGGGCAGCAAAGCCTGTCATCTGTGTTATAATTGCCATAGCGTAAATTCCCTTTTGATCCGATCCCTTCCAGCAGCAACCGGGACGAGCTCCCTGCTCATCCTTCTGGCTCTCTTTGCCCCCGTTTCCGAAGAGGACGCGGTAAGGACGAGTCCCGCGATCAATGCGTCGATTGCTAAAGGGCTCCCCGACGCGACGCCTTTTGCTACTCGAGAAGCAAAGCCACTTGGTAACTCAAGCCAAACGGCGGTTCACAACGTAGGCGCTGAGAATCAAGATTTTGAATTTACCACAATACCTGACGAGCCGTCAGAGATAAATTATCATTCATTAATTGATCTCTCGCTTTCGCCCGAGCAACAATCGGTAGTCGAAGGTCGCCGCAAAGCATGGCTCGATTACGAAGTCACCCTCCAGGCATGGCTGGCGGAGGAAGCGTTGCCAGAAAGCTTTACAGAAAAAGTCGGTGATGAGCAGGGGCTCTCGGAATCAGCGCCGGTGCCGCCGCCTTGGATCTGTTTCGCCGAAGGGGCTTCTCCCGCACTCATCGAAGCTGTAGGCGCGAATCGCTCGGTGCCGGCTCCCGCAGGAATCACCGGGGAAATCACACCACTCGCGTTCCAATATTTTCCAAACAACCGCTGGAGAAGAAGCGCATCAAACCCCTCCCCCTTACCCGCATGGAAGCGAGCAGATAAAATCGTACTCACATGGGGAATTGTGGCGGACGGAACGATGGCTCCGGGGCTTAGCGGGCACCCAGATAATTCCGAGCCTGCGCCAAGCAATCTCCGCGCACGACTCAACGCGATCTACGGCAGCGAAGCTGCTTGGATCCGGCACTTCCAATCTGTCTTCGATAGCTGGGCGGAGCGCGCGGGAATCCGCTATGTTTACCAGCCTCAAGATGATGGCGTGCCGCTCCCAAATTCTCCCGGCCAGCTTTTCGTCCGTCCAGATATCCGAATTTCTGGACGTGCCCTCGATGGGGATTTCGGAGTGCTCGCCACGAACTACGGCCCGAATTCGGGCGACATGATCATCGACACTTCAGATGCCTACTTTGAAAATATTGCGAACGATTCACTTCCTTTCCGCAACACAATAGCCCACGAGCACGGTCACGGATTGGGGCTAAGTCACGTGTGCCCGATCAATTCAACAAAGCTGATGGAACCGAGTATCACCACCGCCTTCGACGGCCCCCAGATAGATGACATTTACAGCGCCCAGCGTAGCTACGGCGATGCCTACGAGGATCGTGACAACGACATCCAGGCGGAGGACAATAATAATGGAAACCGTCCAGCGGATCTCGGCATCTTCCCGTCAGGCACGCGGATCATTCAGCACCTCAGCATTGATGATAATGATGACCAGGATTACTACAAAATCAGCCAGCCTGCTCCCGGCTCAGCCTTGCGAGTAAAACTGCGCCCGATTGGTGGCAGTTACCTAGAGGGCGGCCAGAACGCTGATGATTCCTGCTCCGCTGGGACGTTTTTTGCCGCAGGGTCAGTGCACGACCTAAATTTCAATATTCTGGACAGGACGGGAAATATTATCGCGCGAGCTGATAGCCAGCCGGCAGGTGTCACGGAGAGTGTTGAGGCATTTTTTCCTCCAGCCGGAGATCTTAGAATTCACGTTTTACCCACAACAAATACAGACCGCGTCCAGCTCTACGATCTAGAGATCACGTTTATCGACCCCGCCTCCTTTCCCGTGGTTTCAGCTGCCGCCACTTCTCAGCGAGAGTCGGAAGGTACTATGCTGATTCAGATATCGAAATCCCACTCGTTCCCCGAAATCGTCTCGGTGAATTATAGCCTCGAATCCATTTCCGCGACGGCAGCACAAGACTACACCGCCACAAGCGGAACAATCACCTTCCAAGGAGCAACAACAAGCCAAGTGGTGCGCGTGCCAATAATAAATGACTTAACCCCAGAAATTGACGAAACATTCCAGATCAGGCTCTCGAATCCGATTTTCGCGCGGATCCCTGCACCTACAGCAACACTGACGATTCGAGATGACGATGCCCAACTTTATTTGAGGGAAACAGTGGGCATCTCGCTCGCTCCGGATGGGCGGCCAATCTTGAGCTGGGGAGCAGTTCCCGGTCGCACGTATCGTATTGAACATTCTCCGGACATGATAAATTGGACACCTCTGCCCGGAGCAGCAGCGATTGTGGCTGAAGAGGCGCTGGAATCATTCACAGCCCCTACAGCGTCGGAACCGTCGCGACTGTTTTATAGACTGGTGGATCCATCATAAATCTCTCGTTTTGCTGAGGATATTGCTCTAGGGTTCGCGCTCGCATCTCCCCCCAATGCAGATCGAAGCCATCTCCATCTCCCAGGCACTCGAACCGAATGTACACGGGGAGCCCCAGTACTTATCCGACCTTCTCTACTTCCCCGAGATCGCGACGTTCAATGCTGCCCCGGAAAAGAATTTTTCTGCGCAGCTCAAAGTAGCGGAAGATCTGCTCAAGACACGCCCACCGGAAGAGGTGCAGCGGCGGCAGCCGGGCGCTCGCGTGATCCCCGCAAAAGTGTCGGTAAAAGTGGGGCCACCAAACGGGCAGAAAACAGTCGTCTGGAGCAAGCCCGTGACGCTCAATCTTCCCTATGTCCACTGGCTCCATGGCAGCGGCGTTGCGATTGCATACGTGCCCTGCCTAGGCATCGAAATCGTGGCGGCTGATGAGCAAGCGCTGCAAAACCGCATTGTCCCTGAGGTAGGCGAAGCGATTCTTCGCGAGGGCTTTTCCAATTCTCTTCTCGATCTCGCTTACCTCGACCGCGGTCGGGAGATCGAAGTACACACGCGCGATTGGAAATTGACCCCACGCTCGCCAGTAGATGAATACCGCGCGAGCCAAGGGGACGAGAAGGATTCTGAGGCCGTAATCGATGAGGTGGCGACTCGGCTGGAACCACGAAAGATGAGTCCTGCATTTGGGATGGACGCACTTGTGGCGACACTCGGTTCGCTCGTTGGAGGCAAGCGCAAGCACTCGGTGCTTCTGGTAGGGCCGGCAGGAGTCGGGAAAACCGCCCTGCTCCACGAACTCGTCCGCACGAAACGGACGCACGGCCTGAGCGCGCGGCAGTTTTACCGGACAAGTGGCTCACGCCTTGTCGCTGGGATGTGCGGCTTTGGGATGTGGCAGGAGCGCTGTCGAAAGATCGTCGCCGAAGCTGGAGAGAAGCGTGCCGTGCTTCATTTGGGATCTCTGTTAGAGCTTGTGGAAGTCGGTCAGAGCACGGCGAGCCAAGAAAGTATCGCCTCATTTCTTCGTCCCTACCTGATGCGGGGGCAGCTTACGGCGATCCTGGAATGCACTCCTGAGCAGCTTGCCGTCATCGAGAAGCGGGAGCCTAAGCTACTCGATGCTTTCCGCCAATTACCGGTGCCTGAGCCAGAAAAGGCGGTTGCGGATTCGATTCTTCATAGCGTTTTCGGCAGTAAATTTTCGAGCGAGGCAATTGATCGAGCCGCCTCTCTTCACCGTCGGTATTCCAGCTACTCCGCGTTTCCCGGCCGCCCATTGCGTTTCCTTTCCAGGGCAGAGGTCGCTGCCGAGACACTCGATACTGCCGCCGTGCTCGATGCGTTTTCCCGAGAATCGGGAATGCCTCCGGTGCTCCTTTCCGACGACCATCCGCTTGATCTTGAGGAAGCGGAAGAGTGGTTTTCAAAAAGAGTCGCCGGCCAACCACGCGCCGTCGGCCTCGTTACGGACACCCTCGCAACGATCAAAACCGAGCTAAACCGCCCGGGAAAACCGCTCGCTTCCTTCTTCTTCATCGGCCCCACCGGCGTCGGCAAAACGGAACTCGCCAAGCGACTCGCGGCCTATCTCTTCGGCAGCTCTGAGCGGATGCTCCGGCTCGATATGTCCGAATACGGCACACCTGGCAGCGCGAGCCGACTCGTCTCCGAATCCGGTCTCGGCGGAAAAGAAGGACTCCTCACTTCAAAGATACGCGAGCAGCCGTTTTCCGTGCTGCTGTTAGATGAATTCGAGAAAGCGCACCCAGCAGTTTTCGATCTCTTCCTGCAAGTGCTCGGCGAAGCGCGCCTTACCGATGGAGCCGGACGCGTCGCCGAATTCACCAATACTGTCATCATCATGACCTCGAACCTCGGTGCGCGTGAATTCCAGCGCGGCTCGATGGGATTCATGGGAGGTGGAGAGAATGGGCACAATGCAGAAGTCCATTTCACCGGTGCGGTGAAGTCCGCTCTGCGTCCTGAGCTCTTTAATCGCATTGATCGTATCGTCCCATTCGATCCCCTGCCCCTGCCGGTCATCGAAAAGATCCTTCGCCGTGAGATCGGCTCAGCCGCCGCTCGCGATGGCCTTGCCGGGCGCGGGGTCAAGCTACAGGTCAGCGAAAAAGTAGTCGCTCATATTACCAAGCTGGGCCACGACCCACGCTACGGAGCGCGTCCACTCAAGCGCGCTCTAGAGCGCCACGTCCTCGCCCCTGCCGCCGAGCGTCTTGCATCCGTCTCGCTGCGCGATGCTGTCTTGCAGATTGATCTCGATAAAAAAGAGAACATCACATTCTCGCTAAACGCCCGCGCCTCCGAACAAGAAACGCCCGCCGATGATCTTGCTCTCCGCTACCGGGAGACTTCCAGTCTTCGCCGTGATCTCGGGAAAGTCGCCGCTTCCCCACCACTCGCGACACTCTCTGCCGAGCGGTCGCGCCTTTCCGTAAGACTCACCAAGAGAAACAGCACTGCCGATCGCAAACGCCTCGCAAGTATCGAAGCCCTCTTTGGCGAGCTTGAAAATGCGACGAACCTCACACGCGATCACGAAGAAAGCCTCCTTCTCGCAATCAATGATGAGAGCATTGTCCCCCCCCCGATTTTTGGGCGCTCAGACTTTGAAGACCTACTCACCAAATTCCACCAATCCACCGCGTCCACACTACCGCCCACCTGCACCCTACTCGTCCTAGCCGACACACCAGAAACGCTCGCCATGGCTGCCGACGCCTATTTCAGCGCAGCTGTTTCCCTGGGCGCCGAGCCTCGACTACACACCTTTGGCCGTCGCCAGCGCATTCCCGAGCCCGGCAAACCTGCGACACCATACGAGCTCGACCTCGTCCCCCCGGATAAGATTAAGACCACTCTCGCCACTCCTCAGCCTGACGCCCCCGCTTTCGGAATCTCACTCGCGTCGCCCGCTGCAGGGTTCTTTGCCGAAGAAATTGGTACACTTCAATTCACCGCCGAAGGCGGTAAACGCTCCCGCGCATTCGTCACCTTCACTCCCCATCCACCCGAAAAAATTGCGGTCCCCCCATCGTCGCTACGCAAGCCAGACTACCAATCAGCACCCGTCCGCCGCCGCTTCGACCTAGGACGCCCCACTTACTTCGACGCCCTCCTCAAAAAACGCGGCCGCACCACCTTCACTGCCGATCTCTTAGTCAGCTTACTAAAAGAAGCTCACTCCGAATCTATCCGCAAAGAATTCCTCGGAGAGTAATACATCAGTTTCTAATTCTCACTTCACCATTCAAACCACTCTCACAGTCCCGGTCTATACCGAACGTATCGCCACCGAAGAGACGCCTCGCTATTGGGCGGCGTCGCTTTTCGTGAGCGATTTTGAGCGCGTCCATGCCCGCGAAGAAAAAGCACTCTCCGGCCTCGAAGGCGACTTCCGCCGAGCAGTCTCGAAAGTGGCCGCATCCATGCGCCACGACGATCTCGCCTTCTGGGGATACTGCCCGGAACTCACTAGCTACAAAGAAAAAATAAGCGTCGTCACCCGCAAGCATTCTTCAAGTTACACCTTCTTTTTCGTCGCCTGGGAAGCTCTTGGGCGGCGCCTTGTACTCTCCCCTCGCCTCCCAAATCTCGTCTTTGAATGGGCGCGAGGCGTCGAGCTGAATGTCCGCGCTAGCGAAGTGCTCAACGCCTACTTTCGTGAGCGCGAGCGTGAAAACGACACCCGGAATTCCAAGCCAGAAGATTTCGCCGCCGGTCCCGGCGCGCGGCTCACCCACATCAAAATCACGAGCCACGCGGCACAGCAATTTGCCGACGAATCCCAGCGCGATCTCGCCCACCTCGGGGGTGATGGAAAAATGTCCGGCGCGGAAGAACTCGAAGCTGTAGGTCGCTGCCTTAACCGCCGTTTCCCCACCGACCTTCACCGCGCCGTTCTCCGGGAAGACGAAGTTGGCGCACTCACGACCCTCTTCGCCCCCGGAACAAAAAAAGCCCCCAAAGCACCGCCCGCGCCAGTCCTCCTTCTCGGCCCCGTCCAAGTCGGGAAAACCGCCATCATTCACGAATACCTTTTCCGCACGCTCGAGGCGCCCAATGGCAGCGGCAAAAAGCCCGAACTCTGGCTCCTCTCGCCCCAGCGTCTCATCTCCGGCATGTCCTTCGTTGGTCAGTGGGAAGAGCGCTTTCTCGCCGTGCTCAAGCACGCCACCGAGCGCAAGCTAACCCTCGTTTTTGAGGATCTGTTAGGGCTTTATCAAGCCGGGCGCTCTCGCGACTCGGATCTTAGCGTCGGCCACCTACTCAAAGTCCACCTCACGGAAAACCCACTTCCAATCATCGCCGAAGCCACCCCCGAAGCCTGGGCAAAAGTGCGCGAGACCGATCGCGCCTTCGCCGATCTCTTTCACGTCATCCCAGTTCGCGAACCCTCCGAGCGCGACACCCTCCGCACCGTTCTTCGCTCCGTTCACGACATCGAAGCCAAGACAAAAGTTGCCTTCGCCGCTGGAGCAATCCCCACCGCAATCGCCCTCCAGCGTCGCTTCGTTCGCACCCGAGCCTTTCCCGGCAAAGCCGTCGAAATGCTCCGTCATCTCGCCGCCGCCCGCCCAGGAGAAGCCCTCGACAGCGCCGATGTCACCCGCCACTTCTCAGCGCGCACTGGAATTAATCCCGTTTTCCTTGATGAAGGCACGCCCCTTGATCCCACAGCAGTGCGCTCCTTCTTCCACGAGCGAATTCTTGGCCAGGAAAATGCCGTGGGAGCCATGGTTGATGCCGTATTCATGCAAAAAGCGCGGCTAAACGACCCCTCACGTCCCGCCGCCTCCTTCCTCTTCCTCGGCCCCACCGGCGTCGGAAAAACCGAATGCGCCAAAGCCCTCGCCGAATACTTCTTTGGCTCCGCCGATAAAATCACTCGGTTCGACATGAACGAATACGGTGGACCCGACGCATCCCTCCGGCTCATCGGAGCCTTCGGCCATCCCGGAGGCCAGCTCACTGGAGCCATCCGCCGCAATCCCTACTCCGTCCTCCTCCTCGACGAGATTGAAAAGGCAAACCCCGAAGTCTTCGATCTCCTCCTCCAAGTTCTCGGCGACGGACGCCTCACCGATGCCAATGGCCTCACCGCAGATTTCTGCAACACCGTTATCGTTCTCACCTCCAATCTCGGAGCCGCCAGCGCCGGAAAAACACTCGGCTTCACCGAAACTGCCAGCACCCCATCCGGCTTCCGTGAAGCCGCCGAGCAATTTTTCCGCCCCGAATTATTCAACCGCCTCGATCGCGTCATCGCCTTCCATCAGCTCAGTCGCGACCACATCTCCGCGCTTTCCACTCGCCTCGTCGCTAAAGTCTTGGAGCGCGGAGGCCTCTCTGGAAGGAAGCTCGCCATTGATCTCGATCCAAAAGTTGCCAATAGCCTCGCCCTCGAAGGCTATTCCCCAGAATTTGGTGCGCGCGCACTGCGCCGCACCGTAGAATCTAAGTTAGTCGATCCCCTAGCCACCGCTCTCACGAGTCTTCCCCCTGAGACCCACGCCATTCTTCACATCGCACCAGAAGCAATCACCACCACTGCCCTCATCCAAGCCCCTCACGAATCGACCACCCCAGAAGAAATTACCCCGGAAGAAGCCGAAGACCTCTGCGGCGAACTCACCACCCAACTCCGCGAACTCGATTCCGAGATGGATACATGGGAACTCCCAGAATCCCCCCTAAGTCCCGAACGTCTCGCCTACTACGAACTCCGGGACGAGCGCCACAATCTCAGCGAACTAAGAGATCACGTCCTTAGTCTCGCCGAAGCCACAAGACGCAGCCCTTCAGGACGCCCCCTCATCCATAAAGAGCCCCCAGTAAGATACATTCCCGAAGAAAAGATCGAAGGATTCCTAGATAAAATCCTCTCCGCTGATAATCCAACAGATCTACTAAAAGACCTCATCACCCCAAGCTTACTCACCGCCGCCGCCCACAAGTTAGCCAACGCAGTCGAAAGCCTCTGCCAAAAAGCAAATCTCAAAGAGCTCCTAGAGCCCACCAATCTCTCAGTCGAAGGAATCCAGCTCAATCTAAACCCCACCCTCACCGCCACCAATAAAGAAGCAAAACACGTCACCCACCTTCACCTACATAATCACAGTATCGATTTCCGCAAAGGGTCGGTAGCTCCCAAATAGAAAAAGGGAGCCGAAGCAATCCGCCTTAAATCTTTCCCCTTAAATCTCCTGACCACTCTCCCCATAGTATTCTGGCAAAACCCATCCGGCTCCATCGCAGGCCGCTTGGTGGATGCCGACATCCGTGGTGCCGCCGTGGGCGACACGCAAAAGGACGTGCTCAAGCAGCTTAAAACCTACGTACTTGAGCTCCGTGAGTCCGGTTGGTATGACCAAGCGTTTTTTCAGGATTTCGAGCAAGTCATCCTCCGCGTGCTCACCATTAAGGTAGTTCCCGAATACCGCGTCAGGAACCGTACTTATCCCTGCAAAACGCCGATCCTATTAAAACTCCCCTGCGCCGTCGGCGAACGCGCCACTGGGATGCACGCCGCAGTGCTTCCCACAGTAGATGTCACCTTTGAATTTGCCTCCGACGCAAACCTCGAGGATCTCGCCGCACACTACGTACGCCAAGCACTCGCCGGGCGTGCCCCACGCGACATCGTCCCCTATCTTCCTCCCGAAAAAATCTGGATCGATTCCCTGCGCATCACTTTCCCGACCTCCGACAATCCAAAATTTGAAGAGGAAGCCCCCCTACCTCTCGCCGCGATCGCAGATCCCCTCACCGGCCGCGAACTTCGCAAAACCTCCCGCACCTGGGAGCGCGACAAAGAAGTGCGTGATCTCGTCGCGCGCCTTGCTGAGCCCACCGGATCTATCTGCCTAGTCGGCAAAAATGGCTGCGGTAAAACCTCCGTGCTCATTGAAGCCGCAGCTCGAGTCGAGCGCACACGGCGCGATAAAACCCGCAAAGGCACTCGTGCCCCCCAACTTTTCTGGCTTACCAGCGGAGGCCGTATCGTCGCAGGAATGCGTTATCTCGGACAGTGGGAAGAACGCCTCGAGGAAGTGATCGAAGAACTCCAGCACGCCGAAGGAGTCCTTTGCATTGAAAACTTACTCGAACTCGTCCGCCTTGGAGGCTCCGGCCCCGAGACTAGCCTTGGCGCATTTCTCGTCCCCTATCTTGTGCACGGAGAGCTCCGCATTGTCGCCGAAGCCACCCCAGAAGAAATCGAAGCCTGCGAGCGCATCCTCCCAGGTCTTGTCGATCAACTCCAAACAGTAAAGCTAGATCCCTTCACTCCCGAGCAATCACGTAAAGTTCTCAAAAAAGCAGGCGAGGCACTGGGCGCATCTGAAGGGATTCCTTTTGCCATCGAAGCTCCCACCGCAGCCTTCTCCCTCTTTCAGCGCTTCCAGCCCTATTCGGGCTTCCCCGGTCGGGCGATTAGTTTCTTGGCAGAAACAGCAGCCTCCGCCTCCACGCCCCCCGACGTGCCGGAAGCAATCACCGCCGCGCACGTTCGCTCACGCTTTGGCGAAGTTACCGGCCTTCCTGCGGCCTATCTTGATGATGCCATCCCGTTTCGTTTCGATACGGTATTAGAAAATTTCGAAAAGCGAATCCTTGGTCAGCCCGGAGCCACCCGCGCAATCACCTCGTCACTCGCACGTTTTAAAGCCGGATTAAACGACCCGGCTCGTCCACTCGGCGTCTTTCTTTTCACCGGACCTACGGGAGTCGGGAAGACGGCGCTCGCCCGAGCCCTTGGCGACCACCTCTTTCCCCAGCGCCCGGAACGCGATCGCGTCGTCCGCCTCGATATGAGCGAATACGCTGGCTACGACGCTTCCCGCCGTCTCCTCGGCGATCCTTACGGTGAGCCCTCCGAACTCGTCCGTCGCATTCGCACCAATCCCTTTGGCATCCTCCTCCTTGATGAAATTGAAAAAGCCTCCCCAGAGGTCTTCGATATCTTCATGAATGTCTTCGAAGAAGGTCGCCTCACTGATATCTTCGGTCGCGTCACTTACTTCCAAAGCACGCTCATCATCATGACGTCCAACTTAGGCTCAGGCGGCTCAGGCACGGTAGGATTTACCGACCCAGATAAAGTCGCCGGCCCGGTCGATGAATCGATTGTAAAAAAATTCTTCCGCCCCGAATTCTTCAACCGCCTTGATCGAGTCGTCCCCTTCTCTGGACTTGAGCGCGATACAATCCTCAAAATCACCGCTGGCGAACTCAATGCCATCGCCAAACGCTCAGGAGCAGAGCGCCGCGGCCTCACCCTCCATTTCGCAAGTGATCTCATCGAGTCGCTTGCCGAAACAGGCTTTGATCCCAAGCTGGGTGCCCGCCCGCTTCAGCGCACGATCGAGCAACGTGTCACCGTCCCACTCGCGCGCTATCTTCTGAAAAAACGAGAACTTAGTGACGTCACGCTTAAAGTCTCCATTAGCGGTGATAGCGTGGAATTCTCGTATCCAAGTAAAGGTCAGTAAATGGCTGGGTCGAAAGCTCTCCATCGAGTTCCTTATGATAAGGGGCCTCGGCGGGCTCAATCGTGAGTTCGTAGGTCTCTCCCAATATTTCTGGGAGACCGGCGGTTTCCCGGTCATCGAGGACAACCCAATGCCAGACAGCTACCTCTTGATCCTTAAAGTCCCCCTCGAGCACTTCCTCCACGGCGTAGGTGTAATGAACCAGTGAGCGCACGTACGTATCTCGCTCGATAGAAGTGGGAGTCGGCTGCTTCTCGATAAGCTTAGCTCGAATCCGAATTTGTGGCGGTTTAGGCTGCCTAGATTCAGCCGCCGGACGTGGCTCGAGAATCCCCGATGCGAGCGTGATATCTGATATTCCCGCCTGATACCCCATCGGCCAATTCATCTCAGAGCCGAACGATATTCCAGCGGTCGCGTTCACAGGAGCACTTCCTGAAAATTGATCGAGCTTCACAAGCTTTCCATCGATTGCGGCAGCGATGAGTTTCTTCCCAGAAATAGTGAGCGTGTAAGTGTGCATGCCTATTTTCGAAATCGGCAAGAAAGTATCGCCATAGCCGATCCCTCCAGGCATCCGAAAGAGTGCTGTGCCAGAAAGGTCTACCAACACCGCCGGAGCTTTGGGAGCACCGGCTTCTTCAAGGACGAAGGAAACTGACCAAGCGGCATCGCCAGCCATCAACTTTTGAACTGCCTGCGTGGACTCTTCATCGACGACGAAGCGCCCGCCATCGAGAAGCATTTGAAACTGGTAGCCCAGCCGCGCGGTGCCCACTGGCTCGACCGTGATGCGGCGTTTCCCAATTTTGTTATCCCCATTTCCGTCGCGCCAGCGGAAAACGGTTTCTACACCTGCCTCATCACTCTCCGCTCCCGAACTCGGCTGCGCCGCCGTCCCCAGCTTTGCCAAATCGAGCGAGACGGCTTCACCTCCCGCGACCCACACATCAGGGTAGTAATCGCCGGTGCTATTTTCCGTGAGTTTCACCCAGTCCTCTACCTCCCGAAGATTTTCAGAGAAACGCCCCACAAAAATTTCAGCCTCGTTCCCCCCTTTGCTAATTTGATTCCCTCCGCGTGCCGTCGTTCCGTAGGGGCCGGTGAGCGTGATTACGCGTGGATGATTACTCCATCGAGGATGATAGACCTCGAGCCCCAAAAAATCTGGGTGGCTATCGATGGCCGTTTTCCAGCTCACTTTCCCCTGGGAGCCAAACATCCGTGCGTTGCGATGCGCCCCATCGAAGACCCACATCACGCCGCTATCGTCCGGAGCAATCGAAGTCCAGCAGCCCTGAGCATGCTTTGTCCATTCTCCACTTTCCATATCAATGGTTCCCCCATTCGGCCATGGAAACTGCCCCGAAGCGGTGCGGCCATCGCGGGTGAGCTGGAAATTATCGAGCGAGATCTCTTCTTCGAAGAGAATCTCACGGCCGTATTCAAATTCGCCTTTTTTTCCATCTAGCCGATAGCGCTGCATCCGCTTGCCTCCAGTGGCAAAGCGCTTGGTGGGGCGCAGATTATCAATCGCATAGACGTAGACGACCCCATCCTGGGGGTCTGCCCACACATCGACCCCGTGTCCCTTGCCAATTTTGCGAGCCTCTGAAAGCGGCTTCCCCCATGGCAGTGCGTAGATCACAGGCGAAAAGTGCTTCATTCCCTTCTTTCGCTTCACGTTCTTATCCGTGTACACCACTGTCTTCCCATCGGGCGAAAGCATCGGGCGCGACCAGTTGCCCATTTTACCAATGAGCTTTCTTGCCCCAAGCCCATCACGCGAATCAAGCCCCATGAGAAAGTGGGATCGACCGTTTCCATGGGTGTCATTCGAATACTCACCAGCCTTCTTTTTCGCCTGATGCCACATCCAGACAACCCTCGTATGGCCGCCAGTCACAGATTCTAGGCGCTCATCGCCCCCATCGGCAGCCGGCGCAGACACCGATTCTCCACAGGCTGCGAGAATCCCCGCCAATAAAATCATGGAAATGCTATGCGAAAAGGATTTCGCGGTGATTTGAATCATTCCATCTCCTACCTCCCTGCACGTGGGGCGCAAACCACTATCCCTAGAAACGGACAGTCCCACGAAACCAACAAAATGTTGATTATCGCAGGACTGTCATCCCCCCCAAGGGACTCCGAAGTCTATGATGAGGGCATATCAGGGACAAGATAAATCGACCATGATTTCAATTTCGTTTGTAACAATCTGAACTTTAGGGTGTTGGCTCTCACAGATCATTACAGTGAAGCTGTTTAGCGCACTTGGTATTCAATATTCTCGAACGATGATTCTCGGCAGCGAGACAGAGCGGCGCGAAATTTCGCGAAAATTGCCCGTCGCAGTCAGACATCTAAAACCACCGGATTCTTGCTGGATTTCCAAAACAGTTTCGCTGAAGCTACCGTTCGAAAATTTTCCCTCAGCTCCATCCTCAAATGTCCGAAAATCCAATCACTCCCGAAAACGACACCGCGAAACGCCCGTTTTCCTCGCTCACCTTCGCATACCTTCTGCTCCGCCTCTGGCTTGGGCTGCTCCTTTTCACCTCTGGTCTTGCGAAATTTAAGGTTACCGGCGAGCAAGAATACACCTTTGCTGCGTTCAATGGCTGGATATCCAAGGTAGGATCACTGATTTGGGAAAACACCGTGATGACTGAATGGATGGTAAAAGGCTACATGTACGCCCTCGGCCCAGTGATGATCATTGCGGGCATCATGATTCTTCTCGGAGTGCTCAATCGCATCGCCCTCTTCATCGGCGGCGCGATCTTCGTCAGCCTTTCCATTGGAATGATGCTCCTTCCCGACCCAGGACAGACCCTCGATCTTGGCCTCCACCTTGCGATGTTCGTCGCGGCTCTCTGTCTCGTGCGCTACAACCGCGTCGCGATCACAAAATACTAGCACTCTCAAGTGCAACCTCCCCTTCGGAAACACCGTAATCTTGATCATGAGCGACACTCCTGAATCCCAATCCCAGGCTCCAGCGACACCCGCGAATAGCCTCACCCGCCGGAAGTTTCTCCGATCGGGAGCTGCAACGGGCACCGCCCTTCATCTCGTCACTTCGAAGTCCGCCTTCGCGCAGACGCCCTCCGATACGATGAACATCGGCGTCGTAGGCTGCGGAGCTCAAGGCACCGCAATTCGTGATTCGATCTACAAGGACGCGGATGATAAAGAAATCGCATTCCGGTTCACCGCCGTCTGCGATATTTATCCAGAAAAGCAAAAGCGATTCTCTCGCACTCTCCAAAAATACGGCCATCCAGCCACGGTCTATGAGGATATAGATCAGATGCTCGCCAAGGAGAAGAACTTGGACGCCGTCTTCGTTGCAACGCCTGACTTCCTCCACGCGCCACATTCAATCGCCGTCTTGGAGACTGAAAACATCAAAGGTGTTTACTGCGAGAAAATGATGTCGAATACCATCGAGGGTGGACGCTCGATGGTGAAGGCTCAGGAGCGCACCGGAAAGCTCTTCCAAGTAGGCCATCAGCGCCGCTCGAATCCTCGCTACCTCCACGTGCGAAACAAGCTCATCCAAGGGAATAAAATCCTAGGAAGACTCAATACGAGCTACGCTCAATGGAACCGCCAGGTCTCAAAGGGTGGTATTACAGTGCCCGATAAATTCAATCTCGACCCCGAGAAACTCAAAAAATACGGGTATGCAAACATGCAAGAGTTCTTGAACTGGCGTGTTTTCAAAAAATATGGAGCCGGTGCCATTTCCGACCTCGGAGCGCACCAGATCGACGTCTTCAACTGGATGTACGACGCCCTTCCCAGTAGAGTGGTCGCCTCAGGAGGTCGCGACTATTACGAAGACACTGAACTTCCCGACAACGTATTCGCAGTTTACGAATACGACCTTCCTGAAGGAAAGTCCCGCGGATCATATCAAGTGCTTACCGCAAATAGCTCCCAGGGATTCTATGAGAAATTCATGGGCGAAAAAGGGACTATCTCTATCTCCGAAGTCCCTAAGGTAAACCAGGCATACCGTGAGCCATGGGCAGATTCCTGGAGCGAATACGGTGAAGGTGACGATCCGCTTCTCATCAAGTACAATGAGATTCACAACAAAATTTGGGAACATCCTCGCCCGTGGACGCGTCCAGAGCCATGGCTCGATTCCTCGAACATTGATTCTCGTGTGGCCGCTTCGGCTGCTATCGATGAATGGGAGCTTCCCATCACTCTCAACAAGCCCCCGCACAATCCACACATACGCAACTTCCTCACTGCCGTGAAAAACGGAGGCAATCAGAGCGACCTCAATTGCCCAGTGGACGAAGCTTTCAAAACCTGTGTCACCGTGCTCAAGATCTACGAAGCGCTTGAAAATGGCGGCTCCTACGACTTTAAAAAAGAAGACTTTATCGCCTAATTTTATATGAAGAAAACAACCCAAGACCTCCTCAAATATAGCTCAGCCAGCCTCGCCGCTCTCAGCCTCGCCGCCTGTGGCGGAGAGCCCGCTGAAGCCCCTGCCGAGACATCCTCAGAAACCGCAGCTCCACCTGCAGCATCTGCTCCGGCAGCCACTCCATCGGCGAGCGAAGTCGAATTTATGCCCGAGTTCCCAAAGGCAAAATTAATCGGCACGCAGACGGAAGCGAAGCTCCCAAACCTTGAAAAGTCCGGACCTCCCGTCCTTTCTCTCCAAGTGGCTGAAGGAACGACGCTCATTTCAAAAGGCGCCACCGTCACCGCTTCCGATGATCTTCCCACTATCGGAGACCTTGAATATCTCACCGACGGCGACAAAGACGGTGGTGATGGCTACTACGTCGAATTAGGTCCAGACAAGCAATGGGCGCAGATCGACCTCGGCGAGACCAAACAAATCGAAGGCATCGCCATGTGGCACTTCCACACAAACGCCCGCGCTTACATCGACGTGGTCGTTCAGATCTCCGATGACGCAGGCTTCGCTGAGGGGGTGACCACCGTTTTCAACAACGATCACGACAACTCATCTGAGCTAGGCATGGGCAAAGACCCCGCATACCGCGAAACGAACCATGGCCGCATCATCGATGTAAACGGAGTAAATGGTCGCTACGTCCGCCTCTACTCAAACGGCAACACTACTGACGTCCTCAACCACTACGTGGAAGTGGAAGTCTACGGCAAGTAAAGCCCTCTCCTCATCAAGCGCGCTCACCTCAAGGTGAGCGCGCTTTTTTGTGGAGACCTCCCGAAGGTGCCTCTTTCTCCTTTCCACCATTGCCCCCTGCCAAATCCCCGCTTAAGAAAACACTTATTATGCCGCAAGCTATCCTCGCCCTAGAAGACGGACGCACATTCACCGGAGAATCATTCGGAGCCACCGGCACCAGCGTCGGTGAAGCCTGTTTTAATACTTCGATGACAGGTTACCAGGAAGTCCTCACCGATCCCTCCTACCGCGGGCAAATCGTTGCGATGACCTACCCGCTAATCGGAAATTACGGAACTAACGAGGCAGATAACGAAAGCGACATCCCGCACGTCCGTGGATTTGTGGTAAACGAGCTCAGCACCGTCGCTTCATGCTATCGCAACGAAAAACCGCTCTCCGAGTATCTCTCCGACCACAACATCATCGGAATCCAAAGAATCGATACCCGCGCCCTTACTAAGCACCTCCGCACACGTGGAGCCATGCGCGCAGCACTCACTACCGAAGCAAAATCCGCCGAGGAAGCCATCGAAATGGCGAAGAACGCAGCGGGAATGGAAGGCTCTGATTTTGTAAAAGAAGTTTCCACCGAAAAGGGATACCACTGGGATCCCGATGGCACCGAGAGCGGGCTCTGGCAGATCCCGAACGTCTCCACCGGAGTCTCCGCTGAACGCGGCCCCCTCCCACCGGTAAAGCACAAAATTGTCGCCTACGACCTCGGAGTGAAACGGAACATCCTCCGCAGCTTGCGTCAGCATGGGTTCGACGTCGAAGTCGTCGGTGCACGCACATCCGCCAAAGATGTGCTCGCCAAAAATCCCGACGGCGTCTTTTTCTCCAACGGCCCCGGTGACCCCTCCGCACTCGATTACGTTCATTCGGAAATGCGCGAGCTCATCGGCAAAAAGCCCATCTTTGCCATCTGCCTTGGCCACCAGGTGCTCGCCCACGCGCTGGGCGGCTCCACCTACAAGCTCAAATTCGGCCACCGCGGCGGAAACCAGCCGGTGAAAGACCTCCGCTCCGGCAAGGTCGCGATCACCTCGCAAAATCATGGTTTCGCCGTCGATCCCGAAAGCCTCCCTGCACACGTCAAGGTGACGCACATTAATTTGAACGACAATTCGGTAGAGGGTATTCGCCACCGCAATGAGCCTGCTTTCAGTGTGCAATATCACCCGGAAGCAGCTCCCGGCCCGCATGATGCGAGCTATTTTTTCCAAGAGTTCTCCGACCTGATCGACTCCACAAAGTAGAGCAAAATCGATTGCCCAGTTTTCCTATCCGTCTACCCTCTTAGGTCGCCAAAAGCGACACCCTCAATTTCCCCACTCTTCCCGAAATCCCAATATCCTAAACTCATGGCCGCAAAGACTAAAAAGAAAGCTGATCCACTCGCCTCCGGCGCAATGGCTGCCGGTATCATTGCCATCTGCGCGATCATCGCCGCCATCGCGACTTCGTTCATGATGGGTGCCTAAGGAACCTCATCCTCTTTAAGTCGGATCACCCGACAAACATTCCTGCCGCAGCTCTGATTCACATCGGAGCGCGGCTTTCTGCGCCTTACACATCATGCCAAACATCATCATCGTCGGAGCCCAATGGGGTGACGAAGGAAAAGGAAAAATCGTCGATTTTCTCACCGAGACGTCAGACGTCGTCGCTCGCTCCCAGGGCGGGAACAATGCCGGTCACACCGTCGTAAATAACGACACCAAATACGTTCTCCACCTGGTTCCCTCCGGTATCCTCTGGGAAGATAAGCAGTGCGTGATTGGAAATGGCGTCGTCATTGATCCCATTGGCCTGGTCCAAGAGATCGAGACTCTTGAAGGTCAGGGCGTGAAAATCAGCCCTGAAAACCTCACTATCAGTGAGCGAGCCCACATCACACTTCCAGCTCACCGCAGCCTCGATGCCGCCCGCGAAGCAGGGCTCGGCCAGAAGAAGATCGGCACAACCGGCCGTGGAATTGGCCCCACCTACGCAGATAAAGCACTTCGCACGGGTCTTCGGATGGCACACCTCCGAGATCCCGATACATTCCGCGAAAAAGCACGAGTCCGCACTGAGGAAGCCAATGAGGTGCTCAAAGGCGTCGGACTTGAAGAGGTCGATTTCGACGCAACTTTTCCAGAATTCGAAAAAGCAGCTAAGCGCCTCGTGACCCATCTTGGCGATACGGCAGTGAAGCTCCACACCGCGATCAAAGGCGGAAAATCGGTTCTATTCGAAGGCTCTCAGGGCACTTACCTGGATATCGATCACGGGACGTACCCATTCGTCACCTCATCGAATACGACAGCCGGCGGTGCTTGCACCGGGTCTGGAGTCTCGCCCCGCGTGATTGATTGCGTCGTAGGGGTCGCCAAAGCCTACACCACGCGTGTCGGAGGAGGTCCCTTCATCACCGAAGATGCGGAGTTTAGCGCTAAACTCCATGCCCTAGGTCTTGAATTTGGCGCGACTACCGGGCGCGCCCGCCGCTGCGGCTGGCTTGATCTCGTGCTCCTCCGCTACGCCACAATTGTGAATGGTTTCGATGAAATAGCCCTCACCATTCTGGATGGACTCGATGACATGGAATCAATCCAAGTCTGCGTGGCCTACGAATTCGATGGCAACACAATCACCACGCCTCCCTCTACCATGGAAGAATGGGCACGCTGTAAGCCTGTCTACGAAACGCTTCCCGGCTGGCTCTCAGATACCACGGGGATTCGCAAATTCTCCGATCTCCCGGAGAACGCACGCGCCTACCTTGATAAGGTGACCGAAGCGACTGACGTACCCGTAACCCTCGTGGGCGTAGGCCCAGATCGGGAGCAAACCCTTCGCCGCGATTGAGCATTCCCCGACATATCGCCATCATTATGGATGGCAATGGGCGCTGGGCTAAAGAGCGTGGCCTCTCTCGAAGCGAAGGCCACCGCGCTGGAGCGGAAGCGGTACGCCGCACGGTCGAAGCCTGCACTGATGTGGGCATCGAAGTGCTCACGCTCTATGCGTTTTCTTCAGAAAATTGGAAACGCCCCAAGGCAGAAGTTGAGGCGCTGATGAGGCTTCTTGAGCGCTTTCTCACCGACAAGCTCGATGAGATTTGCGAAAGGAACGTGCGATTCCAAGCAATCGGTCAACTCGATAAACTGCCAAAGAGATGCCAAGAGGCGCTTCATCGAGCCATTGCAAAAACCGCTGAAAACACCGGCCTCACGCTCGTTCTAGCACTAAGCTACGGTGGCCGCGAAGAGATTGTAGACGCTACCAAGAGCATCGTCCGCCATGTCGCGGAGGGACACCTTGATCCCGCAATGATCAATACGGAGGTCTTCGCCGCGCATCTTTATACCCGCTATTATCCCGATCCTGATCTCCTCGTCCGCACCTCAGGCGAGCTGCGACTCTCCAATTTTCTCCTCTGGCAAGTGAGCTATGCGGAAATTTTCGTTACGAAGAAGCTCTGGCCTGATTTTGGGCGTGACGTGCTCGATGAAGCCATCGAAGAGTTTTCACGTCGCGAACGTAGATTCGGAGATGTCTCCCCTCCCTAGACCTCGCAATTTCCGCACTCATTATGTCTGACACCTCAGAGCAGACTATTCTAGTCATCGACCTCGATCCCGATTTCCTCGAGTGGGCATCGAAGCACCTCAGTGTGCCTGGCGTGACGGTTGTCACCGAGAGCAACCCCGCTCTCGCGGTGACCTACTACATGGAGAATAAGCCAGATCTCGTGATCTCGGAATATGCTCTCGGCAACGTGTCCGGGATCGATCTCCTACGAGGGCTCCGCCAGCAGGAGCCGAATGCAATGGTCATCCTCACCACTGGATTCCCCAGCACAAAGGCGGTCATCGAATCGATGAAGCTAGGGGCATACGACTTCCTAGGTAAGCAGGGGCTCGTCTACGACCTCCGCCCAGTCGTCGAAAATGCACTGAAAGCATCGGAAGAGATGAAAAACACCTCTCCCGTGAAAGAGGCTCAAGAGAGGCTGGATCCAGATGAGACAATCATCGGAAACTCCCCTGCGATGCAGGACGTCTTCAAGATGATCGGGCGGGTTTCACGTAGTGACGCCCCAGTAATGATCACTGGAGAAAGCGGCTGCGGTAAAGAGGTGGTCGCAGGAGCCATTCATAAATTCAGCCCACGCTCCCGTGCCGAATTTGTTGCAATCAACTGCGCAGCAATCCCTGAAAACCTCCTGGAATCAGAACTCTTCGGCCACGAGAAAGGCTCGTTTAGTGGCGCGAGCCAGCGCCGTGCCGGACGCTTTGAACAATGTGATGGAGGCACTCTTTTTCTCGATGAGATCGGCGACATGCCACTCCAGGTGCAGAGTAAAATTTTGCGCGTCCTTCAAGAAGGAGAGTTTTCCCGTGTCGGCGGAAATGAGACAATCAAAACAGACGTCCGCATCCTCGCCGCAACGAATAAGGATCTCGAAGATGAAGTCGAATCCGGTGGTTTTCGGGAGGATTTATTTTATCGGCTCAATGTCGTCCGCATTCACCTTCCGCCACTGCGCCACCGCCGTGAGGATATTCCGCTCCTGGCGGAGTTTTTCCTGAAACGCCTTACCAGCAAGCGCGGCAAAGGCGCTCGCCCAGTGCGCCTCTCACCCGACGCAGTGGATTCTCTGGGCAACTACGACTGGCCAGGAAATGTTCGCGAGCTCGAAAACACTCTTCAGCGCGCCCTTGCCCTCGCCAATTCGGACGTCCTCCTCCCTAAAGACATCCCACTCGGTCGCGTCCCTAGCAGATCTGCACCGCACTCTCGCTCGGATACTCCGGGAAAAAGCAGCAAAGTTGACGAAGCGATTCAGCTGATCCTCAAAACGATGTCCGAGGACAAAGCCTTCTCTGCCGACAAAGCCTTATCAGAGGCCGCCGTTAAGAAAGCAGGCTCAGTAGGAGAGGCGGCTAAGCTCTTGGGAATCACTGAAGCAGCCTTCAAAAAACGTCTCGCGAGCTAGGAGAGCTCAATCACCTCGGCTCAATCTCAAGCCCCCGTGGCATGAGCCCGGGATTGTAGCGTTGACCGGGCTTGAACAAGAATCCTGGCGATTTGTCGAGAATCTCAATCGAAGTCGGGCGAAACTCCGGCAGCCTGGCATTCGCATTGGGATCGTAGATCGTGCGCCCGGTGTAATTGCCTCTGATCTTGTATTCGTAGTTGTGATCGAAGCCGAAGACTTTTCCCGTGCCGAATTCCGGCAAGCGATCTGGCACACGCATGGACGATTCATTCATCATCACCACCTTAGCCGACGACCACGATTGGCCGGGACGGCGAAGGTATCCCCAAGCATGAATTCGCCGCACGTAGTAGCGACGCCCAATGTAGAAATCACCTCGTGGCTCCGCCTGAATCTTGGCTGCACGCTCAGCTTCCAAGCGCTTCCCCTCTTCTGGGGACAACGAACCGTAACCAGCGCCGCCACCCGAAGAGGCACAACTCACCAAAAATGCAGCACAAGCCAACGCCACAAAGCCATTTAGAAAGTTTTTTAGATGATTTAAGATGAATAATTGAGGTCGCACGGGAACAAATTCAGGGATTAGATGTCTTGTCCATGCCATGTGAGACGTCCCACGTCCAGCACAGCAGCATGGTTGCCATCCACACCATCCTCCGGCAGCATACTCGATAATCCATCACATCACCAAAATATGCTCTCTCTGCTTATTCCCGTGTCTCGCACCTTCGGGGCATCTATAATCGCGCTCTCTCTCTCGATTGCTGCCGCAAACGCCCACACCTGGACGAGTGCACAAAGCGGGAAAACACTCGAAGCCGATTTCGTAAAACTCACAGAGACCGCAGTGATCGTAAAAATTGCCGATGGAGCAGAGCGAACGCTTCCTCTTGATTCGCTGATCGAGGAAGATCGCATCAAAGCAACCCAACTCCAGGACAAAGCAGACGGGTTTGGAGAAGAAGAGCGCCCAGAACTTCCCGATGATGACGGCCCAATCGAACTTCTTATCCAAGGGTTCCATATCTGCTGCAGCACCGCTGAAGAAGAATTTACAAAGGCCGTCGGATCTGCCGGCTCAGTTGCGAAAATTAATAAACGCCTGTCCCAAGCTACCCTCACAGCCTCCTCATCCGCCGCCGCCCAGAAGGCTATCGACACCCTCGTAAAAGCAGGCTTTCACGGAGACCTTTCTGCCAAGCAAGGCTCTACAGACGTGAAATTTTATACAGCAATGGTGCGCCCCTCCATAATTAAAAAAGCCTCCTTCGCCCTTCCCAAGCAAGTTTGTTGTGAGCGCGCGGCTTCGACGCTGAACAGCGCAATTCTTGACACTTCTGGCGTAAAAGACGGAAAAGTAAGCGTCGGCTCCTATGATTTCACCGCCACCGGGGAATTCGATCCAGATGAGATCATCACATTAATTCGCGCTTTTGGCTACAGCGTGACCCGGAAGTAAGCCCCCCTGTATTTTCTTTTTTTCTGACCGCTCCCGCTCCCCCTCTGTCTCCATAATGTCATCCGCTCCCGCCCCTAGTAGAGTTTCCGAGGCTCTCGCAGGCCCTCCAACAATCCATAACGCTCCACTACCCGATTGGATTACCACACCATCAATCTCACCCGATGGCTCTCCGCATCCTGGCGAGCCGGTAACCTTGGTAATCGAAGACATCCAAGCAAACGCTAGCGAACAAGCAATTTTCCGAAGGACAGTCGCTTCGTTTGGAACCCCACAGGGCGCAAATACAGGATCGCGGCTAGAAGTCATTTTTCAGCCCCTTTTCGAATCGCTGACAATTCATCACATCACGGTATTACGTGACGGCAAAGAAATTGACCGGACGAATGAAATCTCTTTTCACTCAAGCTTTTTCGAGACGGATGCGGAACGGAGGATAAAAGACGGTCGTGTCTCCTCGAGTGCCCTCATCGAAGATCTCAGAGTCGGCGATAGCATTGATTTTGCCTACTCAATCATCGAGCACACTCCCCCGCTGAGAGAAAAGCATCAAACGACCTTTAATTATTTCGGTGGTGGCAAGCCAGTGGCATATTCACGAATCCGTGTGAGCGGTTTTCCTGGATCAGACGTTCACCACCGCACCTCAGCCGACGTCCCAGCTCCCGAGATGATCATCGAAGACGATGTCCTCATTCTCTCGTGGGAGTTTTCCAACATCCCTGCGGTAGAGCCTACGCAGAATCGGCCGTCCTGGTATCCCGCATCGCCCTGGATTCAGACCAGCACCTTCGATTCATGGGCGCACGTAGCTCAGGCAATCCATGAAAATTGGGAATCCACAGCTCCCGCCAATGATGACACACCAGCACTTGATGCCCGAGTAGCCCAAATCCGAGAAGATTCTGTTGGTGATTCCTCCGAAGCAGCCCGGCTCGCCGTCTCCTTCGTTCAAGACTCCATTCACGACCACCCATCAGGAGCTCCCCTCGGCATCCTCCCCCCTACCCCTCCCGAGCAAACGCTTTCTCGGCGCATGGGCGATTCCTTGGATCAAAGCGCACTGCTCGCAGAAATACTCCGCAGACTCGGTTCTGATGCAAAAATCATCCTGCTCAACCGCGATCTCCGCCAACGCCTTTCCGACATCCTCCCTTCTTCTACCGTTTTTGATCACGCAATCGTCGAGATCCATCTTGGAGGATCCATTCTCTGGATCGACCCCACTCTCGCGGAGCAAGGAGGAACGCTTCGCCAACAATCCCTCCCAGAATACCGTAGCGGTCTCCCAATCACTCCGGACACAAAAAACATTACCACCCTGCGCTCCGGAAGTGCCGGTGAAGACCGGCTTGAGATTGTAGAGCACTTCTTCCTCGCCCATCGCTCACTTGATCCCACCCTTACATCCCGAATCCTCGCAACTGGAGGAGAAGCTGATCGACTCAGATCCAACGTGCATTCAGAGGGCGCTGCCCGTGCAGCATCTCACCGAGCCAGCCACTACTCCGCCCTCTACCCAGGAGCTTTGCGCAAAGGAGAGCCGCAACAGCATGCTGAAGAGCCTTACGGCATCTCCTCCTTTGCCTTGACCGATGTTTTCAATATCAACCATTTTGGCAATCCCGATGCTTCTGGGGAAACCGTCCTGTTCCCCACGAAAGCGCATTTCATTTCCACTGCACTCCCCCCATCGACCGAACTTGGGCGAACTGCACCGCTCGCAATCGCCCATCCAAAAAAGATCCATCAGACGATCGAGATTGAGGCAAACGGTATCACTGATCTCCCATTAGAGCCCATCGAAATTGAAGCTCCAGGATTCAAATTCACCCTCGATACAGAGACCCGCCTCACTGGCGCAGAGATTCGCTACACATACGAGTCTCTTTCCGACCACATAAAACCCGCCGATCTGAACGCCCACAACGAAGCGCTGGAGCAGATCAAAAGCACCCTTTCAGTCATCATCCCCATCCCTCTAGCCAGGGGATTTGCCTTCAAACAAAAAGCGCCAGGTTCAGTATCTCCACGCGGGGCTTCCAAAATTTCCACCCGCGCCGGCCTGGCGAACCGAAAAACTGGCCTCCCCGCCGGACTCGCCCCACTCACCCAGCTTCGAGACGTCGATACCGAAGGAGAAATTGGCCTAGGCTCCATCGAAGACGATGAAATACTTAGCCCAACGCCAAAATCCACCAAACCTCGCCCCTCTCGTGATACCAGAAACATCGACTCTGATAGGCTCGCCAGCGAACAAGGCTCCAAAATGGAGCGATGGAAAAATGCAGAGTCCCGCGGAGGGCCAATAAAGCTCATTCTGATCGTCGCCTTAGGCACGATCATCGCAGGCGGATTTGTCTCCCAGGCAAGCAAGTCCAAGACTCGTAAGGACGCAGTCGACACCAGCTCAGTCGCAAGCTATAAAACAATCTCAAAAGACACCCGATTCGTCGCCGCCTCTCAAGCCGCAGCCAAAAGCGACTTACCGTCAGCACTAAAACTTCTTGATGATCTTGCGAAAGACTTTCCTCGGAACCCCGACCTCGCGACTCTCCGAGCAACCTTCGCCCTCCGCCAAGACGACACGGAAAAAGCGATTAAGCTCGCGCGTGAAGCTGTCGTCACCTTCCCAAATCACTCCGGCGGAAACGCCATTTTAGGGAAAGCCCTCTTCGCCGCGAGCAAAGGCAAAGAAGCCATCCCTCACCTTGAGAAATCAATTTCACTAGACGGTTCGGAAGTTGAGCCAAAACGAGATCTCGCTAAAATTTACGTAAAAGAAGGAAATACAGAAAGGGCAGAAATCCTCTATAGGCGCGTCCTCAAAGCTGAGCCCGACGATATAGACAGCACTTTAGCTCTCACAAAAATTTACGAGCTGCGAGGAAATCGAATACTCGCCAAAGACGCCCTCGAAGATGCGCATCGCCGATTCCCAAAAAGCTCAATGATCGCAATCGCTCTCGCTAAAACTCTCCAACGAGACGGCGACACCCAGAACGCGATTCGCACAGCCGAACGCTCACTCGACCCAACAAAGGAAGATGCCGAGACTCTCCTACTCCTCTCCACCCTGCATGAAGCGGCTGGAAACACAGAGGAATCCGAACTTTTTCGAATCCGGGCACAAAACGCAGAAAACCCTAAGCCATCGAAATAATATAAAAGCACAGAGTAGAGCCCCCAGCTTGAGAATTTAATTCTCACTCTTAATTCTCATAATTGTATTATTTCTCAATTATCACTTGCGAGGCTCTTATTTGCCTGTATTTATGGTGAATGGAGATTCTATCTCATTCACAGTCGGAGCAATCCAATTCGTGGGCACACAGCTCAGTCGCCCAACTCAAGAGCAAGGTTCGGTCTAGTGACTCAGCAACACTGTTGCAAAAAAACCTCGCCCGATGCGCAACCCCACTTGCGCCGTTCAAGCCGAGCAATAGAAATCTCCTGTGTGAGCCGCTCGTAACCTCACTCATCCCCTTTCGAGTTCACCCATCCACCTTTGGAACTGCCGAGCGCGCAGCCTTTGAGCCCACGCTCGTAAAATTAAATCGGATCGGCTTCGATATGCGCGGCATCGTCTGCCACGCACTCCAGCGCCCACTTAGCGGCGAAAGCCTCCATCGCGTCACTGTAGGACACTCCAGCGGAACCGTTACCGCCCGCGTACAGCGCCACGCCTCCAGCAGGGGCGCTAGAAGCGACCTCAAGCGGAGCCTTACCGTATCATTTTATACCCCCCTCTCCGATGGCACCTACGCCATCACTAGCTCTGGAGAAATCAATTTTAGCTACCCTAAAAACTGGAAAGTCTCGAGCCACCCCTCAGTAGGAATTCTCGACCTCTGGGAGAGGCACCGCGCCGCAGTGCTTAAAACCGATCTAGAGGGCGTCGCCATCACCCCATCGGAAGCAAGTGTCCCCCATTGCCCAGAGCTACTGCACGACACCGCCATACGCGCCGCAATCAATGCCGGCACCGTTTTTCCATCCCCACTTCCACAGGACTTCCTGCCAGTGCCCCCACCGCCAACAGGAATTCGCGCTCGCCGCGGCCGGCAGCCGATCGCCGTAGCCCCAGAAGACGCTCGCTCACTCCTGCAGCAAATTCAGACTCTCACCGGCCGCCACATCGGCTGGGTTTCACTTCTGACGACCGCATCCCTCTTCGCCGCAGCGACTACCACCTGGGGAATCGTCAACGCGAGCAACCTACAGCTCGTCCTCGGCCTATTCCTCGCCGCCCTTTGCATCCACGAGCTTGGCCACTATCTCGCAATGAAGCTCACAAGATACAATGATCCGCGAACACTAATCTTTCCATTCATCCCAAACAATCCAGAGCCCGTCCGGGAACAGCTCGCCGCTTGGCGAAAAACAGTCGTAGCCCTTTCCGGCCCAATACCAGGCCTAGCTATTGGCCTGGCGGCAATTGCCCTTGCTCACTTTGGATTTGGCAACACCTACGCAACTGTCGGCACTGTATTCGTAATCCTAAACGGAATCTCCCTACTCCCAATCACCCCACTGGATGGCGGCTGGGCAATTCACTACGCATTCGGCTACCGCCGCACACTTACCGACGTCACTGCAGGAGCTGCACTTACGGTCGCCTTAATTTGGGCGGCAATTGCATCAGGAAACCCCGCCACCTATGTCGCAGCAGCAGTTTTCGCACTCATCTGCCTTCCCAGCAGCTATCGCCGCTTCCGCACGAATAATTCCCTCGGCGAAAGCCCAGTAAATCCAGCGGGGAAAATCGGCGCCGAAGATGTCGCTGCCGTATTAAGCAAGACATGCTCCCCCTTCGTTGCTCGCCTTCACCCAAAACAATTAGCCTCAGGAATCGCCTGGGTCTGCGGAAGATCGCAATCCAAGCCACTCTCAGACCCGTCACTTGTCGGATTCTGCCTTACACACACCGCCGCACTTCTCTTAGCCCTCGGAGCACTCACCTTCACCGTGGATGCAGCCGCACCAAAAGACTCCGCCATGACACGCGCGATTCCGACAAGACCTGCGCAAATTCAGCCCAGCAAGGATCTCGTACCATCCACCGCCGCAGCGAATCCACATCGCTACACGCAGCCCAAAGTCGTCTCAAAAGGCTAGAGAGAGCCGCTTACCGGCTCACGACTCCACCGCGCCCAACAGTAATCGTCTCTCCCGTCTCAAGATTTTCCATAACAAACTGAGTAGGTCTCACATCCACCATCCGGTAGCGAGCAGCAGCGTCGCCCACCACCCGGAACTCATCCTGCGGGCGAGCATCAAACACTTCACCATTCCCGAAGCCCACCGTCGCATAGGTATCACTCGATTTCGCAGGAACCCCCCTTACCACAAGGTGTCGGCGCCCCGATCGCTCGGACTCAACGACCATTTGGGAAACATCAACCAGCTCACCCTTCCCCTGCTTGCTGTGGATAAACTTCCGCTCCACACCAACCACTTTTAAGTCCGTGCCCGGAATCACCTTCCCAGGCTTTACCTTCACCTGCGCAGGAGAATCAGGAGCCCCTCCCGAAAGCTGACGAATCTCTGCGCCAGAGCCATCTTTTGCGACGGTCTCCAGCATCACTGGAAGTTGCTGCTCATTGTAGGAGTGAAGGCGCGCCATAGAGTTAATGGAGTTCACCTGCTTACCCACCCTCTCCGGAAGCACCACTGATGCCCCATCGAGCCTTGGTAGATCCTGAGCGGGAATGCGGCCCACTTGACGTGATTGCGACGCATTAAATCCACCAGCCCCAATCGTCGGCGCCGAGGATGACGTTCCGCCGCCCGTCATCGATCCCATCGCAGCATTTGCTACCGCAAGCAGAGCAGCTCGAGGATCACCCTCTGGATAACCCGTCAGCGGAGTCACGTCCGACTCAGGATCATTTAGAAAACCAGCAATTTCAGAATGCCCGGAAGATTGAGCCATCGCCGCCGCCGTCTGATCCTCACCGTCGAGCGCATATCGATTCGCACCATTTTTCAGGAGCAATCTCACGACATCCATATTCCCCTGTGCGGCAGCATACATGAGAGCTGTTCTATTCTGCGGACTGCGAGCAAACACACTTGCTCCACGCGTGAGCAGCAAATCAACAACCGAGGCACTCCCTGCATCAGCAGCAAACTGAAGAGCAAGATCAAGCTCACTGTGATTAGCTGACGCCACGAGCCTTTCCGCAATCTTTGGATGCTTCCCCGCAGCAGCCTCCATTAGCGGCGTAAGCCTTCCTTTTTTCATCCGCGGATCCGCACCAGCCGCAAGAAGCGCTTTTACCAACTGATCATCCCCCAGCTTCACAGCGACAAAAAGAGGAAACTCTCCTGACGCCGTGACGTGATTCACATTCGCCCCCTTCTCGATGAGATAATTCGCCGTCCCGATGTGCCCCGCCTCCACCGCCTTGAGCAATGCAGTCCGCCCAGCCGCATCAGCCGAATCCACTGCCATTCCTGCTGTAAAAAAGGAATCCAGCACCGGAGCAGCCTCCCCCTCGGCAGCCGCCCGTAGAAAATCACTCACACTGAATGAAAACCCTTCCCCCTCTAGCTCCATCGCAGCTTTCTCTTGAGGATCGCTACACGAGACCAGCGCGACACCAAGAATACTGGAGACACCGATAACCACAGGACGATAAATAAGGGGATTCATAGCCCTCTATCATAATTATACCCTTTATTAGTGTCAATGTATATTACGGAGATCTTAAGTGTTTCCGCCCTTAATTCGATTAATTGCATTTTTCCAATCAAAAGCTCTTGCACGACCCTCATCCCTCGCTAAAAATCTCGTCCCGCCGCGAGCAAGATTTCCGAATCCTGTAAGCGAACGACAAACGATGACCCGTTCGTCTAGCGGTCTAGGACTCCGCCCTTTCACGGCGGCAACACGGGTTCAAGTCCCGTACGGGTCGCCATCTCTTAAAAGCCGCCGCAAGGCGGCTTTTTTGTTTTCAGACATAGAGGAAGAACGCCCATCGAAATGGGATCGCTTTTTATAATACCCTGTAATTCAGAATTTGGGTAGTATGACGGAATGGAAAACGATGAAATGCCACCGCCAAGCCCCTCTCCCCCACTGCAGCATCTTCCCTCACAGGACGCAGATCTCCGAAATTGGAGCATGTGGCTCCATCTATCCGGGCTCTCGAGCTACGTCCTCACGGCCACCCCTCTCATAGGGCTTGTTGCCCCCATCGTCATTTGGCAGATGAAAAAAGACATCATGCCCAAGATCGATGGGCACGGAAAGGACGCGGTGAACTTTCACCTTTCACTTCTCCTCTATGCGTTCGCCTTCGCAATTATCGCAATTGTCTTCTCCTTTGTCACGCTAGGATTCGGAGCTATCATCATGGTTCCTCTTGGAGCCGTAGTTGGCGGTGCACTCTGGATTTTGGGACTCCTTTTCCCAATTCTGGCAGCAAAAGCCGCCAGTAGAGGACAAACCTACAAATACCCGCTCACGATCGATTTCTTTAGGCTCTTCGCTTAAAGACCAGCAAAGCGGTTCTTCGGCGCCTTTACGATCAGCGAATGCTCCGCATGGCGGAAAGTGACCGGCGTTGAGCCGATATGGTCTCCGTCTACTTCCAGAGACACCTCAGTGCTGGTTCCGCTGGTGACGGTGAGTTCCTTGGTCTGAAAATACTGGACGTCCTCGGCGTCGTCGAAAGCATTGATCCCGGCAGCCTTGAAGAGTTCCGCAATTTCGGAGACTCCTTGTCCCTGCACGACGATGACATCGAGCAAGCCATCGCAATTCGTCGCTGATCGGAAAAATTTAAACGGCCCGCCATAGCGCTGGCCGTTTCCCACCAAGACGAATGCCCCAGTGTATTCACGCCCCTCGATTCCCTTCACATTAATCACAGGCGCCTTGTCGCGCAGAACACCAACAAGCGAGAGCAAGTAGCTGAAGGGGCCAATGACTCGCTTAAGGCTCCAGCTAGTCTCTTTAATCGCCTGAGCATCGAGACCGATCCCTGCTAGCTGCACAAAATAATGCTCGTTCGCCTTCCATAGATCGACTTCGACCTCGTGATCGCCAGCGATGACTTCCCAGCATTTCTTCAGAAAAAGAGACGGAGGCAAACCGAGTTCCACCGAAAAGACGTTCATCGTGCCAGTGGGAATGATCCCGAGTCTGGTGCCGTTTTCCAAGCCTCCATGGGCAAGCCCATTCGCCACCTCATTGATTGTGCCATCGCCCCCGGCAGCAACGATGAGCGGGACACCTTGACGGGCAAAGCCCTCGGCCAATTCTCCCGCGTGCCCGGCGGCTCGCGTCTCGTGAATTTCGATCAACGGCGAGAGCGCGGCGACCTTTTCGACGAGGTTTCCTGAACGATTGCTCCGGGCGCTCGGGTTGATAATTACCGGAATTGGAATGGGAGAGTCTGACACTTGGATAGGCATTGCACACTTTTCCGTTGAATTACCAACAAAAACGGGGATGATGGCTGCCCCTGCAAATCGGGGAAATTTTATTTTATGAGGCGCGGACGTAAGAAATTTGGAAGAAAACCTAAGAGTGCCGATAAGGCAGTCGAGGTGGAAGGCACTATTGCGTCGGTCTTGGCCGGCACAATGTTTCGAGTAACCATTGATGGAACCGATGGCCACGAGATCCTGGCACACATCTCAGGAAAGATGCGTAAGCGTTTCATCCGTCTTGTGACGGGCGACCGCGTGAAGATGGAAATGTCTCCATACGATCCGACCAAAGGCCGCATCGTTTTCCGTCTCTGACGCGAACGGTTTGTTTCAAAAACCACTTTTGTAGAGTCGCTCAGTGATGGGCGGCTCTATTTTTTTGCCCCGATGAGTTTGAGCATTTCTTGGGGATCACTGGTTGGCAGCTTGCAGGTGAAAGATTCACAGACGTAAACGGCAGCTTTTCCTTCGAGACTTTTTTGCTCCTTTGCGTAGGGGGCTAGAGCGATGATTTTTTCGGGTGAATCATCCGGGCGAAAGAGAATGACCTTGTTTGGGATAAACGGTTTCCGCAGGGCGGCGAGCATTGCGACGGTATCTGGCGCACCCGGCGTCCCGGCAATGACAATTTCTTTCGATGGTCCATTCGCAAAATCTGCGGCAAGGAGAAGCTGAGGAAAGGCAGATGGCCGCCTTACAATCTCACCGGAAAACGCCTTGATCAGACGATCGTAGCGCTCTTCAAATTCGATGCGCCCGGTGAGCCGAGCAAGCTTGAGTAGATTGGATGCGGCCACTGCATTGCCAGAAGGAATCGCTCCGCCGTAGAGCTTCTTGGCGCGAACGAGTAGCTTCTCGCTGTCATCAGCTGTCATAAAAAGGCCGCCTTCTTTTTCGTCCCAGAAGTGGGCGAGCATGGAATCGGTGAGTTCGAGAGCAGCTTTAAGATACTTGGGCTCGAAGCTGGCTTGATAAAGATCAATGAGCCCCCAGGTGAGGAAGGCGTAATCTTGGAGGTGAGCGGTGAGTCCGGCTTGTCCATTCCGAGCGCGCTTGAGGAGTCGCCCATCGGGACGACGCAGGGAGGTGAGCGCAAAATCAGCAGCGGATTTTGCCGCAGTAAGATACGCCTCATCACCAAGGACGGTATAGCCTTGAGCAAAGGCGGCGATCATGAGGCCATTCCAATCCGTGAGGATCTTATCATCTTTCTGAGGATGGATACGCTTCTCGCGGTACGAGAAAAGTGCCTCTCGAAGTGTTGCGATACGGGCAGCCGTTTTACCATCCAGCACTTCTTTGAGGTGCGGAATATTTGTGCCCGGCATTTTGCCGGTGGCTTCGTCGCGAAAATTTCCGTCGGGAAGAATCTGGAAGATTTTGGCGAACCATTTTCCATCATCATCGCCGAGGACTTTGAGGATTTCTGCGTGGCTCCACAGATAGAAAGTCCCCTCTTCCCCTTCGCTATCGGCGTCTTCGGCACTGAAAAATCCTCCCTCGGGAGATTGCATATCGCGAAGGACATAGGTGAAAATTTCGCGCGCGGTATCGGAGTAGGCCGTTTTCTGGGTGACCTGATGGGTTTCCAGAAGCGCAATAGAGAGCAGCGCCTGATCATAGAGCATTTTCTCAAAATGCGGGACGAGCCATTCGCGATCGGTGGAATAACGATGGAGCCCAAAGCCAATCTGATCGTAGATCCCGCCGAGACGCATGCCGGTGAGCGTCTTCTCGACCATCGCAAGTGTCGCCGGGTCGCCGGTGCGAGCATGTTGCCGAAGAAGAAGCGAAAGCACTGGCGGCGTGGGAAACTTTGGAGCCCGTCCGAAGCCGCCAAGCGCTTCATCATAGCGCTCAGAAAGTTTAGCGGCGGCTTGAGCGACAATATCTTCGGGTAGTGCACCGCCAGGCTTAGACCCCGTCATCTCGGCGAGACCAGTGGTAACATTCGAGGCAACCTCTTCGATCTTCTCGGGATCATCTTTCCAGATTTTCAGAAGCTGCGTGAGAATAGTGGTAAACCCAGGGCGCCCGGCGCGGTCGTTTTTTGGGTAATAGGTGCCTGCAAAAAATGGGCGTTTATCCGGCGTCATCACGACAGTCATGGGCCAGCCACCACTTCCAGTCATGGCCCGCGTGACCGTCATATAGACTTCGTCAATATCCGGGCGCTCTTCGCGATCGACTTTTACCGCGATGAAATTTTCATTAATCAGCTTGGCTACCTCCTCGTCCTCAAAAGACTCGTGCTCCATGACATGGCACCAGTGGCAGGTCGTGTAGCCAACACTGAGCAGAACCGATTTCCCCTCTTTTTCAGCCTTGGCGAAGGCGACCTCTCCCCACGGATACCAATCGACAGGATTGCGCGCATGTTGAAGCAGGTAGGGGCTGTGCTCGAAGACAAGCCGATTGAACTCTTCACCACCATCGGCCGGCAATTTAGCAATGACATCAGGCGCTGGGAGAGGCGCACGCTGAGCAGCCTGAATGGAAGATATAGCAGTGAAAATTGCGAGCGTGAGCCCGCAGAGAGGAATTCGCATCCCCTCCCCTAGCACGAAGCTTTGCGGAGGACGAGAACGACCGTGTCGGTGTTTTCCCAATTCGGTAGGGGTTTTGTGAGATCGTAGTCGAAATCGTAGGTGGCGACGAGTTCGAAGCCTGACGCGTTCTCGATGGTTCTCTGTAATTCTTCGACGTCATAGCTACGCACATTCCACAGCGTCTCCATGCGAGCGGCATGCTCTCCATCCTGAGTGACCTGGAGGCGATTGCGCATGGCCTCGAGCCGAGTCGTAGAATCAGCAGGCCAGGTGCGCGTATTACAGACGACGCGTACGCCATCTCGCTCACCGACCCAGCGTTCGTGCTCGATTTTTTCCTGCGTATAGTCGGTGAGATGCGTCCCTAAGACGAATACTCCTCCTGGGGCAAGCGCCTCATAGATCTGAGCGAAAAACGCAGAAACCTGTTTTTCCTCAGTAAGATATTTGAAGGTGCTCAGAAGTGTGAACGCGAGATCGTATCCCGACTTTTCTTTCAGTGCGAATGCCTCCATCCGATCCTCCCACACCACCAAACGATCTTGGACGTGCTCCTGCTGCGCCCTCAGCCCAGCAAATTCGACCATGGCAGGCTCGGAATCAAAGCCCGCGCAATTCCATCCTCGAGCGGCAAGCTCGATCAGGATCCTTCCGGTGCCACACGCGGGCTCAAGAACTCTACGCCCTTGCGAAAGCCCGTGGGTAACGCGGATTGATTCCAGAAAATCAGCTTCGCACCGGGTATCGCAATCAAAAACAATATCATACCAAAGCGGCGCCCGGTACCAATCGCCACTCTCGTAGATGTCTCCCACCTGCGTTATTCGGCAGCGGGAGCCTCTGCCTTCTCCCCCTCTTTGGGAAGCATCGCTTCAAGCTCTGAACGCTTGAGCATTGCCGTCTTCCCTTCATTTTCCTTCCGGATTTTTGCCACCTGCTCAGCAGTAATCGCAGAAGCGCTGTTGCCAAAAGTGTTTCGCGCGTAGGTGAGAATTGCTGCGAGTTTCTCATCATCAAGCGCGCCGCCTAGCGGAGCCATCATTCCAGCGTATTTCGCATCTTCTTTGGCAATTCCGCGAAGCAGAATTGTGATTGGCACTGAGGGATCTTCCGCGAGGAGAAGCTTAGATCCGACAATGGTAGGAGCCATCAGCATTGGTCCGGCTTTGAGCCCTTTACCGTCTGCACCGTGGCACGCCATGCATGTTGCGAAGTTTTGCTGACCAAGCTTCATCACTTCGGGATCAATGGGCGAATCTTCAGCGTTGGCCACCGAAACAGCACAGAAAGAAGCGGCAGCGAAGGCGAATAGGGGGAATTTCATTTCGGGAATTTGGATTGCTGGCCACTGAGGTGCAAGCCTTTTCCATTCCCCGTACCAGACATTTTCAGGTTTCGTTGGAGGCCTAATCGTCATAATGGAGAGGTTATGTGTGGAATAGTAGGATACGTCGGCTCCCGTCAAGCAGCTCCCATTCTCGTCGAGAGCCTGAGAAAACTCGAATATCGTGGCTACGACTCAGCAGGAGTCGCCGTTGTCGAAGACGGCGGTGGACTCACCTTTTGCAAACGCTCAGGCCGAATCCAAAATCTAGCCGATCTCTGACGTAGCCGCCATCGTCGCGCACACCAAAGACGCCGTTTATCTTAGCGATTACGATCTAGTCACCCTTTCCGCTGAAGACTTCACGATCGAAGCTCTCGATGGTGGTGCTTCTGCATTCGAAGTGAAGGAAGTCGAGTATGACGCCGAAGATGCAGAGCTTGGCGATTTCCCGCACTACATGCTCAAGGAGATCTACGACCAACCTGAGACCATCGAAAATGCAATTCGTGGCCGCCTCTCTTTCGATGAAGCCACAGCAAAACTCGGTGGCCTCAACATGACGCCCCAAGAGCTTCGCGCCGTGGATCGCATCATTCTCGCCGGCTGCGGCACCGCATCCCATGCCGCCATGGTCGGCGAATACCTCCTCGAATCCCTCGCCCGCATTCCCACCGAAGTCGAGATCGCCTCCGAACTCCGCTACCGTAATCTCCCCACCAGCACAAACACACTCCTCTTCGTCATCTCTCAGAGCGGAGAGACCATCGACACCCTTGGTGCAATGCGTGAAGGCCAGCGCAAAGGCCATCGCGTCCTCGCCATCACAAACGGCGTCGGCTCCACTATCTCCCGCGAATCAGATGGTGGCTCCTACATGCACGCCGGCCCCGAGATCGGCGTCGCCGCCACGAAATCATTCACTTCGCAGTGCGCGATGCTCACTCTGCTCGCCCTTCTTCTTGGGCGCATGCACCACCTCCCAGTTTCCGAAGGCATCCGCGTCATCAATGGGCTTCGAGCACTCCCAGATAAGATTCGCGAAATCCTCAAGCTCGATGCCGAGATCAAAGTGATCGCTGAGAAATACGCACACGCCAAAGGAATGCTCTTCTTCGGGCGGCAATTTAATTATCCCACCGCCGTCGAAGCCGCGCTCAAAATGAAGGAAATTTCCTACATCTTCGCCAGCGGCCACCCCTCCGCTGAGCTCAAGCACGGAATCATCGCCCTCGTCAATGAAGACGTCCCTTCCGTCTTCATTGCTCCGCACGACACCGTCTTCGTGAAAAACGTCTCCACCATCGAAGAAGTCCGCGCCCGCAGTGGCCCGGTCATCGCCGTCACCACCCCAGGTGGAGAAGAGCAGCTTCGCACCATCTGCGATGACGTCATCGTCGTCCCTGAAAGCGCAGAATGGGTTTCCCCCATTCTTTGCAGTATCCCGCTCCAGCTTTTCAGCTACCATGTCGCCTGCGCTCTTGGCTGTGATGTAGATAAACCTCGTAATCTTGCCAAGAGCGTCACCGTAGAATAGTCCCATGCGTTTTCTTTTCCCATTCCTCGCCAGCATCCCCCTCCTTTCTGCCCAAGTCGCCGAAGTCCCTAGCTGAGTCATGTGACCCGGCGAGGGGGGCACCGTGCGTGCCCGCGATACTGAAGGAAATGATATCGGGCGCACCAGCTCGCTCTGGGATGACGTACTCTATTTCCCCGAAAAACCACTCGGCTTCCAGCTCTCTTCCCGGTGGATTCCGGAGAAACCAGATCATGGGAAAATTTACCTCAATCTAAGTTACGAGTTCACCAGCGCCATCCGCGCCGGACTCGATTACCGTCCCCTTACCGACGACATCTCGCCGCTCATCACCTGGCGAGTCTTTCCATCGGATCCAGAAAGCTGGCGCCCCGCGCTCATCGCTGGATTTGCCAACGACGACTTTGGCGACATAAACTCCAACGCGATCTTCGCGACTTTCTCCAAAAGTCTCGGCAAAATTGGCGGGGTCAATTTTTCACCCTACGCAGGCGCCACCTACATCCGTGGACTAAATGAAGTCCGACCCGTAGGAGGTCTTCACCTCCGCCGCGGCAGCCTCTCAGGAGTATTCCAATACTCCGGAATTGATGAGCACGTCTCCCTCTCCTACTCCAGGGGAAATCACACCTTCACCATTCTCCTCTTCAATCTAGAGAAGCCCGGCATCGCCCACACCTTCAAATTCTGAAGGTGGGGCACTTCCATCATCAGACCTGCTCGTTGCTTAAAGGGCCTCCCGCCGTCACTGCCGCACGCGCGTTGTCTTCCGCTCCCGTTTTCTCTAGATAGTAATCGTAGCCGCCGGAATAAGAGGTTACTTTCCCTGCGCTCACGTGAAGAACCTTGGTCGCTAAAGAGCGAATGAAGTGCACATCGTGGGAAATGAATACGAGAGTTCCTTCGTATTTTTCGAGAGCTAAGACCATCGCCTCGATAGAGATGATATCGAGGTGAGTAGTCGGCTCATCCATCAAAAGGAGATTGGGGGGATCCACGAGGAACTTAATAAGATTAAGTCGGCTTTTCTCTCCTCCACTTAGGATGCCCACTTTCTTAAAGACATCATCCTTACGGAAAAGGAAAGAACCCAGGACAGCGCGCGCATCATCCTCTCGGAATTCGCCATTCGCATCCATTACTTCCTGAAGCACGGTATTGCGCTCATTGAGCGTTTCGGAGCGATGCTGGGAGAAGTAACCAATGCTGGTATTAAGTCCTGGCTTGCGTTCACCTCCGTCGATCGGGATAACTCCGGCAAGAATCTTGATGAGAGTTGATTTACCGGAACCATTGGGTCCCACGAGAACGATTCGTTCGCCGCGCTCGACCGTAAAATTCAGATTCTCATACACTTTAGTTTCGCCATAGGATTGGCTGACATTATCCAATTCGAATACTTTCTGGCCGCTGCGCTTCGGCTGAGGAAATTGGATCTTAAAGACCTTGCGCGGACGCGCGGGCTTTGGAATTTTATCTATTTTTTCGATCTGCTTCTCCTTACTTTTGGCCTGGGTAGCCTTGATCACTCGAAACTTATCGACGAATTCCTGGAGCTTCTTGATTTCCTTCTGTTGGTTTTGGTAAGCAACAAGAGCACGCTCGTAGCGCTCCGTTTTCTGGACGATAAACTGGGAGTAATTGCCTTTGTAGGAGTGGAGTTTCTGCTCGTCGATCTCGTAGACTTGCTCGATGAGCGCATCCATGAATTCGCGGTCGTGCGAAATCATGAGAACCGCTCCGCCGTAGTTTTTCAGGTAATCCTGGAACCAAAGAAGTGAGAGCAGGTCGAGGTGGTTTGTCGGCTCATCAAGCATGAGAAGCTCAGGCTCCTGGACGAGAAGGCGGGCGAGGTGGGCGCGCATGATCCAGCCACCTGACAGCTCATTGGCAGGACGCTCCCAATCAGATTCCCGGAAGCCGAGACCACGGAGGAGTTTTTTTGCTTTAGCTTCGGCCTTAGGGTCGTTCAGGGAATCGAACTTGGTCTGCGCCTCAAAGTAAGCGGGGTCTTCTACGGTGCCTGCGTCCTCGTGGGCTTTAAGGATCTTTTCGAGTTTTTCAGTTTCCCCGGCCTGGCCGAGGGCGACTTGGAGCGCGGTTTCGTTGCCAATGGGCTCAGACTCCTGGGGGAGGAACCCGACTGTGGTCCATTCATCGCGCTGAATATTTCCTTCATCGGCGGTGTCTTCACCAAGAATGAGGCCGAAGAGAGTGGATTTTCCCGCGCCGTTGGGTCCGACGATCGCGGTGCGTTCGCCGTAGTTGATGGTCATCTTCGCGTCCGAGAAAAGCGTCCGCGCGCCCATCGTTTTCCGGAGTCCTTTAATTGTCAGCATATCGCTGAGGACTTAGCCCAACCGGAGCGGCAAGCAAGCGTTGGCTACTGCGGAAGCTTATCAATTACCGTACTGGCGAGGCCGAGAACGAGGAAGAATCCGCAAACATCGGTGCAGGTCGTGAGAATCGGCCCCGAGGCGAGCGCAGGATCAGCCTTGAAGCGCTTAAGAAGCAGCGGAACAAGCCCCCCGATGAGAACAGAGATCACGGAGTTGATCATAAGAGCCCCGGCAATGACGAGGCCGAGGGCAAGACTCCCCTTCCACAGCCAAGCGATACAGCCGAGGATACATCCAAGGACAAATCCATTGATCAGGCCGACCGAAATTTCTTTCCAGATTACGCGAATAAAATCGGTGGGACGTACGAGACCGAGGGCAAGCTCGCGAATACTTACGGCAACCGCTTGGTTCCCCGCACAGCCGGACATATCCGAAACGATGGGCAAGAAAACCGCAAGTGCGATCACGGCCTGAAGCGTGTCCTCGAACATCGAGATCACGCTGGCAGCAGCGAGGTTTAAAATAATATTTGGCGCAAGCCACGCGAGGCGGCGGCGACTCCGCGTGGCAAGCGGGAGCGAGCGCAATTCCTCACCTCCCAAAATACCCGCAGATTTTAGATAATCATCAGCATAGTGATCGGCACGCGCCTCTTCGACCGCCGCACGGAGAACAACGCCGCGAAGCATTCCCGCGTCATCAAGGACGGGAAGCCCCAGGTAGCCGGCGCTCTCGAATACGTCTTCGAGCGCCTCAAGATCATCCCCAACATTAACGCTGACGGGCGCTTTCACCATGATGCTCGCGACCTGGTGGGCGCGCCTGGTAAGAACGAGAGTGCGCAGTGGAAGAACGCCGACGAGGACGCCATTGCCTCCAGTCACGTAGACATACTGCACGTCGCGATCAGAATACTCTTCAGCGCGCTCGGATAAATCAGTGAGCACTTCTTCGACCGTGCAGCGCTCATCGAAAGCCACAAATCGGCTCTCCATGAGGGCACCAGCGGTCTCATCGTCGTAGGCGACACGTTCACGAAGCTCAGCCTCTTCTTCGGGAGCCTCGGTAGCAATTTGATCAAGAATCGCATCGGATTCTTTGCTCCCCATCTCGCGGAGAAAATCCGCACCAATGTCTTCCGGGAGGGCGGAAATAATGGGCGCGGCCTCGGAAGCCTCAAAGTCCTCCAGGATCTCAATAGCCTGAGCTTCAGCAAGATCTTCAAGGAGATCGCCCGCAACTTCCGGAGGAAGTGCAGCGATCAACGTCTGCCGCGCCTCGCCGCTTAAGCGGTCGAGTTCACGGCGGACACCGTCGATTTCGAGTGACTCTAGATAAGCCTGAACTGCCGCAGCACCGCCGCGATCAAAGGCGTCCGCTAGAGTCTCTTTACTATCTTCCATTGGCTCTAGACGAGCTTCGGAAGAAGATAGCCGAGGAGATCTTCAATTTTCACGCGCTCTTGCTTCATCGAGTCGCGCTCACGAATCGTGACGGTGCCATCGTGCTCAGGGCCATTTTCACCAATGGTATCAAAGTCGATAGTGACACAATACGGGGTACCCACTTCGTCCTGGCGGCGATAGCGGCGACCGATCGCTCCCGTCTCGTCATAAAACGTCGTGGTGTGCTCGCGAAGCATTGCCTGAATTTCTTTGGCCTTGGCCACAAGATCCGGCTTATTTTTGAGGAGAGGGAAAACGCCAATTTTAATGGGAGCCATGCGTGGCTTGAAACGCAAGACGGTGCGCGTTTCGGTTTTTCCTTTTTCGTTGGTGAGTTCTTCTTCATCGAACGCCTCACAGATCAAAGCGAGTACCGTTCGATCCGCGCCAGCGCTGGGCTCGACGACATGTGGGATAAACTTCTCTTTTGTCGCCTCATCGAAGTATTCCATCGGTTTACCCGAACATTCCTGATGCTTTCCAAGATCGTAATCCGTGCGGTAGGCGACGCCCTCAAGCTCTTGGATTCCGAAAGGAAATTCATATTCGATATCGTAGGTCTTTTTCGAATAGTGAGCGCGCTCACCATCTGGCACATCGAGGATGTGGAGCTTCTCACGGGGGATGCCAATCTCACCATAGAAATCGAGGCGTTTTTCCAGCCACTCATCCGTGAGGCGCATCCCATCTTCCGGCCGACAAAAATATTCGATTTCCATCTGCTCAAATTCACGCGAGCGGAAGGTGAAATTACGCGGATTGATCTCATTACGGAACGCCTTGCCCATCTGAGCAATTCCGAAAGGCAGCTTCACACGGGATGAATCGAGAACATTCTTAAACTGCACAAAAATCGTCTGCGCAGTTTCGGGACGAAGGTAAGCGACCGAATCTGCGCCGGCAGAAGCCCCCATCTGCGTCTGAAACATCAGATTAAACTCACGCGGTTCCGTAAGCTCGCAGCTTTTGTCTTCACCTTTTGGAAGTGAAAGCTTCTCCTTACACGGAGCGTCGGGCACGGCATCCGCGCGGTAGCGCGATTTGCAGACCTTGCAGTCCACCATCGGATCTGAAAATCCACCAACGTGCCCGGAGGCTTTCAGCACTTCTTGGTGGGTGAGGATTGTGCCATCAAGACCGAGGATATCGTCACGATCACGCACCGTACGCTTCCACCAAAAATCTTTAAGGTTTTTCTTCAATTCAGAACCCAGCGGGCCGTAGTCCCAGCAACCATTCAATCCTCCATAAATTTCGCCACTTTGATAGATGAAGCCTCGGCGCTTGCAGAGGCTTACTATTTTTTCCATGCGCTGTTGGTCGGTGGTGTCTCGGCTAGCCATTTTTCTGAAAAACTTGAAGATGTGAAAGACGCGCACCATGGCGCTGGACGGGACGTAGGTGCAACAGGTTTCCCCCCCCAAATGAGGTGCGTTAGGGCAATACCCTCACATTACAACCAACTCTTTAAGAAGTCCGTTCTTGCACAGTTCGCAGGGATTCGTTAGCCTCGCATTGCGGCACTCCCCCTGGAGCCGTAATCCAATACTCCTCCTCACCTTATGGACGCACCCCGCCCGAACTACGGCATCAGCCGAATCGACCAGCCCGAGAAGAAGAATCACGGCTTCTACGTGCGCATTACTCACAGCGGGACGACCCAACAGAAATATTTCCCAGACAAAGCAAACGGCAGCAAAACAAAGGCACTCGCAGCCGCTCGCGAATTCCGCGATGCCATCCTCAAAAAACTCCCGAAGGCAAAGCAAAAAGCCGCTTCAGCGAAACGCCGTCGCGTGAAACAAAGTGGAATGTCCGGAGTGACGCACGTCACCTCGAAGATCGCCAGCGGCGCGGTTTACGAATATTGGCAAGCAGCCTGGATCGATGATGCCACCCGTCGCACCGCAAAATTTTCCATTGATCGCTACGGCGAAGACAAAGCTCTTGAGCTTGCAAAAAAGGCACGCCGCGCCGCCGAGCGAGGCAAGCCGCCCGAGCGCCGCCAAAGCGGTCGCCCAGCTGGCCTGAAAAATCGCACAACGAAAGCGAAGACAGGGAAGCCTAAGAAGAAGGCTGCGAAAAAGAAAAAGTCCTAAGCCCTCGGACAGGCTCTTGCAGCACGCACCGATCCCGTGTCCTATTGCGCGACTTGTCCGTACGCATCCCAAGCTATTCCACCTCGCCCGTCCTCGAAGCCGAAGGACTCGTCCGTTCGTTTTCTGTGGGCGACAAGACGGTGCCCGTTCTACGCGGCCTTTCCCTAAAGATCGTGGGCGGCGAACGCGCGTTTCTCACCGGATCATCCGGCGCAGGTAAAACGACTCTTCTCTACACCCTCGCTGGTCTCGAAGCCCCCGATGCTGGCGAAGTGAAGCTTGGCGAAAAATCTCTGTACGCACTCTCGCGCGCAGCTCTCGCGACCCTGCGCAATGAGCGCATTGGCTACATCTTTCAGAACTACCACCTCCTCCCCGAGCTTACAGCAGTGGAGAACGTCGCACTACCTGCCCTCATCTGCGGAGGCTCCCTTAAAGAAACACGCCAGCGTGCATCCGCGCTTCTGGAAAAAGTCGGTCTTGGCGACCGCCTCAATCACCTCCCAGCAGAGCTTTCCGGCGGCGAACAACAACGCGCCGCAATCGCACGCTCACTCACAAACGACCCCGAAATCCTCCTCGCCGACGAGCCCACCGGCAATCTTGATTCAAAAAATGGCCACGCCATCATCGAGCTGCTACTAGGTCTCGCCGAAGACGCAGGCAAGACGCTCCTCGTCGTCACCCACGACGCCTCACTCGCCAGCCTCGGCACCAGCCATATTACCATTCACGACGGCCAACTCGCCTCGCCCCCCTTTCCCCTATGAAAATCTATATCGATGGAACCCTCCACGAAGAGGCCGACGCTAAGATCTCAGTTTTCGACCACGGCCTACTCTATGGCGACGGTGTCTTCGAAGGCATTCGCTTCTACAACAACCGCGTTTTCGAACTCGAAGACCACATCTCGCGACTCTTCGATTCCGCAAAATCGATCCTGCTCAATATTCCAATGAGCGAAGCCGAAGTCTCCCAAGCCCTCATCGAAACGATCCGGGAAAACGGCCTCACCAAAGGCTACGTCCGCCTCATCATCACTCGCGGCAAAGGCACCCTCGGACTCAATCCCTTTCAGTGCCAGAAATCATCGATCATCATTATCGCCTCCTCTATCGCCCTCTACCCAGAGGAAAAATATCAGACCGGGCTCGTCATGGTCACCTGCTCGACGCGACGCCCCACTCCGGCCTCCCTCAGCCCACAGGTAAAAAGCCTGAACTACCTTAATAACGTGATGGCCAAAGTCGAAGCCATCAATGGCGGCGGTGAAGAAGGCCTCATGCTCAACGAGCAAGGCTTCGTAGCCGAATGCACTGGTGATAATATTTTCATTGTGCGCAATGGCGAAATCATCACGCCGCCCGTCTCCGCAGGCTCACTCGATGGCATCACACGCCAACTCGTCTTCCGCATCTGCCAAAATCTCGGCATCCCAATCCGCGAAGCCAACCTCACCCGCCACGATATTTACATCGCACACGAATGCTTCCTCACCGGCACCGCCGCAGAAGTCATCGCAGCAATCGAACTCGACCGCCGCACCATTGGCAACGGCAAGCCCGGCGAGATCACTAAAAAGGTAATTTCCGAGTTCCGGGAACTCGTAAGCAATACTGGGACACCCATCTCACCTGACCCATCGTAAAAACGCCCAATGGGCACGGCAGCACTTGTCCTCCACGCGTTCCCCGCGTACATTGAAATTATAAGCTCGATGACTTGCGATAGCTGCGACCAACCGGCAACGGTCTTTTTAAGCCAGAAAAACAAAGATGGTTCCATCCACAAGATGAACCTCTGCCCTGCCTGTGCCCAGGCATCGCAAGCCGAAGACAGCACCGGCTACGCACTTGCCGAGATGCTCACCGGATTCAGTGAAGAAGCAACAGCCGTGCAGCAAGGAGATAAGCGCCCCGCAAATGCGTGCCCCGCTTGCGGCTTTACCATCGCCCATCTCAAAAAAACCGGCCGCCTGGGCTGTCCCGATTGCTATTCAATCTTCGGCAAATCCGTCTCCGGAATGCTCGAAAAAATGCACCGTTCTGCCGAGCACAAAGGAAAACGCCCTCAAAACATCCCTGAGCCTGCCACATCACTCGCCACCCTCGAAGACGAGCTCGCCAGCGCTGTCCAAAACGAAGATTACGAAAAAGCCGCATCCCTTCGCGACCGCATACAAAAACAGCAAGAAAGCGCAACCAGCTAGGCTCCCCCCTCTTTTTAGTGAAACTCAGCACTCTCGTCAAAAACCATGCGGTATGGATGACCACCCCTGGCCCGTATGGCGACATCGTGCTCACATCTCGCGTTCGGCTTGCACGTAATCTTAGCGGGCATCGCTTCCCAGGTTGGAGCGAAGAAAGTGGGCGCAAAGCAGTGCTCGAAGAAGTCGGCCCCGTCGTCCAAGCCCTCCCAGAAATGAGCGAAGGATTTTTCGCCGAACTCAATGAACTCGAAGCCCGCGATAAACACTTCCTTGTCGAGCGACACCTCATCTCCCGCGAACTTGCCGCCCGCAGCTCAGGCTGCGCCGCTGCGGTAAACCGCCGGCAATCTCTATCGGTAATGGTGAACGAAGAGGATCACCTTCGCCTCCAAAGCATCCAGCCCGGGCTCAATCTCCGCGCTGCCCACGCCGCTGCCGATGCCGTAGATACAGCCCTCGAAGCCACCCTTCCCTGGGCATTTGATCCCAGCCTCGGCTATCTCACCGCCTGCCCCTCCAATCTTGGCACCGGTATGCGCGCCTCAGCAATGCTCCACCTCCCCGCGCTCGTCCTCTCAGGTGAAATTGGGCGCGTTGTCCATGCGGCCAATAAAATCGGCCTCGCCGTGCGCGGTTTCTACGGAGAAGGCACAGAATCTCTCGGAAATCTCTATCAGGTCTCGAATCAAAGCACACTCGGCGACCCCGAAGAAGCCATCCTCGCGCGCATCCATAAAGTGATCGAGCGCATCATCGAAAACGAGAAAAACGCCCGCCTCAAGCTTCTCGATGAAAATCCGTCCACCGTGCGCGATCAAGTCGGCCGCGCCTACGCAATCCTGCGCCACGGCTACATCATCCCGAGCAAAGAAGCCCTCAATCTCGTATCCATGCTCCGCCTCGGAATGGATCTCGGCTTGCTCCCTCCCGACGAGCACGGGCTTATCGACACCCTGCTCATGGACATTCAGCCCGCGCACCTTCAGTTTGCAGCCAAAAGTAAGCTTGGAGCCGAAGAGCGCGACATTCTCCGCGCAGAGATTCTCCGCCGCAGGTTGCATTCCCTCCCTGCCCCCGGTACGTTTCCTGAAAACGCGCCCGAAGCCGACGACACACCGTAATCCTAGACTGCCACATTGCCCGAGCAAGGCTCATCCTAAGCTCCCCCTACAGATTTCCCCCGCCCACCGTGATGAATAATTTTACTCCCCGCGCCCAACAGGTTCTCGCCCTTGCGAGAAAAGAAGCTGATCGCTTCAACCACAATTACGTCGGCACCGAGCACATTCTGCTCGGCCTCATAAAGCTCGGCCAAGGCGTCGCCGTAAACGTCCTCCAAAAAATGGGGCTCGATCTCGAGACCGTCCGTATGGAAGTCGAAAAGCAAGTCGGCTCCGGTCCAGAGACCAAAATGGTCGGCAACATCCCCTACACCCCGCGAGTAAAGAAAGTGCTCGCCCTTGCCGGGAAAGAAGCCAAAGCGCTGAACCACTCCTATGTAGGCACCGAGCACATTCTACTCGGCCTCCTTCGCGAAGGCGAAGGCGTCGCCGCGCGTGTCCTCAAAAGCCTCGAAATCGACATCGAGCGCACCCGTAACGAGATCCTCCGCGAACTCGATCCAAACTTCACACCCGACGGTGATGACAATGGCGAGCTCGCTGCCGCAGGCGGCGGAAACGGCTCTGATGGCAATCAAAAGAAAGACTCCAAGACGCCAGCACTCAAGGCCTTCGGACGTGATCTTACGGAAATTGCAGAAAATGATGGGCTCGACCCCGTCATCGGTCGTTCCGATGAAATCGAACGCGTCATCCAGATTCTCTGCCGCCGCACGAAGAATAATCCCGTTCTCATTGGCGAAGCCGGAGTCGGCAAGACCGCCATCGCGGAAGGTCTCGCTCAAGAAGTGGTCTCAGGAAATGTTCCCGAAATCCTGCGCAATAAAAAGGTCGTCACGCTCGACCTCGCCCTCATGGTCGCAGGAACAAAATACCGCGGTCAGTTTGAGGAGCGCATCAAAGCTGTGATGGATGAAATCCGTCGCACGAAAAACGTCATCCTCTTCATCGATGAGCTCCACACCATCGTGGGAGCCGGCTCCGCCGAAGGAGCAATGGATGCTTCGAATATCATTAAGCCTGCCCTCTCCCGAGGCGAGCTTCAGTGCGTCGGAGCCACCACCCTCAACGAATACCGCAAGCACATCGAGAAAGACGCCGCCCTCGAGCGCCGCTTCCAGACGGTAAAAGTCGAAGAGCCTTCCGCTGAAGACGCCGTGAAGATACTCAAAGGCATCCGCCACAAATACGAGCTCCACCACAAGGCCACCTTCTCCGACGAAGCCGTGGAAACAGCCGTCACCCTTTCCGAGCGCTACCTCACCGGTCGCTTTCTCCCGGACAAGGCGATCGATGTGATGGATGAAGCCGGTGCCAAGGCACGCATCGCAACCATGACGCGCCCACCTGCAATCAAAGAAATTGAAGCAGAGCTCGATGAAATCGAAGTCGAGAAGCACGAAGCGATCAAAGAGCAAGATTTCGAAGCCGCCGCCGCCTTGCGCGACCGCGAGAAAACCACCAAAGCGCGCCTTGAAAACACTCTCGATGATTGGCGGAAAAAGACCGAAGACGTCCGCGTAGACGTGACGGACGAAGACATGATGGCCGTCGTCTCCAAATGGACCGGCGTCCCTCTTCAGCGGATGGATCAGGACGAGAAGGCAAAACTTCTCGCCATGGAAGACGAGCTTAAAGAACTCGTCATCGGCCAAGACGAAGCCGTAATCGCGATTTCCAAAGCACTCCGCCGCTCACGCGCCGACCTGAAAGACCCGCGCCGCCCGATTGGAAGCTTCATCTTCCTCGGCCCCACCGGCGTCGGAAAGACCTTCCTCGCCCGCAATCTTGCCGAATTCATGTTTGGCGATTCCGATGCGCTCATCCAGATCGACATGTCGGAATACATGGAGAAATTCACCTCATCACGCCTCATCGGCTCCCCTCCGGGATACGTGGGATTTGAAGAGGGCGGCCAGCTCTCCGAGGCCGTGCGCAGACGCCCGTATTCAGTGGTGCTGTTTGACGAAGTCGAGAAAGCCCACCCAGACGTAATGCACCTCCTCCTCCAGATCCTGGAAGAGGGCACCATCACGGATTCCTTCGGGCGGAAAATCGATTTCCGAAATACGATCATCATCCTTACGTCCAACGTCGGCGCTGAACTCATCAAAAAGCAGCAAAGCCTCGGCTTCGGTGCCAGCACTCTCGATGAGGAAAGCAATTACGACACCATGCGCGAGAAGATCCTCGGGGAAACGAAGAAGCACTTCAAACCTGAGTTCATCAACCGCCTGGACGATCTCATCGTCTTCCACATGCTGGAAAAGAAAGACCTTCTCAAGATCGTCGATCTCGAAATCAAAAAAGTCACCGACCGCCTCGACCAACGCAAAATCAGCATTGTGCTCGAAAAGGACGCCAAGGAATTCCTCATCAAAGAGGGGCACGATCCACAATACGGCGCACGCCCGATGCGCCGCGCGGTAGAACGCCACCTCGAAGATCCACTCGCCGAGCACCTTCTCCGAGGAAATATCGAAGAAGGCGATACCGTCCGTATCAGTAGAATCGAAGGCGAGAAGACGCTTAAATTCAAGGCCGAAGACCGCGCTAAAGACAGCGGTGCCGAGGCTGAGGAGGAGCCCGCCCCCACGCCATCCTAGACGACACGAATTCGAAAAAGCCGGGCGGAAACGCCCGGCTTTTTTTGTGCCTACTAGCCCTCGCTTACAATCTGCTTCACCACCTCTGCTGCCGCCACCATGCCAAAGGCTCCGGTAAGGAAGGCAGCGGTGCCAAAGCCCTCTTCGCAATTTAGCCGCATATCAGATCCAGCCTCTTGGCGCGCGCAGACGCTACCATCGCTCCAGGGATACACGGGAAGCTCCTCGGAAAAAATACACGTAACGCCCATCTTGCGCTTCCCCCCTCGGGGAAACCCATGACGCTGGCGAAGGTGCTTCCGCACGGCGTGGAGAAGCGGATCATTGAATGATTTCACGATATCCACGACGCGCACCCTGGTAGGATCCGAGCGTCCGCCCGCCCCACCGCAAGTGAGCGCAGGAATACCCAAATCCCGGCAAGCAGCCAAGAGGTGGGCTTTGAGCTTCCCATTATCGATCGAATCCACCACAAAGGTGTATCCCTGAGCGGGATCGAGCAGAGATGCGCTGTTCGTAGGCGTATAGAATACATGATGCTCGTGGATCGTGATGCCTGGATTGATGGCTCGGCAGCGATCCGCCATCACCGAAATTTTCGGTTTCCCCACCTCGCCATCCAGCGCGTGGATCTGGCGATTTACATTGCTCACACACACCTCATCAAGGTCGATCAAGGTCATTTCCCCCACCCCGCTGCGAGCAAGAGCTTCCACAATCCAAGACCCAACGCCGCCAATCCCCATCACACAGACATGTGCGTCTCTAAGCCGGGCAAGCCCAGGTGCCGAAACAAGGCGCCCAACACCGCCAAAGCGCCGCGAAAAATCATCCGAATTCATGCGCGCTTCCATGCAACCAACTCAGCCTTTGCGCTAGTGGGAATAGAATCGGAAGTTGCGTGTCCCTTTCTCCACAATCATGCAACGCACTTTTTTTCTCTCACTTCTCGCCGTTTCGACCGCGCACGCGGATATCGAAGACCTTTTCATTACCGAGGTCGTCCCCTCCACCGGTCAGATCGAAGTCACAAACACTGGGGATGAGGCATTCACGACTCAGGTCGCGATGCCTTTTTGCCACCGATTCAGCTACGGAACGTCCATTCCCATGAATACGGAATTTGCGGCGGGCGAATCCAAGGTATTTACCGCGAATTTTTCGAATCCCAGCCACTCTGATCTCTGGCTCTATCGAGATTCCAGCGGCTTCGGCAATGCCTCGAATATTCTCAATGGCCTCAATTGGGGTGGAAATGCAGTAGGGAGAACGAAAATTGCTTGCGACGTAGGCCTTTGGGACGGCACGACGTCCACCGCCCCTCTACCACCGGAAGGCATGGCTCTCTTACTCACTGGCGAAGCGGGAACAGCCGCCGGATGGACCGTCGGCGAGCCCGATCTCGGAAGCTTCTCGGCCCCAGTAGTCATCGAGCCCCTGGAAGCCACCCTCGACTTCAACTCTGATCCTCCCGTGATTCAATGGGTCGGAAGTGTGCCTCCCTTCCAGGTAGAATCTTCAAGCGATCTTGAAAATTGGAATCCCATCGGAGAGCAGACAGAGAGCAACGAACTCACCCTGCCTGCCATGAATGGTCGTGAGTTTTACCGCGTTCTTGGGAATGCCCCCGCCGCTTCGGCAACCTATCGCATCACGTTCACCAGCACGTGGTCGCGCGATGTGTTTTCCTCAGTGCCGAGCAATGATCACTTCTCACCTCCAGCAGGAGCAACGCATACGGAGTCGACGGTTTTCTGGGAGCCAGGAACGACTGCCACCGATGGAATCCGCCAGATGGCGGAAACTGGTGGTACAAGCACCCTGCGTTCAGATATTTCGGACGCTCAAGCAGCAGGCGACGCGGATGTGCTTGTGACCGCAGGACGCGTCAATGAGGCAGATGACTTCACGACTACGACGTTCACCGCCAACCGCTCGCATCCCTTTTTCACGCTCGTCTCGATGATCGCGCCGAGCCCCGATTGGTTTGTCGGCGTGCATGGTGAAAGCCTTCTCGACGCAGAAGGACGCTGGGTGCAAACGGCCAGCTTCGACCTACTCGCTTATGATGCAGGCACCGATTCCGGAACCGACTTTTTCTCTGGCGATGATGAGACGAACCCGCGCGAATCCATCACACGGATCGCAGGAACGTCCCCCTTCGCTGTGAACGATAGCTTCACTCAGCCGCAGCCAGTGGCGCGACTGCTGATTGAGCGTATCGAACAGCCTTAAGAGAGCTCAGAGCGAGCCTCAAGCTGCTCAGCCACCTCAGGCCAGCCACCGGGGCGCTGGATCTGGAAGACGCGCAGGTAAAGCGCGACAAGGGAGGCGTCGTTGTCCGCAAGAAGGGCATCGACGCCTTCTTTTACTTTCGCAGCATCGAGCGAATCAGGAAGCCCACCTTCGACGGTGCCTTCGTCATTTTCGATCCCGAGCTTGTCGCAGAATGTCGCGAGCATGTCTTTGTGCGCTTTCATGAAAAAGAGCTGGAGAAGGTGCTCTGCGAGGCTGCTGCCCTGCTTGGTGCGCATTTGTGTGAGCATCCACTTCACCTGCTCAGCCACGGGCTTTTTCTGAAGAAATACGGGACGGAGCTTTTTCTGCCCAGCAAGGCCAGCAAGTGCCGAGGAATAAACGGGACGCTCATTTTCCCGAAACCATAGGATTGGGGCAGAGGCAGTGTCGTCGGGAGTGAGTGTGAGAATTTCGGATGCAGTCATGATGCCGGAGTGTCTAAACGAAAACGACCCGCTTCCCAAATGGAAAGCGGGCCGCTACGAAAAAAGGGAGTTTCCCTTAGAGGCTTGCCTTAAGATTCGAGGACGGGCTGAAGCGCACAGACTTGGAAGCCTTGATCTTCATGGACTCGCCAGTCTTTGGGTTGCGACCGGTACGAGCAGCACGCTTGGAGACCTTGAAAGTTCCGAAGCCGATGATCTGGACGAGCTTGTCCTTCTTCACGCCCTTGGAGATGGCTTCGAGCACTGCAGCGAGAGCTTCAGTGGCTTCGCGCTTGGAAGTTTCGCCGCCGAGGTTTTTTTGGATTGCTTCGATGAGTTCAGCTTTGTTCATAGTGGTATTTTGTGGGTGGTTATTTTCGGGTTTTTGAGGAGGATGAAAACCGGTTTCCCGGCCTCCTTGCGTGGCTCCCGGCGCACCGGATCACGTATTCTCAGTTCCTTGCTAACGCCTTTCGGGGTGTGGTGTCAATCACCCTTTACACAAATTTAATTTTTCTTAACTATCGCCTAACCCCCGCTCTTGTGGGATCTGCGCTCAAATCCAAACTAACCTTTCCACTATAAACCGATGCCCGCCTTCACTTCACCCGATCCATTTCAATTTCTCGACCGCCAACCATCCGTCCCAGAGACCGCTTTTATTGCCCCCGGAGCCACCGTGGTAGGCGCTGTTTCTCTCGGGGAAAACAGCTCTATTTGGTATGGGGCGGTGCTTCGAGCCGATATCCAGGAGATCACCGTGGGGACGGGATCGAACGTGCAGGATGGCTGCGTCATCCACCTCTCGGACACGCTCGGATGCCACATTGGAAATTACGTGACCGTGGGCCACAAGGCGGTACTTCACGCCTGCACCGTTGAGGATGAAGTGCTCGTAGGAATGGGAGCCATCGTCCTCGATGGCGCGAAGATCGGTGCGCGCTCGATTATCGGAGCCGGAGCACTCGTGACCGGGAATACCATCATCCCTCCAGGGTCACTCGTATTGGGAAGCCCAGCAAAGGTCGTGCGCACACTTTCCGAAGATGAGCAGGCCGATGTGCGGACTTGGGCAGAACGCTACGTGCAGGTGTCGCGGCGTTTTCTTAAGAGAGAAGCAGGCCAATGGGGTTGAAGCCGGAGGAGCACCCGCTAGTCTGACGCTATGCAGAATGATGTCGTCGAAGTCACAATCCGAGCCGTTTTCCCGACGTCTAATGGATGTGCCGTTTTTCTAGGGGGCGAAGATAAAATTTTTGTCATCTACATCGATCCTGCAATCGGCGCAGCAATCCATGCAGCGATTCAAGGGCAGTCAGCCGAACGCCCGCAAACGCATGAGCTTTTGGGCTCCATTCTTGAGGGATTTGGAGCCAAGGTTATGCGCGTGGTGATCGCGGATTTTGAAGAAGGCGTTTTCTTTGCGCGACTCATCATCGAAGCCTCAAATGAACTTCACCAGCGCAAGGTGCTCGATATCGATGCTCGCCCAAGCGACTCACTTGCACTCGCCGCCGCCGCAGGCGCACCTATTTTTGTAGCCCGGCACGTCTTCGATAGCACCGATGATATGAGTGAGGTTCTCGATCGAATCGTCGAATCAGGAAATGCAGGCGAGCACCCTGGAGGACTCGTTTAGCCTCCCGATCTCAATCTTCGAAAAGATCCCAAACTTTTCGGAATGCGCTCTTTTCGCATTCGTGATCTGCGCTATCAATTGCCATGCTCCCTTCTGCAGAATCCCGTTTCGAAAAAGTACCCATCTCAATCTACCCGACGCCTGCGGAAGCCGCCTCGGCGCTCGCACGTGAAGTCGCCGATTTAATCCTCTCCCGCGCTGCGGAAAACCGCACTGCCGTACTCGGCCTCGCCACTGGCTCGACCCCGGTGCCATTCTATCGCGAGCTAGTGCGCCTTCACCGCGAGGAAGGTCTCAGCTTTAAAAACGTCACCACTTTCAATCTCGACGAATATTTCGGTCTCACCGCCGACCACCCGGAAAGCTACGCCACGTTCATGCGTGACCAGCTTTTTGATCACATCGATATCCCCTCCGAAAACGTCCACGTCCCTGATGGTACTGTGGGGATGGAAGCCGTTTTTGAATACTGTGAATCCTACGAACAAGCGATCCGCGATGCCGGTGGGCTCGACCTCCAAATTCTCGGCATCGGACGCACCGGACACATCGGCTTCAACGAGCCAGGATCAGCCGAAGATTCTCGCACACGATTGATCGCCCTTGATCGAATCACACGCGCAGACGCCGCTCCCGATTTCCTCGGAATCAATAACGTGCCCCGCTTCGCCATCACGATGGGCGTCGGGACGATTCTCGAAGCAAAAAAAGTCGTCCTCATGGCATGGGGTGGATCGAAAGCAGGCATCACAGCAGAAGCGGTAGAGGGACCACGCACCGAAGCCATTTCGGCATCGTTCCTCCAGGGAATTGAGGGCGCTCGATTTGCCATCGATTCCGCAGCTTCCGCTGGGCTTACTCGAAGCGTGAGTCCATGGCTTACCGGTCCTGTTGTCTGGAATTCCGCAGAGACACGACGCGCAGTGAGCTGGCTCGCGAATAAGACCGGGCGCCCCGTACTGAAGCTCACCGACGAAGACTACAATGAGAACGGCATGGGCTCGCTCCTCACCCAAGAAGGTGGCACCGCCTACGATCTCAATATTCGTATTTTCAACGACCTCGGCCACACCATCACCGGTTGGCCTGGCGGCAAACCAAATTGCGATGATAGCGACCGACCAGAATCCGCCGCACCATTTCCCAAGCGTTCGCTCATCCTCAGCCCCGAGCCGGGCGATGCCCTCCTCGCAATGGGTGGCACAATTGATCGCCTCGTAAGCCAAGGCCACGAAGTGTCCCTCGTACACCTCACATCAGGAAGCCTCCGCGTGCCAGATGCCGCCGCCGAGACCTTTGCCCGAACCCTCCTGGAACGCGGCGAAGGCAAACCCGAATGGGCGACCTCCAGCGAATACGCAAAGACCATTCTTGAACAGATCAAAGCCAAAGGAAATTTCGGCGAACACCCGGCGGAACTCCGTCAGCTCAAAGGACTGATCAGACGCGGTGAAGCTCGCGATTCCGCAGCAGCCCTTGGGCTCGCCTCAGAAAATGTGCATTTCCTCGATCTTCCCTTCTATGAAAACGGCCGCTACCGCCGCTTCACTCCCGGCGAGCTGGACATCGCAGCGATCAAAAAGCTCCTCACGGAAACTGCTTCCCACCAGATCTACCTCACTGGTCACTTGGCCGATCCAAGCTCTATCGCCGGCCTCACCTACCAACTCATCTCGGAAGCAGGAATCCCAGAAAGCACGAGCATCTGGCTCTACCGCGCCCACGAAGCCGAGCCTGCACCTCACGAAATTGCCATGGCAATCCCCATGAGCCCCGCCCAGCTTGAAGACAAAGTAGACGCGCTTACCAGATTCGGAGTCCTTCCTGAGACCAGCCACCAAAACGGAAAAGCCGGACGCGCCCTCGCCTCAGGCTACGACGCACTCGGCCTCCCAGAATACGAAGCAATCGAAGCCTTCGAGCGCGTTTAAATCCGGCGCTTTCGTAACAGCACTTCCGCGATCTTCATTCCATCTGCCGCTGCCGAGATAATCCCGCCAGCATAGCCAGCACCTTCACCAGCAGGGTAAAGCCCTTTGATAGAAGTGCTTTGGAACGTCTTTGGATCGCGCATCACCCGCAATGGTGATGAGCTCCGCGTCTCAACGCCCACCATCACCGCATCGCGCATCCCAAAGCCCTTCAAGGCACGGGCATCGATGCGTGGGATCGCTTCCTTGAGCGTATCAATGACATATTTCGGAAGGCATTTCCGGAGATCACCGGGGCGCACACCAGGCTCGTAGCTTGAGGCGACCTTTCCAAGCTTCGTGCTCGGCTTCCCCGCAAGGAAATCTGCGACCGTCTGCGCTGGAGCATGGTAATCGCTTCCACCTTCGATAAAGGCGGCACGCTCCCACTTCCGCTGGTAATCGATTCCCGCCAGGGCTCCCCTGCCCTCTTTCTTAAAATCCCCAGGACGCACATCCACCATCAGCCCCGAGTTCGCATTCGATTCCGCACGTGCATAGGAACTCATCCCATTAGTCACCACCGTCTCTGGCTCAGATCCCGCCGCGACCACCAGGCCGCCCGGACACATACAAAAGCTGTAAGCGGCTCGGCCGTTTTTGCAGTGATGCACGATCTTGTAGGGCGCGGCACCAAGCTTGGGGTGTCCCGCAAATTCACCGAGCTGCGCATTGTCGATCACCTTCTGCGGGTGCTCAATCCGCACTCCAATCGAAAACGATTTCGGCTCCATCTTTGCACCCGCCTCATGCAGCACCTCAAACATATCACGTGCGCTATGCCCCACTGCCACCACCACCGTCTTCGCCGCAATCTTCTCCTCACCATTCACTTCGACGCCCGCGATTTGCTTATCATCGAGGAGCAATCCCGTCACCTTCGCTCCGAAGCGCACCTCGCCACCATTCGCAATAATCTCCTCCCGAATATTTCGCACAACTTTGATCAAACGATCCGTCCCAATATGCGGGCGACCTTTCGTCAGAATATCTTCAGGAGCCCCCTTCTCCACCAGCTCCTTAAGCAACCAACGAATCCGGTGCTCACGGTCCTTAATCTGGGTATAAAGCTTACCATCAGAAAACGTGCCCGCGCCGCCCTCGCCATATTGCACATTCGATTCCGGATCGAAAGCCAAGCCACGACGCCAGAATCCCGTCACATCCCGGGCGCGATCTCCCGCCGCTTTGCCTCGCTCCAAAAGAAGCGGTTTCCGCCCATGGCGGGAAAGAAGAAGCGCACAAAGTAAACCGCACGGCCCCGAGCCGACGACGATTGGGCGCTCGCCCGTGAATTCCGGAGAGATCCCGTCCAGCCCGACGTATTCCTCATCCGGCGTCTCCTGCACCTTTCCCTTGCCGCGCTGCTGCGCTAGTATTTTTGCCTCAGAGAACGTCCCGAGTAGTTCTACATCAGCCGTGACCCCGAATTCCACGCCCTTCACTCCCCGCGCATCGATACTTTTTTTATGAATCTTCACCTCTCCCAGCGCCGCAGGCGGCACATTCAGAGTGCGCGCAATCTTCCTGCGCAGGGTGATTTCATCGTGATCGACCGGAACGGGAACTTGGGAGACTCGGAGCATGGGACGCGCATCTTAGCACGCATCACCATCGCTGCCGCAATTTCCCTAGGTTCTCTGAATGCTGAAGAGCCAATCCCGGAAAAAAACAAAAAAACAGTCGAAATCGAGCAAACTGGCGACACCACCTTCCGCTACGGAAAAATCACCTTCGATAAGAGCGACCGTACCGTGCGCATCCCCACGAAAGTCGCCCAGCGCGAAGTCGCCCTCGAATACGCGCTCGTCCACGAAAACGGCAAGATTCACGAATCGCTCCTCTCCACCGAGGCCAGCGCCATGCGCCTTCACACCGTCCTCCTCCTCCTTCGCTACTCCCAATCCCAAGAACTCCTCAACCCAGCGCGCCCCGAAGAAATGGCCGTGACCAGCGAAACCGCTGAGGAAAAAGCAGGAGCCCAGCTCACCATGTCGGTCGCCTGGATCGATCCAGAAAATAATCAGCAGAAAACGGCTCCACTCGAATCGTGGATCACCCACATCAGCGAGGACCGCACCAAATCCCCCGCCTCAACCGGCCCATTCACCCTCACCGGCTCCCGTATCTACGAAGGCCAATTTCTCGCCGAGACCGGCGGCAATATCTTCGCCCTCTACCTCGATCCCAACGCTTTAATTAACAATCCCCGCACGGATAACTTCAATGACGAATCCTGGCTCGCAAATCCATCAGCAATCCCACCGCTCGACACTGAAGTGACGCTCATCATTTCTCCGACCTCACAAAAATGAAAGCCCTCGCCCTCATCCTCACGGCGCTCGCCACCTCCTCCCTCGCCACCGCCGCCCCCGACCTTTCCCTCAAACTTGAAGTCGAGCGCGCGATCAAAAACGGCACCGCGTGGCTCACAACCCAGCAGAAAAACACCGGCAACTGGAGCGACGCCGATACCCCTGCAATCAGTGCCATGGCCCTCACCGCCCTCATGGCCGACCCCAATCGCGACGGCGCACTCACTCCCGAAGCCAAAAAAGGCTACGATTTCCTCCTCTCCAAACGCCGCACCGATGGCGGCATCTACGGCAAAGGTCTTGCCGTCTACAATACCGCCCTCTCCGTGATGGCACTCCTCGAGCACCCCCAAAATGAGGAGACCGAAAAAACACTCACTCAAGCGCGCCGGTTCCTTGTGAACCAACAATCCGATTTCGACAATCGAGGCATTACCGATAGCCCCTTCGATGGCGGCGTTGGCTACGGCGGCACCTATGCCCACTCCGACCTATCTAATACCCACTTCGCACTTGAAGCGCTCCACTATTCCAAAAAGCAGTTTACCGAAGGTGCCCCGGAAACTCCCGACCTCGATTGGGACGCAGCCATCGCCTTCGTCTCCCGCTGCCAAAATCTCACCTCTCACAACGACCAGACATGGGCATCCGATGACGCCGCCAACAAAGGAGGTTTCATCTACTTCCCAGGCTCCACCAAAGCCGGCGAGCAAAAATTAAAAGACGGGAAAACCGCCCTGCGCTCCTACGGCAGCATCTCCTACGCCGGCCTTCTCAGCCTCGTCTACGCAGACTTAAAGCCCTCCGACCCCCGCATCGCCGCCGTCCGTGAATGGCTTGCCGCAAATTACACCGTCGAAGAAAACCCAGGAATGGAAGCCCAAGGGCTCTTCTATTACTACCACACGATGGCCAAAGCACTTCGCATCCTCGGCGAAGACACCCTCACTCTAAAAAACGGCAAAAACGCCGACTGGCGCAAAGACCTCGCCCTAAAACTCTTCGACCTTCAATCCACCGACGGCTCCTGGGCCAATACCAAAAGCGCCCGCTGGTGGGAAAACGATCCCGTCCTTGCAACCAACTACGCGCTCCTCGCACTCATCCACATTCATCGGACCCTTTGAATAAATGAACGATTCCTTCCGTCTTCTCTAGCATGTCCCTGATAAAACCCCTCCTCATCATTGCTGCCGCAATCCTCCTCTCCTCCTGCATCTACAACGACGGCTATTACGGAGACGCAGGCTACAATCCAGAATACGGAAGCCGCCCCGGCTACTCCCAAAACGCCCCAAGATATCGCGAAGGCTACTACGGCAACCGTGGTTACACCTCAAGATCATACAATCGATCCAGCTACCCCAGTAGCAGCTATCACCGCGGCCGCGGAGCCTACCACCGAGGCTACGAAGAAGGCCACCGCGCCGGTCACCGCCACGAGCAATCACACCGCCAGGAAAGCGACCGCCACCGCCCCTCCAGATCCGTCTCCTCAAAGAAGAAGCAGAGCTCCTCAAAATCAAAATCTTCCAAGTCCTCCAAATCTTCATCATCCTCTTCGAAGAAAAAAAGCGCCTCCTCATCCAGCCGCAAAAAAAGCAGCTCCTCAAGCGCCAAAGGAAGCAATCCCCGCCAACGCTCATCAAACCGCCTCGGCCAGGCTTACAAAGCCAAGAAAGGAAGATAAGGAAGCTCTACGGAAGATTACGATGCACTCGGTAGAATTTGGAAGTTCCTTCTAGCGAGGTGGTAGGGAGTTCTTCTAAGGCGATTCCGGTTGGGTAGGATCTGGGAGTCGTCACATCGGTGAAGATTGCCAGATCACTTGAGCGACTGCACTTTGTATTCGTAGCCGTTGATACAGCGGCCAGCTGATGTTCATCGTGCCATCTCCATCTTTGGTGAATGTGCACTGGAAATCTTGGAGTATCTCGCCCTGGGAGTAAGCGAGCGCTTTGCCGACGGCGGTTTTCCCAATTTTGGATCCCATGATACGGCCT
>CALAIY010000078.1 GCA_937922595.1 uncultured Verrucomicrobiales bacterium | reverse complement strand
ACGATCGCGCGACGTCGCAGAGCGTGCCCTCGTCGGCGAGGCGCAGCGAGCGCCGCGCCTCCTCGAGCTGAGCTGCCTGACGGGCGAACTCCATCAGCGCGCGAACTTCCGGCGCGGGCCCTTGATCTTGTCGAGGTCCTCGCCCTGGGCGCGCTTCCAGTCCTTGAACGACTCGTAGTCACCGTGGTGGAAGTAGATGATGCCGACGCCGTCTTCATCCTCGCCCGCCTCCCCCACCTCACCTGCATCATGAAAGCCGCCATCCTGCGCAACCCCCTCCTCGCAGGCGGAGCCTCCCTCGCCGGCTTCATCCCCAACGACCCACCAGCAGAAATGATCAAAACCGCCGCCCGCACCCTCCAGCAAGGCCACCAACTCCTCCTCTTCCCCGAAGGCACACGCACACGCACCGAAAACTCCCCAATAAACCCCTTCAAAGGCGGCATCGGCATCCTCGCCACCAAGACCCACACCCCCGTCCTCCCCATCTACATCCGCACCAACTCCACCTTCCTCTCCAAACAACGCCCCCTCCTCAGCCTCCCCAAAAAACGCATCACCATCACCATCACCACCGGCCAGCCCATCCCCCCCCACCACCACGAGACCGCCCGCCAATTCACCACCCGCCTCCACACCATCTACCACACAGCCCTCTCGTGAACCCCGCCATCCTCATCCCCAGCTACAACACCGGCGGCCCCCTCCTCTACCGCACCGTCGCCTCCGCCCTCGGCACCGGCCTCCACACCATCATCATCACCGACGGCTCCACCGACCAATCCCCCCAACACCTCCAGCCACTCCTCCAAGGAAACCACAACCTCACCCTCCACACCATCCCCGAAAACCGCGGCAAAGGCACCGCCATCCTCGAAGGAGCCATCATCGCCCGCCACCTCGGCCACACCCACATCATCACCATGGACGCCGACGGCCAGCACCCCCACCTCAGCATCAAAGACTTCCTCGCCGCCATCAAACAGCACCCCCAAGCCTGCATCTTCGGCCAACCCACCTTCGATGAAAACGCCCCCAAAGCCCGCCTCCGCGGCCGCAAAATCTCCAACGCCCTCGTCGCCATCGAGACCCTCGGCTGGGGCATCGGCGACGTCCTCTTCGGCATGCGCGCCTACCCCACCACCACCCTCATCGACGCCTTCTCCAAAACACGCTGGGCCCGCCGCTTCGACTTCGACACCGAGACCGCCGTCCACCTCGCCTGGTCCAAAACCCCCATCGCCCACATCCCCGTCCCCTGCACCTACCTCAGCAAAGAAGACGGCGGCATCTCCCACTTCCACTACATCCGCGACAACCTCCTCCTCATCGGAATGCACACCCGCATAATCCTAGCATTCCTCCCAAAACTCCCCCTCCTCCTCTGGCACCGCCTCCGCCACCCAAACCCCCTCAAAAAAGAAACCATCTAGCAGTTCTGAAAACTCCAATCCACCAACTCTGCCACTCCCGCTGGCACCAAGGCTACGCCAAAACAAAGCTCCGCACCGACCCCGTCTACCAAGAAACCGAGCACCTCCTCGCCTCCACCACCCTCCCCCTCCTAGACATCGGCTGCGGCATCGGCCTCCTCGCCTTCCACCTACGCCGAGCCGGCATCCAAGCCCCCTACACCGGCATCGACTACGACCAAAAAAAAATCAAAGAAGCCCACCACATCACCAAAACCGGACAATTCGAAAACTGCCACTTCGCCACCACCGACGTCCGCCAAGACCCCCTCCCCACCCACAGCGGCCACGTCATCATCCTAGACATCCTCCAATTCTTCACCCCCCAAGAACAAGAAACCCTCCTCAGCCAAGCCGCCGCCAGAGTAGACCAAACCAATGGAGGCAAACTCATCATCCGAGCCACCCTCAAAGACAAAAGCCCCCGCTTCCGCGCCACCCACCTAGGCGACATCATCGCCAAAGCCACCTTCTGGATGCGAGCCGCCCCCACCCACTACCCCACCAAAGACTCCATCGAAACCACCCTACAAAACGCCGGCCTCCAAGTGCAAACCCGCCCCCTCTGGGGCAAAACCCCCTTCAACAACTACCTCATCACCGCCACCTCCCATCAGGGAAAGTAAGCAAACCTCTCCCACATTAAATCCCCCCCAAAGATCCACCTAAGCAAGCGAAATCTACCTCCACATACCCAGCCACACCACTACGCCAAAGCAATTAACCTACAAATTACGACCGGAGGTCCCCCCCAAAATAAAAAAACGATCAACAATAATCTCGCTTTACCGAACACTTCTTGCTAAAATGCGATCTTAAGCAAATGTAATACTCACATTTGCAATAATCAGACAGCTGAAATTCGCCAGCACTACCCCACTATAAACCCCCGTTTCCCCCCACAATGCACAGCCTAATTAAACGTATTGCCCCCCCTCTCTCTGCACTATCCCTTCTTGCTTTATCCAGCCCATCTCTGGGTGCAGAAGAGATTTGTGAATGCTGCTTTGCAGGAATGCCACACTCCTTGAACAACGGGATCACCCTTAATAAAAAATATTTTGAATGTGAATTATCAATTCCAGATGAAATTGTTTCACAATTTACTTTCAACATTTCCGTAGAAAGTGAAAAATTCGCAATCGAATTCTCAAAAAGTGAAGTCTTTGGTCAAAACACCAAATTTCTCATCGATGACGGAAACGGAACACTGAGAGAAGAGAAAATCGGGATCGACGGCACCTATCAAGGCCGAGTCCTAGGCAAACAAGGCTATCTCGCACATGCCGTCCTCACATCAAAAGGCCTCATGGCCAATATTTTATGTCCGGATTCCAAAACGATCACCATTTTGCCAATGAATGGCAAAATGCACCGCATTAATATAGAGACTAAAACACAAACAGCTCTCCAAACCACTGAGACACCTCCCGCTTCAAACTCAGCAGCAGCAGATATCAGCGAAATAAACGAGACTCTCGCCACACTTGAGATTGCAGCCTCTGATTCAGCCATCGCCACCACCTTCGGTGCTGCACGCGCCCTCAGCGCCTCAGGACAAATCTCCACCGCGACACTGCCACCAAGCCGCGTCATGGATGTAAGAGAATATGAACTTGCTGTTGAAATTGGCTCCCGCTCCTTTCTCGCCTCTAGCGCTTATAATGGAGACCTGAATTTGGCAATGAACGTTGCTCAAGGAATCGTGGGCAATATGAATGCACGCTATCTGCATAGTGCAGGAATGAGATTCCGTATCGGCAATGTCATCGTTCGCACTAATGCCGCGACTGATCCTTTGCGTGATCAAATAACTGAACACAGCGTCGCTAGTTTACGAGCTTTTGGAGATTATTGGCAAAGTAACCTAAGCGAAGTGGGAGACACCCATGACGTCGCCATTTATCACATAAGAGACAATCCCTCAGGATTTGCTCATGTCAGCGGCCTTGGAGACAAAAACAGACGCTACCTCACATGCTCCGGCAATGGCCCAACAAGCTGGGCTGATGGAACTCTCGCCCATGAGCTGGGCCACATGCTCAGTTTGAACCATCACAGCCGCAGCTTAGAAGAATTTTATGAATCAAAGCCACGGAACAATGCAGGATCAAACTCAGCTGGCGGTGAAGATGTTTTCATAAGCGTCATGCACGGAAGCGGAAATCATAACGTCGGTCGACTTGCCACTGGAGAAGCCAATCGTGTTTATAATTTCCGCAGAAGCAGGCCAAACAGTGGAGATTTAGTCACCAATCCTCAAGACGCTCGCCCTTTTGGACATGCTGATTATTTCACCTCAGACGGCTCGCCTGTGATGCTTGATGTTATTGCTAACGATTACGACGCAAACAATGACGTGCTCGACGTCCACCTTCTTGATACCATTTCCCAAAAAGGAGCCACACTCTCCATCTCTCAGGGAACAGGACCTGGGGGGCGGAACGAAATCCTTTACACTCCAGGACCAGAAACTGATGGACAAGATTTTTTCCACTACACAGTCTGCGACTCCACCGGCCTTACCGATTGGGGGGCAGCTTATGTATTGAATCCGATACTCCCTGGGCCACCTCTTAGCCTAACGCAAACAGTGTTCAGATACGATTGCGGAACTGATGTTTCAGAACGTGCTCTGAACTTCAACCGACTCACCCCTGCAGGTAACCGACTCTTAACCATCACCGGCAGCACCCCAAGTGCAAGAGATCGAGGCACTAGCAATAGACTCTTACGCGATTTTCACCAATCAAGTTCATTGTCTCGGTATAACCAAAGACTTACGAATGGTACCTGGAACGTAACGCTTCGCATGGGAGACGCTAGTTTCGGCCATGATAACATGGGAGTGAGAGCTGAAGGCCAGCTTATCTCTGATAACGTCAATTCACCACCCGGACAATTCCCCTATGTCAGCCAAGCCGGCGGAAGCTCCACACTGATGAACTTCGATGTCACCGTGACAGATGGGGTTTTGAACCTTGAATTCTTTGACAATGGAGGTTCTGACCAAAATTGGGTTCTGAACCAAATCGAGTTAAGAAAAGAAGGCAGCGGAGCTGGAGGCACCGATGTCAGCTTCATTTCACCAAGTCCTGCAAACAACGCAACCTTAGCAATTGGCTCAAACATCACAATCCAAGTCGATGCCCCGAGTGATACCGCTACCGTGAGCCTCTTCCGAGATAACACTCTTGTGCGTGTCGAAGGAGCGCCTCCCTACGAGTGGAATGCAGAGGGTCAAAACGACCTGCCTCTAAGTAACCTTGCTGCTGGAAGTTACACTTTCCGTGCGGATGCCACTTCCAATAGTGGAGCCGTCACTAGCGAGACACTTACGATCACCGTTGAAGGAGCAGTAGGAGGAAGCTCCGATGTGAGCTTCGTCTCACCAAGCCCGGCGAATAATGCGACCTTAGCAGTCGGCTCGGACATCACGATCCAAGTCGATGCCCCGAGTAACACCGCCACCGTACGCCTCTTCAGAAACGGCACTCTAGTGCGCACCGAAGGAGGAGCCCCCTATGAATGGAATGCAGCCGGTCAAAATGACCCACTGCTGCGCAACCTTACCGCCGGAAATTACACTTTCCGTGCAGATGTCACTTCCAATAGTGGAACCGTCACTAGCGAGACACTTGCGATCACCGTCACTGGCAATGGAGGTCAAACGGGTGGCAATAGCACACCAAATCTCGTTCGCATGACGCTGAACTCCGTAAGCAATACGAACTGGACATCCGTTAATCTTGGTCAGACCTACAATTCGGCAGTAATCATCGCCACACCGATCTACCCGAATAATACAGTCTCACCCGTAGTCACTCGTCTCCGGAACGTCTCCGGCAGCAGCTTCGAAATCCAGCTCGCCCGAGCGGATTCAAGCACCGGCACCGTAACTCGCGATGTCTCCATCATCGCCCTTGAAGAAGGCGTCTACACCCAAGCCACCAACGGAATCACGATGGAAGCAGTTAAATACACCTCCACCGCGACAGCGAATAAGACTAGCTGGGTCTCCGAGCCAAGGACTTACCAGAATAGCTACACGAATCCAGTAGTAGTAGGTCAGGTGATGAGCGCAAACGACGCAGATTGGTCTACATTCTGGAGCCAGGGCGCAAGTCGCACTGCGCCACCAAGCAACAGCAGCCTTAGCATGGGCAAGCACGTCGGAGAAGACCCTGATACGCCCCGAGCCAACGAGACGATTGGCTACATCGTAATAGAAGCCGGAAGTGGTAGCCTCAATGGCACAGCCTACTCCGCAGGACTCGGAGCAGATAGCATTCGCGGAACCGGAAACGCAGGCAATGGAGGATTTTCCTATGCGCTGTCTGGTCTCAGCTCCGCAAGTGCAGCAGCACTCAGCGTATCCGGAATGGATGGAGCCGACGGTTGCTGGGCAGTCCTCTTTGGATCGAATCCAATTACCGCGAGCACGCTAACGATCGCAGTGGAAGAAGACGTATCAGCGGACGCCGAGCGGAAACACACGACCGAACAGGTCGGATACATTGTGTTCGAGTAAGGCCGGCTCTTTCCTGAATCAATAGACTTGCCCTACCACTTCCCCCTTATTAAAAGGGGGCAAGTGGGGGGCTTTTTTTATTTCATAAGCAAAAAAGAAACGCACACAGTCTCAAATCCAAGCTGTGCTCGTCACTCGGAATGCCATTTAACAAGACTCCCTCAGTAAATCGCACAAATATGCCCCTAGAATTCAAACGACAAAACTCAAAGCCTCCCAAAAAAAACGAGACCGCCACAGCACCACCACTCCTTCTCGCCATCCCCTTCGCCATACTATTCCAATCAGCACTCTGCTCCCACTTCGCACTCTTCCTCAGCAATGAAAATGTTGCCTACTTACTCAAACAATCATCCCCACCATCTGGTGGCGCAGCATTCGCATTAAACTTCGACTCCCACGCCACAGCCCTCATCGCAATCATCATCGGGCTCCTAGGCCTACTTACATTTGCGATATTCCTCTTCTTCACCAGGAAATCCACCTTCCTCATTCTCGCAAACACTTCCGCCATCGCCGCCACCACCTGGCCATGGGTTCTGAAATCATCCATCTTCGAAGCCCTTCCCCTCCTCACTCACTTTCACTAAGGCTCCCACCCAGCTCCAAAAGCCCACCAGCCTCCCCCTCTTCCACAATATCCTGCACAGGGAAAATAAAAGCATACGCCACCCGCCAGCTCCCCGCACCGCAATCGATCGTCACCGTCTTCGGATTCAGCCGCACCACTTTACCATAGTGCTCCCGCCCCTCTCGATCCGCAAAGCCAAGCGCCATCCCCACCGATACCTCGTGCCGCTTCATCCCCACCCCTCCTCGATTGCCCATCTCGATTTTCTCCTGCTCAAGATTGATCCAAGTAAATGGAATCGTCCAATTCTCATCAAGTTCCCGCCGATTCACGAGAACCCGCGTCCGCCGAATCTCCAGCACCGTCGCCACAAACACCGTACCCGTCTCCGCCATAAGACACTCCACCTCCTGCCCCACACGCAACGCCCTCTTCACTGCATCAATCCGCGCCGGATCATCCAACATCTTCTGCAGCGCCAAATTGATTCTATGAAGCTCGAATCCACTCGCCTTCTCCAATAAATTCACTGTCTCTTCAACCATCAGACGAACTATCTCCAATTCCCAAAACCTTCAAACAAAACAATTCCACGAATCACCCCACCACCGCATAAGCCCTCACCGGAAACGTCCCAAAATGCTTCACCTTCGCCGGAGCAGCATGAAACTTAAATCCCCCCGCTGGGATCTCCCCAATATTGCAAAGATGCTCCGCAATCGGAATCCCCGCTCCCAGTAGCGTCGTGTGCACAGGCCGAGCACCCCCCGAAATATCATCAATATTCAGCGAATCAATCCCCACCAAAGCCGCACCCGCATCTCGCAGATACTCCGCCGCATCCAACGTAAGAAATGGATGATTCTCAAAATACTGATCCGTATTCCAAAAATCACTCCATCCCGTATGCACCAGCACCGCCTTCCCCCGAATATCAGCCCCCTTAAAAAGGCTCGCCCCAATTCGCTTCTTCCCCCGCTCAGCATGGAAAATCACACCATCAAGATCCACCAGTGATTCCAGCGGAAGCTCCGAAAGATCCTTCCCATCCGCAAATCGGTGAAACGGCGAATCCACATACGTCCCCGTATTCGCCACCATCTCGATCTTACCTATATAAAACGAAGTCCCCTCATCATAATGAGACCTCGAATCCTCCCGGCTCAAGAAATCACAAATAACCGGCGCAGGAAGCCCACGATAAGTAATAATTCCATCCTCAATCGTATGACTTAGATCAATTAAATGCTTCATCATTTCTTCTCTGCCACAAGGGAATCAATAAGATCCGATCCCGATTCCACCGTGATATGGAAATCATTAAAGCGGACGATCCCCTTCCGATCAATCACGATTGTCCACGGCGTCCCACCCGTCCGATAACCCGTCATAATCGGAGGACGCTTCCCCTCCGCCCCGCTATGCCCCACCGGAATCGAAAGGCCATACCGCTCAGCCATCGCACGCGCCTTCGCCTCCGTATTCGAGGAAAACCCCTCAAAAACCGTCTGCACCGCCACAAACACCACATCCGGCTGATCCCCGTACTTGCTCTCAAGCGCCTTAAGCGTCGGAAACCCATGCTTATGGCACCCCGGGCACCACGATTGGAAACAATACAAATACACCACCTTCCCCCGATAATTCTTCACATCCGGCTTCACCCCATCATCCGCCACATTCACCCAAGTATCCACGCCCCAAGATGGAGCCTTTTTCCCAAGAATCCCAGCCCTCGGCTGTTGGGCAACAGCCAATCCCATCATAAAAAAAGCTGCTACAATGATTATTCTGCTCATGCAGATCAGAGCACCCACTTGGCCTATCTATTTCAAAGAACTGCCACCCCCACCCATTTTTCAGTCACCGAAGCCAAATACGGCCAATCACACGCTTCACTATACAATCAGTCAATCGAATCTCGCGCAAAATATTGCCCAATTGCATACCGAGATATACAATTAGTCACAATGAGTCCGGCAATCCCACCCGCTCCGATCCCGCGAAGCATCCTCGCGACCGCCCAGAGCCGCCTCGAAAGTTTCCCAGTCCTCACCATCACCGGACCGCGCCAATCTGGGAAAACGACTCTCTCCCAGCTTCTCGCGCCCGAGCTCCCCTACTTCACGCTCGAAGACCCCGATACCCTCGCCTTCGCCACAGAAGACCCCCGCTCCTTTCTCGCCCAAGCAGAAAACGGAGCCATCCTCGACGAAGTTCAGCGTGCCCCCGCTCTCTTTTCCTACATCCAAGGTCTCGTAGATGCGGATCGCCGCATGGGTCGCTTCATTCTCACCGGATCCAGTCAATTCGCCCCCATCCAATCCATCACCCAAAGCCTCGCCGGTCGCTCCGCACTCCTCAACCTCCTTCCCTTCTCCTACGCCGAACTCGCCGCCGTCGGTCGCGCCCCCACCACCATCGATAATCTTCTCTACACAGGCCTCTTCCCTCCCGTTTACGACCGCCCCGTAGAGCCCGAAATCTGGCTCCAAGAATACATCAGCACCTACCTTGAGAGAGACGTCCGCCAAATCCTCAAAATCCAGGACCTCGCCACCTTCCAACGCTTCGTTCAGCTCTGCGCTGGCCGCGTCGGCCAGCTACTCAACATTTCCTCCCTCGCCAACGACGTCGGCATCACCCGCGTCACTGCTGATGCTTGGCTCACCGTCCTCCAAGCCAGCCACCTTATCTTTCTCGTCCAGCCCTGGTTCGCAAACATCTCCAAGCGCCTCATCAAAACTCCCAAGCTCTACTTCTGCGATCCCGGCCTCGCCGCCTGGCTCATCGGCATCCGCACCCCCGAGCACATCACCGCCCACCCCCTTCGCGGCCTCCTCTTCGAAAACTGGGTCATGACCGAACTCCTAAAATCCCAAACCAACCAAGGAAAGAAACCCTCCCTCCACTTCCTCCGCGACAAACAAGGCCATGAAATAGACGCCCTCATCGAAACCGCCCCCAACACCTTCCACGCCATAGAAATCAAATCCGGAGCCACCATCTCCAGCACCTTCTTCAAAGGCCTAGACTACTGGCAAAAAAAACTCCCCGACCTAAAAATCACCCCCTGGGTCATCCACGGCGGCACCGCCCACCAGAAACGCCAAAAAGCCACCATCCTCCCCTGGAGCAACCTATCCCCACTTTTATAACTTCAAAAAAATAACTAACTCTCGCCCAGAAGCGATTCCACGCCCCAAATAAGCCCCATAAATCCCACGCTTCCACGGTATTTTTCTTCCAAGGAATCGGATCTGTGAAAATCCAAAATCTGCGGTTCATTCTCCGTATCCCAAGCAACACCTAGATGATCCTCACAGCCATCTCCCACGAAGACCACGCCGCCACCCTCACGCTCTGGGCGCTCCAGGTCGCCGTCGCAGAGCGCGAGGAACTCACCCTTTTCTGGTGCGCCCCCGGCTCCAGTATCGGCACGCCAGAAACGATCGATTCCGATTCCCCCAAAATCCCCACCGCCATCCACCAAGCGATCGCAACCTTCCGCCAAGACGCCCCCGCCCCTCCCGAGGACTCCGAAATCGCCGCAGAAAACTGGCCGAAAGTAACCCTCCGCACGGCGGAAACCGCCAACGCCTTCAGGACGGTTTCCGATGAAATCGCCAACCTCAAGCCCTCCCTCCTCATCACCGGAAAACAGCGCAGCACCCGCAGCGCAGGAGCCACTCCCGCCACCCGCCTCGCTCGCAGGCTCTTCGAATCCGCCAGCTGCCACACCCTTCTCTTCCGCCTCGGCACCTCCACCAGCCCACCCTCCTGCGCCCGCATCCTCGTACCCGCAGCCGGCGGCACCAATTCCCGCCGCGCCCTCCGCCTCGCCGAACGCCTCGCCCACTGCGCCGAAGGCACCCTCACCCCCCTCTACATCCAACCCGATATCGATGACGTCGCCGAAGACGTAGGCCAGCAAATCCTCGCCCACGCCCTCACCCGCGCCCGGATCCCCCAGGAAAGCGAGCACATCAGCCCCAAAGTTCTCCTCAAAAGCGACGTCGATGCCGGCATCCGAGACGAAGCCGCCTCCGGCAATTACGACCTCGTACTCGTCGGAGCCTCCACCGTTCACGGCATCCGCCGCACCCTCTTCGGCACCATCCCGGACCGCGTCCTCAGCGGAACCGGAGCCACCACCGTCGCCGTCTTCCGCCGCGCCCGCCCCCTCGGCCAACGCATCCGCGAAAAACTCGAACGCACCCTCGATCTCACCTTCCCCCAGCTACGCCGCTCCGAGCGCATCGACCTCTTCGAAGAACTCCAAAACAAATCCCGCTGGAGCTTCGATTTCATGGCCCTCATCTGCCTCTCCACCGCCATCGCCGCCCTCGGCCTCATCCAAAACAGCACCGCCGTCGTCATCGGAGCAATGCTCGTCGCCCCCCTCATGACACCCCTCCTCGGCACCGGCCTCGCCCTCGCCCAAGGCAACATCCCCCTCGCCAAGAAAAGCCTCCGCGCCATCATCCTCGGCTTCCTCTGCGCCGTCCTCATCGGAATCGCCACCGGCTTCCTCGCCCGCCCCTTCACCGGCCTCACCACCGAAATGCTCTCCCGCGGCGGCCCCAGCCTCCTCGATATGGGAGTCGCCTTCCTCTCCGGAATCGCCGCCTCCTACTGCATCGCCCGCCCCAGCCTCTCCTCCGCCCTCGCCGGCGTCGCCATCGCCGCCGCCCTCGTCCCCCCCATCGCCACCGTAGGCATCTCCCTCGCCTTCGGCGAAACCGCCAACGCCAAAGGCGCATCCCTCCTCTTCGGAACGAACGTCGTCGCCATCATCCTCGGTGCCGCCACCAACTTCTACGCCGCCGGCATCCGCGGCAAAAAAGGCAACGCCAAAACCGCCCTCTGGGCCCGCCGCGCCATCCTCCTCCTCATCGCCACCCTCGCCGCCCTCGCCATCCCCCTCAGCTCCGTAATCCTCTCCCGCGCCGTCGAATACCAGCAAAAATCCACCGGCCATTTCCTCTCCGAAACCACCGAAAACACCCTCCAAAAAATCCTCACCTCCCACATCCCCGGAGCCACCATCACAAACATCACAAGCCAAAATCACACCATCGCAATCACCATCAACTCCCCCAAAGCCCCCCAGCAAAACACCCACCAATCCCTCCTCAAAAAACTCACCGAAACCCACGGCCATCACACCCGCCTCAAGCTAATCACCCAGCTCGTCTTCGACCAAGTTCTCGACGATAAAAATAGCACACATAATAATGATAACCACTAGCACCTCAGGCGCGACTCACTCGAAGGGATCTTTCCAGATCTCGTAGAGATCAAGCGTGAAGCCAGGGAGGACAGAATCGCCCGTGAGAGTGGCGTTTCCCTGGATTTCTTCGGTAGGCTGGCCGGGGCGGAAAATTTCGGCAAGCTGGGTCTCAGGATTGAGGAGCCAGGCGAGATGGGTGCCGTTTGCGATGTAGCCAGCCATTTTTTTGCGAAGCGCAGAAAGGCAGTCGCTAGGGGATTTCAACTCAATGGCGAAATCGGGGCAGAGCGGGAGAAATTTCTGTCGCTGCTCTTTGGTGAGACTTTTAAGCCTGGATTTAAGAACCCAGGACGCGTCGGGCGAGCGAGTAGATTTGTCGGGGAGAATGAAGCCGGTAGATGAATCGAAGGATTTGCCGGTGGCATCTTGGCGGCTCCAAATATTGAGAAGCGTGGTAAGGTCGGAATTACGGCAGCCAGATTCGCCGCCTGCTGGGAACATCATAATGATCGTGCCGTCGGACTCACGCTCGAAACGGCGGTCTTTGTTGAGCGCACAGAAATTAAAGAAAGCATCATCGTCCATCTTTACCTCCTCGGGGAGATAAAGCTCAGTGGCGGGGATGGGCTCTGGAGCTAGGGCCAGCATACCTGAAAGATAGCTCAGTTTCCGCGGAGCCGCCAGCCGTACAAAAAGAAGCCAGCGACGGGGTTGAAACCGTCGCTGACTTTAATGTTCCTCAACACATGATGACAGGCTCCTTCTCAGAACCGTCATCGCTAAAAACGTTCTCCCCAGACGGGATTTGCAAAAAACCTCCCAGAATTATTATTTTCCTAGAAAATGCGCCTTATCGATCAGCTGGACATCCGTCGTAAGAAGCCAAAGCGCCAGCCCCGCAGTAATCAGCGTGCAAATAATAATCCATTTATTCTGAAGGAGTTGCTCCGGCTCTAGACGCGCCCCCACCTCACTCATCGCATGATTGAAGTAGGAATAAAGAGCCACCACGATCATCGGGAAAACGAAAATGAGATTATTCAGCTCCGGGCGACTCGTCATCGCCACCCCCGTGCAAAAGCAGAAAAAGCACGCATACGTGATCATCGCCATAATCAGCCTCCGCTGCGTATAAGTGCGGAAGCTCTTACGATAATTCCCCGAAAGCGTCGCATCATCAATGAAGCGGAACTCCGAATAGCGCTTCCCCGTCATCAGCAGCGCACCAAAAGCCCACCACGCCAAAATAATCGAAAGCGGAATATCCAAAAGCGAAGCAAAAAGCGCATCAGACCCCACCGCCGCCGGCGTCACCAGCGCAAACCACCCCAGCCAAAGCCGAATCGGATTATTAAAAGACTCCGCAATCACATCCTGATAAGCCCGATCCTTCAAGCGCACCGGCGGAATATTATAAACAAAACCACTGAAAAGCAGCAGCCCCAGCGCAAGCGTATAACCATGATTGAAAAACGCGAAAGAAAGCGCAAAGCCCGCCACAATCAGCAGCACAAAATGCGCCCACAAAATCGGCACCTTCACCTTCCCCGCAGGGATCCCCCGCAGCTTCTTCGTCGGATGCATCGCATCAAACGGCGCATCCAAAATCTCATTAATGATATAATTCGCCGAAGCGATGAAACACGCAGGCACCAGAGAAAACGCAGCTTTTCCAATCAGCTCAGGACTCAGCTTCTCCAGCCCAAGCACAAGCACAAGCGCCACGGCATGGCCGAAGACGATAAAAATGTTTTTCAGCCAGTGGTCTGGACGCCAGATTTTGAGGTATTCGGTCACGGGGCGAGGTAGTTAGCCCAGGGCACGGGCAATGGAAAGATGATTTCCGAGACGCTTGCGTAAAGCCAACGCACGTGGTTTGATCCCCCCAGCCGTCCCCGTAGTTCAACGGATAGAACAAGGGTTTCCTAAACCTTAGATGTGAGTTCGATTCTCGCCGGGGATACCAGCTTTAAATAACTTATAAGCAAAACCTTACGAAGAAAGCAGAGAAGATGGGCGGCAAAAATATTTAGGCTCATTCCTGGTCATTTCGGCCTGTTTTTTGAGCAAAAATTGGTCATAAACTGGTCATGCTTTAAGTGAACATTATTGAGCGCAGCAGTCCAATCGTAACAGTTCCGATAAAAATAGGCTCTCCCTCTCTAGCGTCGTCGCCCTTCATCTCGAAAATTTCGACTCCTCCACCAGCGCAAAACCTCGCCCACATTTACTGAAATTCCCCCGAAACAGTGGAGACGGATCGCGCAGCCCGTAGGCTACAAGATCTCATTTCTAGACCAGATAAGAACTACGACGACGAATTCAAGCGCGACAAGCAGGCGAACGGGGGCAGCCGGTGCCGGAGCTGACCCCGTTCGCCTCGCCGAGGAGGTCCACCACCTCACCAAGGAAAAGGCACCGCTGAGCGTGGCGCACATTGAAATGGCGAAGATATCTTCGAACTTGTGGAAGCGGGTACGCTCGAGACGTGGGTCTTCAACCTCGGCGAGGATGGTGAGGAGGTCGTTACAGGAGGCGGGATCGAGTGCGTTTAGGCTGGCCATCCATAGTAACTATACAGGAATCAGAATAGGCTCAGAATTATTTCATTCTACTGAAATCGCCATAACAAATTAGATGCGTAAGCCCTGGGGGCTCAGCGAGAGTGTGATTCTCTCACCGGCGGGCTCTTTTTGGTTCCAATTTCGCCCCAATATTATTTCCCTAAACACTCACCATCAGGGGCTTACCACTGGATGCAGTGCATCTATTTCGCTGGCTTACCGCCCCCTCGCGCAGTCGCGCGCCCCGCCCTCGCGACGCCCCGGCGCGGGGGGTGGTGGCGCGCGCTGAGTCCGCCTATCGGCGATTTTTTTAACGCCCCCCCCCGCGCCGGGGCTCTCTACGTTCGTGGTCTGCTGGCGCAGGAGTTTGTGGCGCTAATGGTGGCGGCGCTCCATCGCAGGGCGGCGGCGGAGCCGGAGCCATGGCGCGTCGGCGGGCGTTGGTGATTGCATTCGGGAGCTGTGGGCTCGCGCTCGCTGGCGCGGAGGTTGCGGGGAAGACTAGCCAGCGCAGGCCGAACGGCGGGGCACACGTGGCCGGGGCACCATCCGGCCTGCGGAAACTCGGCAGCGGGCTTTTACGAACATCATCCACCAACGGCAGCGGCGCCCGCCGCTGCCTCCGATGGCCGCCGGTTCGATCCGGTCGCGGAAGCTCGATGCCTAACTCTAATTCGGGGGCTCAACGGAAGCAGGATTAACTCACCAGCGGGATGGCGGTATTTCAAGTGTCGACAGATGCTGACCGACCCCATTTTACATTCAGGAATCGACATCCCCTTCCTGCTCACCCAGCTCGGGATGATCCAAATATATGTCGTAAGTCTCGATGAAGTAATCTTCACCATATTTTTCTATCATTTTTTGATATAGAATATTTGCCCCGGGAATATCGTCTTGGTCTATCTTATTTGCTATAAGACCTCTATAGGCATCTATTGAAGCGATAGACGCTTCGTTGAGAGCTTCAGTAAAGAGCTCATCAGCTCTATCCGCAGATCTAAATGTGTATTCTAGAAACCCTAGCTCGATAACAACGTCGAGAAAACGTGACGAAATCTTCAGTATATCCTCCAACTCTGCTCTTAAGATATCAACTTCGTTTAATGTAGAAAAACTCGGACCAAGCCTTCGAGCTTTATATTTCAGAAATAAGAGATCGACCGAGGGACCAAGTTCATCATAGTGCAGGTCGACAATTTTCAAAGCTTCTTGATGTTTCTCAGCCTTCATAAGCTTTCTCCACTGAGAGGTCAATTCGCTGATAGAATCATATTTTTTCATTTAAACTATACTCCTGATCTATTAATTTCATCATTGTTTTTGCTTTAGGATTTGTCGCCTTTAAGTCGTCCAGCTCTTTATAAGTTTTACACAGCAACCCCCTTGGAGCCTCCCTCTTAAACCTACCCCTAACCAAGACCTCCGCCCGCTTCCCCTGAACATCCAACATTCTCGTTACCTTTGCCTCTAATTTATCAGCTGTCGCTATCGCCTTTCTAATTCTCAGAGGAGTATTTACAAAATCAAAAGCATCTCCAGCTACTGGTATAAACCCGATGGCTGTCGCCCACCATGGATCATCAATAATTCCAATAATTTGATCGGCCTGTTTTGAAAATTTAGTTCTAAACTGCTTAATTCCCATTTTTTGCACTCTATTTTTTATTTTTGTTTTAATAAAATTTTTAAGCATTGCCTTTGAAGCGGCTTTAGCTCCTGCCTTTAAAGCAAACGAAATGAACGATTGCCCCAAATAATCCCAATTGTTCCCCCCATCATTCCCCACGAATCCATACAAATTGATCCCACCTTGCTCCTCAATAGGATCCCGATTAATCCACCTCCCCGTTCCCGCGTTATAATACCGGTAGCCGTAATAGTAGAGACCTGTTTCGGCATCCAGTGGCTTCGTGCTGAATCGGTGGGCGAAATCGTTTTTCTTCGCTCCATCTGAGTAGATGGTGTTCCCGAAGGCATCGTATTCGTAGTGCGCTTGAACCGCT
>CALAIY010000077.1 GCA_937922595.1 uncultured Verrucomicrobiales bacterium | reverse complement strand
TGGATCTATTCTTCTCAAGCAAGGCAATCCAAAGTAAAGGGCGGAGGGACAGCCACCTCAAAAAGGGGTTTTGATCTAGAGGCCACGCACATGACTGGCGGGAGAAAACTTGAGAAACTATTCGCGCTGGTATCACTGGCGCTCCTCATCAGCTTCGGCTGGGGAATACATCTGAGGAAAACTCAGAAAACGAACCGAACGGTGCTCCGTAAGAGCCTGTTCCGACAAGGGCTCGAAGGGATACTGCGGCTAATCAACAATCCGCACCTAGCATCAAAAAAACGGCAAGAATTTGGCGATTGGCTCAAATCGCCATTTTTAGTCTCAAATTTTGTCGTGTAGTGTGATCCAAAACATAGATGGTATGCTTGTTCTGAATGCTTTGCGCAGCCTTGCCGGCTTCAGCTTTCAAAATGTTGAATGGGAAGCTCAAAAAAAGAGCTCGAAAGAAAATTAGCCCCGTAACGCATATCGCTCACCCTAGAACTTAATCGCGGAGGGTGCCGAAAATCACGTCGATGGCTCCGGCTTCGGTGGCCATTTCCATTATTTTTTTGGTGGTTTTATAGGGCATGTCTTTGTCTCCGCGGATGTAGAGGCGGAGGGGTGGGTTGGCGCGGAAGCGTTCGGCTAGGTAGGCGCGGAGTTCGCCTTCGGTGAGTTCGTTTTCGCCGATGTAGTAGCGGCCTTGGGCGTCGATGTTGAGGAGGTCGCGGTTGCCTAGGTCCTGGGGGAGGATGGCGGCGCTGGCGACGGGGAGCCGGATGTCCATCTTAATTTGCTCTTTGCTGAGCTTGCTGGTGACCATGAAGAAGATGAGCAGGAGGAAGGTCATGTCGATCATCGGGGCGAGCTGGAAGCTGACGTCTTCTTCGGTGCGGATGCGGCGGCGAATCATGCTTCTGGGATAGCTGCTGATGAGGACACTGAAGCACGGATCTTGATAGATGGAGACATTTTGGGATTTTCTTTTTCGTGTCTGTTTTAGTCTAACTTCACTTCGCCGGAGGCGACGTCGATGAGGAAGGTGGCGTCTTTTTGGATTTTGCTGATGAGGCCGGTGAGGCGGTTGCGGAAGAAGAAGAAAAAGAACATGGCGGGGATTCCTACTAGGAGGCCGCCGGCGGTGGTGGTCATGGCTTCGCCGATGCCTCCTGCTAGGTCGGAGGGTTCGCTTTGGCCGGTTTTTAACTTATCGAAGCTTTTGATCATTCCGGTGACGGTGCCGAGGAGGCCGATCATGGGGGCGATGGTGGCGAATACGTTGAGGTAGTTTACCCAAATTAGTTGGCGGACGTCTTCTTGGTCTAGGGCGTCGGCGGCGGCTTGCTCCATGCTGCTTTTGTTGTGCTTGGGTTCGGCGGAGTTGTATTTGAGGAGGCCGGAGCTGAGGACGCGGTTGAAGGCGTTGTCGTTTTCGGTGGCGATGCTGTAGGCTTCGGGGATGTTGTTTTCGCGGACGTGGCGGAGGAGGGTGTCGTAGTTTCCCTTGGGTGCCATGCGTTTGGCGGTGATTTGGATGGAGCAGTAGACGGCGATGGCGATGGTGCCGATGGAGCAGATGAGTAGGATGTGCATCATCCAGCCGCCTTGTTTGTAGACGTCGAGCAGGGAGGTCTGGGATTCGAGGGTGGGGGCGTCCTGGCCGAATGTGGCGGTGGTGCTGAGTAGGATGAGGAGGGGGATGAGGTGTTTCACTGAGAGGCGATGGGTGTTTCTGGGTAGAGATTTTTGATATCTTCGATGCATTCGGTGGCGCGGTCTTTGAGCCCGGCGAAGGTGTAGACTTCGGCGGCGGATTTGAGGCCGCGGGTGGCGACGTTTTCTCGTGATCCGTGGAATAGGTAGGGGTAGAGGAAGCGGTCGATGGTGGCGTGGTAGAGGCGCTGGCGCTGGGGGCGGATTTCGTCGTCTTCTTCCCATTTGGGGTGCTTTTTTTGGAGGGCTTTGAGTTGCTCGAATTCTACGGTGGCGACGATGTGGTGGGCTTCGATGAGGAGGGCTGGGTCTTGGGTTTGTTCTGCGAGTTTTTTGGCTTCGGCGATGGCTTCTTTTTTTCTATCGGTGGCGAGCCAGGTGCGGAGGCGCATGACGCGGGCGGCGGCTTGGTCTTCGGGGTGCCAGGCGCGTTCTTCGACGCGGGTGAGGACGGGGAGGAGGAGGGATTTATCTGCGGCGGGATCATTGAGCAGGCGCTGGGCGTAGGTGAGGGCTACGGCGGCGGCGCGGGATCGTGGGAAGGGGAGGTAGCGCTGGGATGCGAGCCAGAGCTTGCGGAGGTCTGTGATTCGGGCGGTGGCGGGGGCGGCCATGATTTCGAGTTCGTTTTCGAGGGGATCGAAATCGATGAAGTCGATGGCGGTGGCGGGGATGTCTTGGGTGGCTTCGCCGCGGCCGCTTTTGCCTTGGATGATGACGCGAATTTTGGTCTCGTCGTCGGCGACGTAGAGGTGTTTGCCGCGGATGCGGCGGCCGTCTTTGAGGACGAGGATATCGAGCGCGGGGGCGGCGGTGGTGGTGGCGATGGCTAGAAGGGTGAGGGATAACTTCATGCGCCGCTTTTTTCTAGGGCTTGGAGGCGGGCTTTTGCCTGGATAACTTCGGGGAGGTCGGTGAGGTCTTCACGGGTGATGCATTCGGTGAAAACGGCTTTGGCTTTTTCGGGCATGCCGAGGGTCTCGAGGAGGGTGCCGCGCTTGAGGTAGGCGGTGGCTACGAGGTGATGGTATTTTCCGTAGGCGACGTAGATGCGCTCGAAGTAGGCGAGGGCTTTCTTTTCTTCTCCTTCTGCGATGAGGATTTCGGCGTAGCACATGAGGGCTTGTGCTTTGTGATTGGTGGGGATGGTCTTATCGGCGAGGAGGTCGTCGAGGGTGGTGCGGGCTAGGTGGGGTGTTTTTTCTGATTGTAACTTGGCGAGGGTGAGGAGGGCTTCGCCGCGGAGGGGTGGGCGGAAGGTTTCTTGGGCGCATTTTTTGTAGTAGCTGGTGGCGGCTACGAGGTCGGCTTTGATTTCGGAGGCGCGGGCGAGGCCGAGGTAGATGCGGTCTTTGTGGGGGGTGCGTGGGTTCCAGCGTTTGGCTTCGTGGTAGAGGTTGGTTGCGGTTTTTGGATTACCGGAGGCGAGTCGGGCATCGGCGCAATCAACTAGGATTCGCGGGCTATCGAATTTTGGATCGGCGAGGGATCCGGCTTCGAGGAGGGCGATGCTGGCGAGGGTGGGGTTGCGGTTTTCTAGGATGGTGCCTTTGGCCCAGAGGGCGCGGACGTGGAGGGTGCGGTGGTGGGAGGCTTTGGCTTGGGCGATGAGTGCATCGAGGTCGCGGGTGAGGGCGAGGGTGGGGTTGTTTTCGGTTTTGTAGGTTCGGGGAAGGGCGGTGAGAATATCTTCGATGCCTCGGGCGTCGGGGTTGTTGCCGAGGTCGCGGATGGTTTTCCAGTAGGCTTCGCGGGCTCCGGCGGGGTCTTCTTGCTTGAGGGAGAGTTTCCCCAATTGATAGACGGCTTCGGCGATTTTACCGCTGCTGGGGTGCTTTTCGATGAAGGTGGTGAAGTGAGTGTGAAAATCATCGTAGCGCTCGGTGAGCCAGAGGGCTTTGCCGGTCTTGATGGTGGCGTCTTCGTAGAAACGGGTCGAGGTGGGCGCGATGCTTTTATATGCGGCGAGGCCTGAATCTATTTCGCCTTCGGCGAGAAGCCCATCGCCCATGAGGAGGCGTGCTTCGTCGGCGTGCTTGGTGTCGGGATAGGTATTGATGAAGGATTCGAAGCTGGTGATGGCTTTCGAGTAGTGGGAATTGGCGTGTTGGGAGAAGGCTTGGCGGAAGGTGGCTTCGGCGAGGTATTTTCCCTGAGAGTATTTCTGAAGATAGCGACCGGCGGCGGCGAAGGATTCGTCGTGCGCTTTGGCGAAGGAGTGTCCCATGGCTTCCCAATAGGTGGCGTCTTCTACGAGGGCGTGTTTGGGATAGGTGGCGCGGAAGGTTTTGAAGGAGCGGATGGCGTCTTTATTCCTATCGAGGCCGAGTAGGATGGTGCCGGACATGAAGGCGGCGCGGGCGGCGAAGGATTTGTCTTTTGCGGAATCAGCGAGGGCATCGTAGGCGGCGAGGGCTTCTTCTAATCTGAAGTCCCGCTCGTAGCTTTCGGCGACGAGGAAGCGTACTTTATCGATGCCTTTTTCGAGGCCGGTGCCGGAAAACTTGGTTTCGTAGGCTTTGCCGGATTCGATGGCGCGCGGCCAGCGACCGATTTGCATCCATGATTCGACAAGGGCGACGGCGGCCTGCTCGACGATGGCATCGGCGGGCATCTCATTGAGCATTCCTTCAAGAATGAGGGCGGCTTCGCGGAAACGCGTGAGTTCAGCGTAGGAGCGTGCGAGCCTGAGCCGAACGGCGGCATCAAAGGAGGCCTGTTTTTCAAGGGCTGCTATGGATGCTTTGGCGCGGGCAAGGGAAGCACGGGCGGCGGGGAGGGCGTCGCGCTGGGTGCGGCGCTCTTGAAGAGCGGTGATTCGATTTTCTAACACGCCTATCATTTCTTGCTGATGCTGAAGGAGGCGCTTGCGGGGCCAGACTCGCTGAAGGCAGGAGACGGCTTGGTAGTAATTTCCCTGGTCGAAAAAATCGACACCGAGGCGGACGACGCTGTTTTGAAAGGCGACGAGTTGCTCCATCTCGGCCATGCGCGGGAAGGCGGCTTTGATAAGGGCGAGGGCTCCGGCCTGATCGCCGGCGGTGGTGCGAGCCTGGAGTTCGAGCACGGCGACACGGCCGGCGGCGGCGGGGTTTGTTTCGTAAAGTTGATCGCGTTGGGAGGCGAAAAATTGGGCGGCCTCAGCGTGAGCGCCTGCTCGCATTTGGGACGTGCCAAAGAGGATGAGTGCTTCGTCGCGCCGCCACTGGCTGTGCTTTCGCTCCTTGTAAAATTCGCCGAACGCGGTCTGGGCGTTTTCCCAATCCGAAAGTTGCATGGCGATAATTCCACGAGCGAAAGCGAGTTCCTCGCGGAGCGGACGGGCGAGACCAGGGAGGACAAGCGCGTCGTCCACGGCCTGCTTTGCTTCCGGAAAATCGCCGGTGCGCACGAGACATAATGCGAGGAGCGGACGCACAGCGGCTACGACTTCGGTCACTTGGTCATTTGCGCCGTAATCGGCAATGAACGTCTCGAAGATCATCTTCGCCTGAGCAAACTGCCCTCGGAGAAACGCTTTGCGCCCCTCCTCGAGGCGCTCCTCGTAGGTCGAAGCCTTTGCCTCTTCCGCCGCCGTTCCCCTCCCCTTGATCACATCGCCAGTTGCCGCCCAGGCCGCAGATGCCCCACCGAGCATCAATGCGCAGACCCATGTGAGCGGCAGTTTCACTGCTGTTATCCTGCCCCTTGCCGCCTCTCCCGCAAGCAGCAGGATCTACCCAAATCCATCATTGACGCCAAGCGCCGCCCCTCCCACCTTCCCGCCCCCTTTTTACTAGGGTTCTAGACCGTATCCGCCCTAAGGCACCCACCACATTTTTCAGATGGAATCTATCCCGCGCCACACTCTTTCCGTGCTTGTCGAAAACAAATTTGGCGTCCTCGCACGCGTCGCCGGAATGTTCTCCGGCCGCGGCTACAACATACACACGCTCAATGTCGGCCCCACGCATCACCCCGATGTCTCCCGCATGACTATCGTCTTGAAGGAAAAGGAAAACGTCCTCGAGCAAATCATCAAGCAACTCGAAAAGCTCGTCGACGTCATCGAGATCCACGACTTCCGCATCGGCGAAAACGTCGAGCGCGAACTCATCCTCATGCGCGTCAAAGCAGATCGGGAAAACCGCGCTGAAGTCATCGAACTCTGCGACCTCTTCCGCGCTAAAATCGTCGATGTCGGCATCGATGAAATCACCGTCGAGATCAGCGGAGACGACAGCAAAATGAATAAATTCGTCGCCCTCATGGAGCGCTTCGAAATCTCCGCCCTCACCCGCACCGGGAAAATCGCTCTCAAAAGAATCACCGGATAAGAAAGCCCTTTCTACTTTTTCACCCCTTCAACATCAAAATATATGCCCGCTAAAATCTACACCGACAAAGACGCCGACCTCGACGTCCTCAAAGGCAAGACCTGCGCCGTCATCGGCTTCGGCTCGCAAGGACACGCCCACGCCCTCAATCTCAAAGAATCTGGCGTAAACGTCATCATTGGCCTCTACCCGAAATCTAAATCCCGCGCCGTCGCTGAAGAGCTCGGCTTCGAAGTCTTCGACACCGCCGAAGCCACCCAGAAGGCAGACGTCATCATGATCGCCACGCCCGACACCGCCATCGGAGCCATCTACGCCAAAGACATCGCCCCCCACCTCGCCAAAGGAAAGACACTCCTCTTCTCCCACGGCTTCGCCATCCTCTACGGCACCGTCGTCCCGCCGAAAGACATCAACGTCATCATGGTCGCCCCCAAAGGCCCTGGTCACATCGTCCGCCGCCAATACCTCGAAGGCAAAGGCGTCCCCTCCCTCATCGCCATCGAGCAAAACCCCGGCAAAGACGCCAAGAAAATCGCCCTCGCCTGGGCCAAAGGAATCGGCGGCACCAAAGGCGGCGTCTTTGAGACCTCCTTCAAAGAAGAGACCGAGACCGATCTCTTCGGCGAGCAGACCGTCCTCTGCGGAGGCGTCAGCGCCCTTGTGAAGGCTGGCTACGAGACCCTCGTAGAAGCCGGCTACCAGCCAGAAATGGCCTACTTCGAATGTCTCCACGAGCTCAAGCTCACCGTCGATCTCATGAACGAGTCCGGCATCGCAGGCATGCGTTTCTCCATCTCTGAAACCGCCGAATGGGGAGACGTCGTCGTAGGCCCCAAGATCATCGACGCCTCCGTGAAGAAGAGAATGCAGAAAGCCCTCAAGGAAATCCAATCCGGCAAATTCGCCAAAGAGTGGATTGCCGAAGCAGAAGACGGCTGCAAGACCTTCAAAGAAATCCGCAAAGAAGAAGCCAAGCACGACATCGAAAAAGTCGGTAAACGCCTCCGCGGCCTCATGCCATGGATCAAAAAGCGCGACATCAAAGGCTCGCAAGCTTCCTACTCCTAAGACGGGAGTTCCAACACCCGAACCACTAGTGTTCCTCCAAGGGCGTGCCACAAGGCACGCCCTTTCTCGTGTCACTATGTTGAGCTAAAATCAACATAGTGGGCAAGACCAATGGAATGCATTTACCTTGAGACCACTCCTTCGGCGATCAGCTAATCATACACTCTCTCGAAAAGCGCTTTCACGCACCACTAAATCACAGAAGGCACAGCCCCTCACTTACCTTGCCGTCGTTTTCTGGCCGAGGGATTTTAGATATGCGGTAATATCCGCCACATCTTGAGCCGTCATTCCTAGCTGGACGGCGGAGAGCATGAGGGAGTAGCCGAGAGGTTTTCTGGATTTGATGTTATCTTTAGGGATACGTTGAGTAAGGCCACCCGTGGATTTAATGACGAGAGGGTCGGTATCGGCGAGGAGAATGCCGTGAATGGTCTTGCCATCCTTAGTGATGATCGCGGTGCCTTCATAGCCATGAGAGATGGTGTGGGAGGGCTCGGTGATCGCCTGGGCAATGACTTCCGTAGGCTGGGTCATTCCGAAATCCGTAAGGACAGGTCCGTAGGCGATCCCTGCACCATCGATCTCGTGACACATGATACAACGGGCGGCGACGGTTTTCCCGGCAATAGGATCCCCCGTGAGCTTGGCGATTTCAGCACCCGAAGGAAGGTGAGAGTGCAGTTGGCTAGGAGCTGGGATTTCGATAGATACGAGTTCCGCTTCCGCAGCAGCATTGAGTCCGCGCCGGGTGAGTTCCGCCAAGATACCATGATCAGACCAATCATTTGCACTGCGATTAAAAAGCCACCAAAGCGCTTTTTCCTTCGGCAGGCCTGTCGTTTTCTCGGCCACTTCAAGCAACGCATCAGAAGCAGACTTATCATTAATGAAAGCAAGCGCATCGATCGCGAGATTGCGTTGCGCGATGTCGAGCGACTCCGCGATGGCGCGAGCTTTTAGGCTTGGTGCAGCACCTGGAGTCATGAGACGCCACGCGAGCCAAGCCGTCGCACGAGACCAGGTGAGCGGATCGCCTGCCTCAAGTGCCGCAAAGACGGCGGCTTCTTTATTCGTAGCACCAGTACCAATGGCCTCAAGATAGCTTCGATCTTCACCATCAAAATTCTTAGCCAGCGTAATGAGGACATCTACAGCTCGTGGATCCGCTTCGTTACGCATGGCCAGCGCAACCTCTCGGCGGACGACAGCCGCCGGATCTGCCGCCATCTTGGTAGCGAGGGCAATAAGATCTGGAGTCGTCCGGCGAAGCGCACGGAAGGCCACAGTCCGCAGCGCCGGATCATCGGAGGCAAGTAGTGCCTCAACCTCAGTAATGCCAGCACCGCCCAGATGAGCGAGCAGCCACACCGCGCGAGCTCGGATGAAACCGCTTTCATGCTTCAGTAGCCCTGCGACCTCAGGCACCACGGTTTCGCCTTTGGCAAGCAATGCCGTAAATGCTGGATGACGGACGTTAATTGCTGGGCTCGCCAACGCCGTTAGCTGACCTTCCGTAGTGGTATAATCAATAGCTGGCACCTGTGGCCTAAACCCTTTAGGAGCGATGCGGTAGATCGCTCCCGAAAGGGTATCATCACGATCAGCATGCCCACCGACACGGGCATCATACCAATCGCAGACGTAAAGCGCCCCATCAGCCCCTACAAGAACATCCGAAGGGCGGAAGAGCTGATACTTCTCCTCCGTAGTAGTCCGGGAGCCCCTGAAATCAGTGCCTACAAAATCGCGCGCAGTATTCGACGTCATGAAATCCATGCGATCCAACTTAAAGGTCGCCCCCTCCAATTCTGGCTTATAGCCAAAGACGACGTTGCGTCCCGCCTCACACGACAGAAGGAGCCCTTCCCAATCCTTTCCCAAGGCACCATTTTCGTAGTAAGTCATTCCAGTGGGCGAGCCGCCTCCATAAATATCTCCAGCGGGCATCGTGCCCGGATCTTCCTGGCGCCACTGGGAAGTAGGCACGTCCTGACCCGGTCGGCGATCAATACTCCAGACGCGCTTGCCATCCGTGGAAGAGAAACCGGCATTCCCATATTCCAACACGTGGCTGACCCGACAGGCAGGCGGATCGTCGTTATCGTTTTGAAAAACATCACCAAACGAAGTGACCGCGTGCTCATAGCTATTCCTGAAGTTATGCCCAATGATATTCACCGAAGTTCCATCCGGAAGCATTCGCGCAGCAAAACCACCAACATAGACGTGGCCATCAGCGCTTGTTTCCCCCACATAATCCTTCTTAAAATAAGAGCTTCCAATACTAAACTTCTCCCCTGAATTATCAGTAAACTGAGCGCCACAATTCCCCTGAGACCAATACCATTGCCCATCAGGCCCTGCGGTGACGCTATGGATCGAGTGATCATGCTGCACTCCCTCAAAACCCGTAAGTAAGACCTCACGGGTATCGATTTCTGGATCAAATTTAAGATTCCGATCAACGTCGGTATAGACGATTAGATCCGGCGCAGCCGAAACAACAATCTTATTATCAAACACCGCGACACCAAGTGGTGCAGCGAGGTTCTTTTCCTGCACAAAAGTCCAGCTCTTATCCGCCTTCCCATCATTATCCGTATCTTCGAGTACCTGAATACGGTCGCCCTCCTCGCGACGCCCTGCGTGGCTGCGATAGTTCACTCCCTCTGCAACCCAAATCCTCCCATCCTTATCCACATCCATATTCGTGGGGTTAAACAACATCGGTGAAGTCGCCCACACCGTAACCTCAAGCCCATCTGGAACCGTAAAAAGCGATTCAGGAACGAATTCGTGAGCAGTTTCGCCAGAGGCGGCAGACACCGCAAAAGCTACAGGAAAAAATAGGTGTGAAAATTTCATGGAGGTATTTAGATAGACATAATACGGCCGTCCGAGAGACAACTTTCCAAAACGCTCCAATTAGGCGAACATAGCCATACGTGGCTGCCTCCTATCAACCTCCTTATACAATGCTTCCTGCACACGTCTCCGAAGTAGCCTCGATCGCCGAGCAGCTCGGACGCGCCGAAGCGCTACATGGCTCAGCAAGAAGCCCAACCCAGAAATACCGGTGTATATGATGAAACTGCGAAATATCACCATCACACTCTCCACCTTTGGAGTCGTTCATCTACTTCTCTGGTGGCAGCCCGTTTTCTCTGGAGTCGTAAAAGGAGGAACGGGGACAATCACTTCCGCGCTGGGCGCAAACCCGGTAACCAAGCGAAGTGCAAATCAGGGAAAACGCTCGGCGCTGGAGCTATTCGATGCCTTCACACGCCTCGGGTTTTCCCCGATCGATCTGGCACGGAGACAGGCAGTGATGCGGGAGCTGTGTGCGGTGGATGCTGCTGCGGCCTGCGATGCTTTCGAGACGTTGCCGAGGGCGCTGCGGGAAGGCGTCTGTCGCGATTTCTGTAAAATGATCGCCGAGGTAAATCCTGGAGCGGCAGATGTGATTTTCCGACGTCTTTCCGGGATGCCAAAAGACCTGCAAACGGAACTTATTTTTCCGCTCTGCATGTGGCACCCAGAAATAATCGATGATATCGGAGCCGAGCTCTACCAATATCATGGCGCTTTTAGTTCCCCCGAAAAAATTGATTCTAGAATCCCGCTACAAAGCCTCCTGGGCCTTGTTGGGCGACCCGGCGGCCATGGCAGCGCGTGGTCGATATCGCACGTATTGCGCCGTTCTGGAGAATGGTCTGCTGGCGAACTCGAAGCCGCTAGGGATGAAAGCACCGTTCCAAAAATCAAGGAAATCTTGAACCTTGCCCTTGCGGTTAAAGATGGAGATTCCAGTCCGCAAAGCTTCGAGTTACCAGCGCTAAATGGTGTCCAGAGTTCCGCTTTCTTTGAATTTATTGATTCACCGCAAATCGATAGCTGGGAGGTATCTTCAATTCTTAGAGACAAAAAGAATAGCGACACTTCCCTTCTGCATATTGCACTCAGTATGGGAATCGCCGATTCACGGTGGCAAGAGTTTGGAATTGGACTGTTGCAAAATACAGCGCAGGAGGGCTCGGGAATCGAGCCGGATCAGGTAGACTATCTTACACGGAGTATAGTGGTTAGCGGCGTTGACAGAGGTGGCCTGCCAGTGGAAGACCTAGCCGAAATAGTGCTGAGCCTCCCCGAAGGTGGCGTCAAAGATCACGGAATAGAAGCGCTAGTGTCAGCCTGGGTCGATAAAGACCCCGCCGCCGCTTCAGCCTTTGTGGCAGAACACCCCGAAACCGAAGGCCGCAATCTCAACAGTTTTTATAGAAAGCTCGCCGAGAACTCTTTGGATTCCCCGGCCGAGGCGGCGGCTCTCGCACTGATGCTACCGGATCATGTGGCAATTGGTTCCAAGCGCTCGAAACGCGATCTGCTAATTTCCCAGATTCGTTACTCAGCAGATATTCAGGGGATTGATCCAATGAATTTGATCCGGGAAGTGGAGGCTGAAACAGGACTAGCCTTTCTTGAAAGCGAACGGGCGAGGTTGAGCGGGGAGGTTGCACGATGAAGCTACGAAACATATTCCCAATGCTCGGATCTGCCGCTCTAGGGTCGGCTAGCGCACTTCTGCTACACGGGCTTGGAATCGGGTGGTCGAAGAAACCGGAAGTGGCTGCTCCCTCGGCTGAGAAAACAATGGTTAGGGAAACTACACTTCATGTCGCAGACGAGGCATTCGATCTTGAGGCACTTTTGCTGCTCTCGGATGAGGAAATGAGATCGGTCATTGCGGCGCAGACGATCTCCCGCCGGGCACAATTGGCTCCGCAGCTTCTGGAAGAACTTGCCCGATCCGATCCGCGACGGGCGGTGGCGTTGCTTGCGGCGCTCCCGGCGAGTGCGCGACGTTTCCTGGCAGATAACTTGGTTGATTCGTGGCAGGAAGTCGCTCCGAATGACGCGCTGGAATGGGCAGTGAAAAATGGAGATACCGCTCTGTTGGAAA
>CALAIY010000076.1 GCA_937922595.1 uncultured Verrucomicrobiales bacterium | reverse complement strand
GTGGAGGTGAGAGCGATTGTGTAAGATGTATCTTCGGTGGTTCCAGTAAGAGCGAAGGTGTCGGCGGGATAGTCTCCGTTAGTAATGGGCCAGGGGAGAGTGGCGTCGGTGGCTTCGAGGGTGCCGGATTTTGTTTCGCCGGGGGCGATGGTGGGGGCTGAATTTGGGATGAAGGCGGCTAGGGTGAATTGGCCGGTGGAGTTGGCGTCATCGAGTTCGGTGCTTACGGTGACTTGGTAGTCTACGCCAGCTTCGGGGGTGAAGGTGATGAGGTCGTCTGTGGGGGCTGCTCCTAGGGCGTCTGCTCCGGTGGTGGTTGCGTCGTTTTCGGCGTTGCTGATCGATAGCTGTGCTGGGAATTCTGGTGAGCGAAGCGTTACCGAAATGGGGGTGCCCACAAGGTCTTGCGGGATGGTGAGCTGGTAGACGAATGATGGGCGGGTGGGCTCGGCATCAGCGCTTGGCTCTTTCTGTAAAAAGTCGGTGATGGCGCCGGGGACGGATAGGGGGATTGGTCTCAGCTGCTCGTATGCGGGAGCGGCAGTCGTGCGGACGCGGAAGAAACCTCGTTCTCCACTGGTGGGGATGGAGAGGAATGATTTTGATGGAGCAGATGTGAGGACGATGAGGGTTTGGCTTTCGGGCTGGGTCCAAGGGGTGACGAGGTCGGGTGTTGTTTCTGCGCGGAATTGGATTTGAGGGCGGTCGGTAGCGACTTCGGCGGTGAATTCACTATTTGTGATATTTGTGGCAGGCCGGTCACTGGAGTTTTGTGGGTCGGTGTTGTAGGCGAATTCTTCGAAGTCGGAGTAGGAGTCTCCGTCGGTGTCGTTTTCTGGAGATGCGGCTAGGTTATTGATGAGAGCCCATTCGGCGAGTGTGGGGGTGATGAATGAATCGATCCAGGGAGTGTAGTTCTGCACTTTGGTATAGATACCAAACGTGTTTCCGCAGGAGAAGCCTTCGCGGGTGGAGGTGCCGAAGCTGACGATGCCGGCGAGAAGGCGTGAGCCGTTTCCATCGGGGACGTAGAGGGGGCCGCCGCTGTCTCCCTGGCAGGAATCGTCTTGCTTGGTGGGGTCTCCGGCGGGGAGCATATTTTCGGTGAGGGTGCCGCCGTAGACTTCGAGGGCGTTGGCGGCTTCGAGGGTGGCGACGGGGATTTCGACTTTCTGGAGGATGTTGGGGAAGGTTTCGCCGTTATCCTCTGGAGCGGTGTTGCCCCAGCCTGCTGCTGTGGCGGTGGTCATGGGGTCGGTGAAGCCGTCTTGCCGGACGAGGGGGGTGGTGGGGACGTCGGTGATTTCTTCGCCGAGGAGGAGGAGGGCGATGTCGTTGTTCGAGTCTACGGGGTCGTATTCGGGGTGGATGATGATGCGGAGGACGGGGATGCGGCGGCCTCCGTTTTTGAGATCGTGGGTGCCTACGAGGACTTCGAAATCGCGCGGGTCGCTGGCGAGGGCGGGGCGGATGGTTTCATCTGTGGTGAAGCAGTGGGCGGCGGTGAGGACCCAGCGGGGGTGGATGAGGGTGCCGCCGCAGGATTGGGCTTCACGGTTGTCTGGCTCGCTCGCATCGAGGATGGCGACGGTGGAGGGGAATTCATCGGGTGCGGCGTCGGTGCCGTTGATGATGGGTCTGGCGATCTGGGCGGGGAGCGGAATGGCGAGCGCAAGGAGAAGGCTGGCGGTGATAAGAGCGGCTTTCATGTGTGAGGAGGGTGGTCGTGTTTTTAAGAAAATCTAGGCTTGATGTAGATCGACCCAGGTGGCGCCCCAGGAGCCGGAGGTGGCACCGGCGGGGTAGGTGAAGTTTGCGACTTGGGGGAGCTTTTTTAGGAGTGCGTGGACGCCGGTGCGGAGGGTGCCGGTGCCTTTGCCGTGGATGACGCGGACGCGGTGGATTCCTTCGCGCTGGCATTCGGCGAAGTATTCGGGAAGGAGGCTGGAGATTTCGCTGGGGCGAAAGGTGTGGAGGTCGAGTTCGCCGGTGATGGGGATTTTGATGGGTTCCATTGAGCTATCCTCTTGTTTTGATGGTGAAGTGACCGCGCCAGTCTCGTTCTAGGGTGAAGTTTTCGCGGGTTTCTTGATCGGAATTTTTGTGGCCGTAGGTGACGATGATGCGGGCGGTTTGTTGGTCTTTTGTTTCGAGCCGGAGGATGCGGAAGACGGGTTTGCGTTTGGTGCGGATGAAGCAATCGAGTGGGACGTCCCAGTGCCAGGCGTTCCAGAGAAAGCGGGCTGGGGGGAAGTTTGGTGCTTCTGATAGGGCGGCGAAGATGCCGCGGATGAGGGCTTCGCTGTGCCGGGCGGCGAGGCGGTGGGCGGTGCGGCGGTTGCGAAGGCGCTCGATGTAGGCGGAGAGGGGATTTTGATAGTCCTCTTCCATTTCATCGATGATGTCCTGCTGGTGGACATGCATGGCTTCGTGGAGTTCTTCGCGGTTGATGGTGCCGCTGTGGAATAGCTCGAAGAGCTGGCTGGGTGTGGGGAGCGGGTCGGGGATCATGGCTGCCGGCGAGGCTCAGCGGATCATACCGCGGGAGCTGGAGGCGGCAAAGGCGAGGAGTGTGGCGACTTCGGGAATTTCTGAGGCTGGAGAGGTGGAGAGTTCTTGAATGGCCTGGGTGCGATTGAGGTCTTGTTTGTAGAGGGTGCGGTAGGCTTCTTTGAGGCCTTTGATTGCGGTTTCGCTGAAACCGCGCCTTGTGAGGCCGGTGCTGTTGAGTCCTCGGATGGTGGCGGGGTTGCCATCGGCGATCATGAAGGGGGGGACGTCCTGGACGATTTTGGAGCAGCCACCGGTGATGGCGTGGGCTCCGATTCGGCAGAATTGGTGGACGGCGGTGAGACCGCCGAGGATGGCGTAGTCTCCCATCTCGACGTGGCCGGCTAGGGTGCCGTTGTTAGAGAAGATGACGTGGTCGCCTACGGTGCAGTCGTGCGCGATGTGGGCGTAGGCGAGGAAATTGCCATGGCTTCCGATGATGGTCTTGCTGCCGGGGGCGGTGCCGCGGTTTACGGTGACGAATTCGCGGAAGGTATTGCTATCGCCGACTTCGAGATAGGTGGGCTCGGATTCGTATTTCAGGTCTTGGCTTTGTTGGCCAATCGAGGTGAAGGCGAAGAATTTATTGTCGGAACCGATGGTGGAGGGGCCGGCGATGACGACGTGATTTTGCAGCCAGCAACTGTCTCCGAGGGTGACGCCTTGGTGGAGGACGCAATAGGGGCCAATTTCGACGCCAGTGCCGAGCTCCACGCTGGGGTGAATGACGGCGGTGGGGTGGATATTGGTCTCGGGCATCGGGGAGAAATGGCTAGCGCTAAACAGCCACCGTGCCAAACAAAAGAGCCTCACAGCTGGAAGGCTGTGAGGCTCTTAGGAAATAAGGAAGCTTAGGCTTTCTTGGCGAGGAGATCGCGGATCTCTTCGAGGAGGACTTCCTGCTTTGGTGGCGCTGGATCTGGCTCGGCTTCTTTCTTTTCAAGAGCGGCCATGAACTTTTTGATGATGATGAAGAGCACCAGGGCAAGGATGATGAAGCTGATGAATGCGGTGGCGAAATTGCCGTAGGTCATTACGACGTTGCCTGCTTCTTTAGCTGCTTCAGCGGTGCCGTAGTCTGCTGTTACTCCTTTTCCTTTAATTACGGCGAATTTATCGCTGAAGTCCATGTCGCCTGCGAGACCGACGACGGGCATCACGATATCATCGACGAGTGATTTTACGACGGTGCCGAAGGCTCCGCCGATGACGATGCCGACGGCCATGTCGATTAGGTTTCCTTTGAAGGCGAATTCTTTAAATTCTTTAAGCATAGTTTTTTGGGAGGGTAGTTAGTTGAGCTGACGACTCTAGCAGGCTACCAAATTTTTTTATACCTAAGAAAGTAAAAAACCGGAATTAAATATGTAGGCCATTCTGGCTAAGGTGGAGTGCCTGGAAAAGATTGCAGTTATAGTAATTAACTATCTAGAAGGGCGAATTTGAGGTCAGCTTCGGACACAATCTGCTCGTTTACGATGCAGCGTGCTTTCGCCATGCCGATATTTCTTCGGATCTTAAGGATTTCACCTTCAATGAATAGGGTGTCGCCGGGCATCACTGGTTTGCGGAATTTCACATTGTCGGCGCTCATGAAGTAGCCGATTTTTCCTTGGTTTTCGGCGGGGCGGAGCATTAGGATGCTGGCGACCTGAGCCATGGCTTCAAGTTGGAGTACGCCGGGCATCACGGGGTGGCCGGGGAAGTGCCCTTGGAAGTAAGGTTCGTTGATGGTGACGGCTTTGACGCCGACACATTTGCTTTCGCCTTCGAAGCCTACGATCCGGTCCACCATGAGGAAGGGGTAGCGGTGGGGAAGGATCTTCATGACCTCGTTGATATCGAGTACGGCTTCGCCGTCTTCCGGGATATTTACCGGGGGCACCATGCTCTGGAGCGCGGCATACTCTTTTACTAATCGCTGCGCCATGGCGGTGTTTGGCCCGTGGCCGGGACGCACCGCAATGACGTGGCCGGCAATGCGCTTCCCGGAGAGCATGAGGTCGCCGATGATATCGAGGATTTTGTGGCGGGCGAATTCCTCTTTGAAGCGCATGGGATCCTTGGAGAGGATCGAATCGTCTTCTTTGATGACGATGGCGTTTTCCAGGGAGCCGCCTTTGATGAGGCCTTTGTCGAGGAGGGGCTTTACGTCTTCGTAGTAAACAAAGGTGCGAGCAGGGGCGATTTCCTTCTCGTAGATTTCGGGGGTGATTTCGGCGCTGTAGTATTGGGTGAAACGGCCGTCTGGGCCGATCTGGGTGCAGGAGACGCGGAAGTTTTTATCCGGGACGATGGTGACCATCGCGCCGTTGGGCATTTCGAGGTGGATCGTTTCGCGGACGGTGAAGACGCGTCTTGGGGCGTCTTGGGCTTCGATTCCGGCTTTTTTAATGCATTCGACGTAGGGGGCGGCTGAGCCATCGCCTATGGGTGGCTCGTTGGCGTCCATTTCGACGAGTGCATTGTCGACACCCATTCCGGTGAGGGCGGAGATGACGTGCTCGACGGTGTGGACTTTTACGGAGCCATTGGCTAGCGTGGTGGCGCGTTCGACGGTTTCCACGTTTTTCACATGGGCGTCGATGAAGGGCTGGTCGGGCAGGTCGGTTCTGCGGAAGCGAATCCCGTGGTCCACGGGGGCGGGCTTGATGGTGAGGGTCACGGCCTCGCCGGTGTGAAGGGAGGTTCCTTCGAGAGAGGCAGGAGTGGCGAGGGTCTGCTGAGGGTCGGGCATGGGCGCGTTTTGTAGCCCGCGCCTGCGGGGGGGTCAACAACGTGCGCGCTATGGGCGGATGGTGACTCGGTCGCCGACGCGGGTGCTGGCGTAGAATCGTTGCGCGTTTTTCGCTGGCATGCGGATGCAGCCGTGGGAGGCGGGGTAGCCGGGGACGTGTCCGACGTGGAGCCCGAAGTCGCTACAGCTTAGGCGTTGAAAGTAGGGCATCGAGGAATTGTAGAGGGTGGAGGTCCATTGGCGGTATTTATTGGAGATGACGAATGTGCCGGTGCGGGTGCGGTGGCCTTTTTTGCCGGTGGAGACGGAGCTTGTCCTGATCACTTTGTTGCCTCGGTAGAAGATGGCTTTTTGGTCGGAGAGGTCGATGATGATGTGGTTTTGCTTTTCCTTGGGGATTGTTTCGGGGTCGTAGCCGAGGAGGAGTTGCTGGCATTCGATGCTGCCGTGTCCGGCGGCGAAATTCACTGGCCAGCGGCGCCAGGATTTAGTGGTGCGGTTTAGCTTTGCTCCGTGTTTGCGGAGGAGGCGGATGGCGTCGGCTTGGCCGGAGCCGGCGGCGACCATGAGCGGGGTGAAGCGGCTGTCTTTTTTCAGTAGGCTGCGGAGGGCGCGGCCTTCGGTGATGAGTGCGGTGTATTCGGAGGTGGCGGGTGCGTGGAGCTGGGTGTCGGGATCGGCACCTGCTTCAAGGAGGATGCGGGCGTAGCTGAGGTCTCCCATCGCGATGGCGGTGGCGAGTGCGCCTTGGCCTTCGCGACCGGGGAGGGAGACGTCGGCTCCAAGTGTCATGAGGCGGGTGGCGAGATCGTGATTGCCGCTGCGCATGGCGACGAAGAGGGGGGGCTCGTTGTCGGGGAGGTGGGCGTTGGGATCGGCTCCGTATTCGAGGAGGAGATCGGTGGCGGTGGCGTTTCCTTGGGCGAGTGCGTGGGCGAGAAGTGGTCCTGGGATTGCGCCTCCTTCTAGAAGGAGGCGGGCGGCGGTATCATCGGTGGTGGTGATCGCGAGGTGCAGGGCGGTTTCGCCGGAGGCTCCAGAGATGTCGGGATCGAAACCAGATTCGAGGAGGGCGGAGATTAGCGGGTAATTCTTTGCTGCGGTGGCGTGGAAGAGTAGATCGGGGCTTGCGAGGCTGGGTAGCTCGGGGCCGTAGATCTCAAGAATTCGGAGCGCGGTGGCATGCTGGCCAGAAAGGACGGCTTCATCGAGAGCGTTCTTACCTCCGGTAAATGGCACGACTCCCGCTCCGAGGTCGAGCGCGAGATTGGCGATGGCGGTGTGGCGGTGGTTGGTGGCGGTGGCGAGGACGAGATCGAGCGAGCTGCGCCCGGCTTCGGTTTTTGTGAGGGCGGTGACGAGGCTGAGGTCTCCGGCGCGTGCGGCGTGGACGGCGACGGGTTCGCCAGGATGGGCGTCTGCATCGGGGGATGCGCCGGCTGCTAGTAGGGTGTGTGCGATTTCATGGTGCCCGGAGCCTATGGCGTAGCTGAGTGCGGAGAAGCCGCCATGGTCGCGTGCGTTGATCTGTGCTTTTGCTGAGAGGAGGGCTTCCACGGCGTCTTGATGGCCGCCGAGGGAGGCGAGCATGAGCGGCGTTACTTTTTGGGCGTCAATGGGATCGGGCGCAGTGGAGCTAGAGCGAAGTGCTGTCTTGAGATCTGAGATTTTACCAGATTTGGCTGCGAGGTGGAGCGGATAGGTCGCAGGGGATGCCTTAGATAGGGTGTGGCCGCTACCTTGGCGGGAGGCGGTAAGGAGCAGTGTTGCGGCTGCTGCTGTGAGGAGCATTACTAGAGGGGCGATGTTTACCTTGTTGCGCTTCGCTGCCGCATCAGATGGAGCGATCGGATCGGCGTGCTTTTGGCGGGGGGCGATGAAATCGATGCGCTTTGGAGCCGGCGGCGCCGATGGTGGCGTTGTCGAATTTTCTCCGGGTTGGAAAGTCCCGAGCTGGAGTGTGGTTCGCATTTCTCTCTCATCCCCATCTATATGGAGATGCTTTAAATATAGCAGAGATCGCGATTCTCTCACGATTCTCTCAAGTTTTTTTGAAAAACTCATTTTTGAGTGGCAAATTTGTCGATATTGGTATATTTATGAGAATAGCCAGATTCACGCGCTATATAAATTATTTTCGGAAATGTTTAACTTCTCTTCAATTTGCATATTTAGTTCGCGCAATTGCGATTTTTCGCGAGCAAGAATGCTAGTGATCGGTCTTGGTGTTAGTCTATTTACCGGTGCTTGTAAGCATAATGAGACGTCGATCGTGACTCGTTGGCAGGTGGCGAAGGATTATTCAGGCACGGGAAGCTGTGCGCTTGGGGGGAGTAGTAATGTGTCTGTGGATGAGCTTGGTCTTGCGAGCCCTTGGGTGAAGGAGATTAAATCATCGAAGGCGGATACTTCTCCGCATCCGGCGAATGAGGATATTCAAAGTCTTGGGAATGGAGGAGGCGGAAATAATTTCTTAGCTAATTCGCGCCCCACTCGGCCTACTCGAGCATCGGTTTTGCCGAGCATGGCGCCTGCGGCGATCGCGCCGTCCACGGGGCAAAGCGCTTTACCGATTCCTGGACATCCGGGCTATGCTTGGAGCCCTTTTGCGGGGCCAAACAAGCCGGTGGATGTGCGCAAATTCGCTCCTGGCTCGGAGGCGCTTTGCCCGTACACCATGAAAACTTTCACCGTTCCGGCGCGCACAGCGGGCTTGGACTCTGCGCCTGAAGCACGTCCACCGAAGCGGGAGCCGGTGGTGGAGCCTCTATCCTTGGCTAAAGCCACAGAGTCTGATCCGCTTGCCCGCCGGACGGAGAATCCTTCTTCGCTCGGTCCGCGGACCGAGCCGAAAACGATTTCGCGCGATGTGGCGGCTTCTCTTCCTTCGGGAACGTGGGTGAAGGGCAAGCCAGGGTTTGTCTTCAGTCCGTATGCTCGACAGTTTGAGCTTGTGGATGTGGAGGGAATGAATCCCGGATCTGTGGTGAAATGCCCTTATACTGGGAAGTTTTTCACTATTCCTACGCGTCTCAATGAGGCTAAGCCTGGGGCGGAGCACTCGACTCCTGACGGTGTGATTTACCGCACGTAGGGGTTTTGCTAAGCGCTTTTGAGGAGCTGCGGAAGGGTGTCTCCGGTGAGCACTTTTTCCTTTGCTGGAATGCCGGGTAGAAATAGCCGGTCGCCCCAGAAGGTGCGGTGGCTCCAGCGAGGCTCGGCGCGGTAAAATTCGGTGCGGCGCGCGAGAGATGCTTGGTAGTTTTTCTGAATTACTTTTGCGTAGCGATCTAGGGCGTCTCCCTGGCCATTCCAGAGCCCTCGGACGGCGTTTGCCGCAAACATTCCGCTCTGAAATGTGCGTACCATTTCATCGCCTGAAATCGGATCGTAGGTGGATGCGGCATCGCCTACTGCCAGCCAGTCATCCCCGATTGGGGATGTTAAAATCCCAGAGCTGGCTGGGCGGATTACGGAATCATTCAGCATGGTGTGCGGGGCTACTTGCTCGGCGATTCCTGGTGCTGTCATTTCTAAGCGGCTTCGCCAGACGTCTGTGCGATCAAGCTGGCTTCTGGCTGCGATGGTGGCATCGGTGAAGCATCCTACAAAAGCGCGCCCATCTGCGCTGCGTCCGGCATGCCACCAGCCGTCTTCCCAGGCTTCAATGTGGGTCGTGCCATTGAAGCATCCGCTTCCAGCGGGTGGTGCGTAGATTCGGTAGCGGCCTACGAGTGCATCGTCCTCTTCGCGATTAATCCCTTGTGAGTGGGCGAAGGCGGCGCGGCGACCGGAGGCATCGATTACGACGCGGGAGAGTATGGATTGGTCGTCGAAGACGAGGATCCAGCCATCTTCGGTGTGTCGAGATCTCTTGAGTCGGGGCATTGTGGTCATCCACTCGATGCCAGCGTTTTTTGCTGCAGCCATGAGCCAGAGCTCGAAAGAAGGGCGGTGGACGCGCCAACCGGTATGGGTCGATTTTCTGAAAAGTGCGTCGGCATCGGTGTGTCCTGCTCCCCAGGAAACGGCTGTTTCTGTGAGTGAGAGATTGTGCTGTAGAGCTTCGAAATCTTCCCAGAGGCCGAGCCGGGCGAGGTGCATGCGGGTGCTGCGGGAGATTGTCTCGCAGCCGTAGACTGAGCGGAAGCCGGCGCAATCGACTACGGCAACCCGGCATTCTGGGTTGTGTGATTTTAGTGAAAGTCCTGAGGCGAGGCCAGCAGGACCTGCGCCGAGGATGATGGCGTCATAGGTGAGGTCGGATTGCGGGAGAGCCATAGCTTAGAATCCTCATATTATCACGATTTTATGATTTTTATAAGCGGAATTATGGTAAAAATAAGTCCGCATTCCTGCCACTCATCACCTGTGTGACTCGCGAAAACGAGAGCCCTCAAAATGGTGTTTTACCTAGGTGTATTGTGAAGTGGCGGTGCTTGCGGAATCCACCAGTGCTAAAGAAAAAAACCCCGGGCACCTGATGGTGCGCCGGGGGCTCGGGAAGGGGATTTTTCTTGATTAGCTCTTTGCGGGAGCGTCGGGATCGTAGGGACGAATGGATTCATCTTCATTTCCGATCCACTCGCCGAAATTGGCACCCTGATTGATCCAGTTTTTCAGGATTTCTTTTTCTTCGGGTGTGAGATCATCGCCTTTGGTGGGCATGTGAAGCTCGTCCTCTTCTGGGAGATTCGTGTAGGTGTACATCGAACTTTTCGATGCGTCACCTGGAGTGAGGGCGGAGATTCCTTCCTCTGTGCCTGCGATTACTTTTGCGGTGATTGTGCCGCCGGCGAGGAGGAATTTTTTGCCGTCCATCCGGTATTTTGATTTTGGCTTTTTGGTGCGTCCCTTAGCGCCTTCTTTGCGGGGCTTTTTCTCGTAGGGCTGTTCGTGGCATTTCACGCACTTGGCTTCGAGGATCGGGTAGACTTGGGTGGCAAAATTGATCGCGTTTGGATCAGCTGTTTCCGCTTTAGCGGGTGTGGCATCTGGCTCGGCTGCTTCTTCGTGGTGATCGGCGATGGAGGAGCTTGCGATGGCGAGGAAACCGAGGGCTAGGTAGGGGAGGGTTTTCTTCATGGTGATACTTACTGTGGTTGGGGTTGTAAATCTTACAAGGTCGTGAGGGTGGTGACATGTCCCATCTTGCGGCGGAGCCTTGGATCTGATTTGCCGTAGAGGTGGAGGTGGGTGGAGGTGCCTGAGCCGCCGTTGAAGAGGATTGCGGGCCAATCTGGTGTTTGATTCGGGGCTTCGAGCCAGACATCTCCGAGGAGATTTTTCATCGTGGCGGGGCGATGCAGGGAGGGGGAGCCGAGGGGGAGGCCGCAGATGGCACGGACCTGCTGCTCGAATTGTGAGGTGGCGCAGGCGTCGATGGTGTGGTGGCCGGAATTGTGGGTGCGTGGCGCGAGTTCGTTTACGAGGAGGGTGCCGTCGGGCGTCATGAAGAGTTCGACGGCGAGCACGCCGATGTATTCAAGTGCATCGAGGATGCCGGTGGCGATTTCCCGAGCTTCATCAAGGATGTGGGGGGGGAGGCCGGAAGGCACGGTGGTGGTATCGAGAATGTGGTGGGTGTGGACATTGCGTCCAGGCTCGTAGATGGCAGTTTCGCCGGAGGCGCTGCGGGCGCAGACGACTGAGAGCTCCGCTTCGAAGGGCACCCAGGCTTCGACGACGGCGCGTGGGGCTTCCAGGCCGGCCCAGATGGTGGTGAAATCTGCTGCTGCGGAGTCGATTTTTTGCTGGCCCTTGCCGTCGTAGCCGAAGTCGGCGGTTTTTGCGACGCAGGGGAATCCTACTTTTTCTGCGGCGGCGGCGAGGCTTTCGGGGGAATCCGCGAGGGCGTATTCGGGGGTGGGGAAGCCGTTTTTGCGGAGCCAGGCTTTCTCGCGAGCACGATTCTGGGAGGTCGTAATCGGGAGCACGCCGGGGTTGAGCGGGATGCGAGCGGCAACGTGCTCAAGTGAAGCGGCGGGGATGTTTTCAAATTCCACAGTGGCCACGTCAGCAATTTCACAAAATCGATCAAGACCGGCGGGGTCATCGTAGGCGGCATCGATGTGGAAATCGCAGACCTGGGAGGCTGGGCCGCCCTGGCCAGGCTCAAGCACGGCGGTGCGGTAGCCGAGTTGGGCGGCAGCGAGTGAAAGCATACGGCCGAGCTGGCCGCCACCAAGAATGCCAATAGTGGCACCTGGGAGAAAAATCGGGTGAGACATTGGAGAGGGCTAAGACGGGGCGGGGAGCTCGGCAGCGAGCACGGTGGAGGTCTGATCATCGCGGAAAGCCTTGAGCTTGGCTGCGAGATCGGGATCGGTCGTAGCAAGCATTGCGATGGCGAAGAGTGCGGCGTTTTTTGCGCCTGCTTGGCCGATGGCGAAGGTCGCTGTGGGAATTCCACCGGGCATTTGGACGATAGAGAGTAGGGAATCCATTCCCTTGAGGGCGCGTGATTCCACTGGCACGCCGAGGACGGGGAGGGGAGTCATTGCGGCGGTCATACCGGGAAGGTGGGCGGCACCGCCGGCTCCGGCAATGATGCAGCGCAGTCCGCGATCGGTGGCGGTGGTCGCATATTCGGTGAGAAGATGCGGCGTGCGATGGGCAGAGACCACCTTCGTTTCATAGGCGATTCCAAAATCGGCGAGCACTTTGGCGGCGTGCTCCATGGTCGGCCAGTCTGAGGTGGAGCCCATAATAATGCCGACTTGCGGCGCTGGAGAAGATTCTTTCACGTCGAGATGAGTAGAGAATTTCGCCCCGACCGCAAGGCCGGGGCCTCATGAGGGAGGTTTAAGCCTCGTTTGCATGAGACGCATTTTTGATGTAGCGTCGCCGCTGGCCATGATTGGCGATGAGATTCGGTCATGTTGCTGGCAGGGTCTCCCTTCTCTTATGAAACTTTTCTCGACTCTACTGCTCGCGGCCATTGCTGCTGGTACCACCGTAGCTTCTGGTAGCGGATGGAGCCTTTATAAGTCTGCCGATTTGGCGGCAAAACCGCCATCGGGTGAAGAGGCTGCTGTGCTCGATGCGGAAATCGAAATTCTTCCGGTGCGCACCACCGCATACACGCACACTGAAGCGGACCACATCAAATGGGCGAAGAAAAACGCCATCGGAACGACGCTGCAATACGGGAAAGTGCGTTCTGCCGCTGCTGATTGGTCTAAGTATCCGGTGGGCACGAAATTTCGTATCGAGGGAAAACCGGAACTCTACGTGATCGACGATTATGGCTCCGCTCTCGTCGGTAAAAATACCATCGACCTCTACAAGCCGAGTCGCAAAGCAATGAACGCTTGGGGCGCAAAAACGGTGAAAATCGAAGTCATCGAATGGGGCTGTTTTGAGCGGAGCTTGAAGATTCTTCGCCCTCGGATCGGCAAAGCGCCGCACATCGCCAAGATGGCGCGCTCTCTTCGGCTCAAGATTCAGTCCTAGTTTTCTAGGGATGACAGGGCGAGCGACTGGCTTCACTGTCGCCTTATGAATGGCGCACGCGCATCCCTTGTCACGGCACTTGTTCTCAGCCTCGGTGCCGCAGGAGGCTTTGGATACTGGGCATCTCAGCTCCTCAAGGAGCGCAATGCCCGCGAGGCCGAGCTTCTCGAAGCACGCAATCTTTCTGTTGAAGTTGAAGCGGCTCACGCAGATGCGCTCGCAGTGCTAGAGGGACGTCACGCAGACGCCCTCGCCGCGATCAATGCTGATTTTGATCTCCGAATTATTGATCTAGAAAAGCGTCAGACCCAGCGTCTCGATCAAGCATACAAGCAGTTTAATACCCTCGTCGGCGAAAGCGGCGAGGCGCTCTCCTATATCGCCGCCCTCGAAAAACGCGTCCGTGAAAACCAGCTCGATGCCGCGGTGGAGGCCGAAAAGCTCGGCTCTCTTGCCGCCGCACTTTCACTCATAGCCGATAGCTATTCCGAGCCCATGGCTGAGTTTGCCGCTGTGGCGGAAAGCTTCGCCCAGCAGGCGCAGACAGGTTCCGCTGAAAAGCCGGACCCCAGGCTGCGCAGCCTCAAGCGCCTCTTCTCCCGGAATTATCGCGAAGGGGAAAAAGCCTATCGCGACGATCAAGTGCGCCGAAGAGCATTCCAGCAAGCGCACACCCAAATGAAAGATGCCTACACCCGCGCACAGAAGCGCATGGCCGGGCAAGCTGAGCGGCTCCGAGCGCACTCCAGAGCTATCTATGCGATGGCCGATAAAGAATCTCTCACCGAAAAAGACCTGGAGGAATTTTTCAAGACTTCCCGCAAAGTCCTCTCCACTCACCAGCAAATGCTCGATTTCGAGCCCGAGCTCCCCGCTCCTGCCGGAGCGAAATTGTAATGGGGGAAAATACCTGATCAAGGGCTGCCGTGCACTCATCTTCTCAGTGCTTGGCTATGGCATTAAGTGAAAATCCGGCGAGCCCAGCAGAAGAAACGATCTGCCTAAATACACTTCCCAATTGACCGCTGCCGTAAAACCAGCTATTTTATTCCCACTATTCCGATAGGATAATGGGGATTTAAGTTATCGACACCATGGCCATCAATTTTGACGCAGCAAACAAAGCCCTCAGGGGCAAAACCGCCGATGAAATCGTCGTGTGGGCACTCGCTCAAGAAGGGAGGCCCGTGGTCACCACTAATTTTCGCCCCTACGAGGCGGTCATCCTGCATCTCATCACTCAGCAAAAAGCGGATATCGACGTCATCTGGATCGATCACCAAAAAAATCGCCCAGCCACCTATACATTCGCTAAAAAAGTAATCGAAGACCTCACCCTCAGAGTCACCAAATACACCCCGCTTGAAGATGCCGCCATTCCGGACGCTGCGAATATCGCTGAAGGTGAGCGTACCACAGCGCAGGATGAGGAGATTCACCAGTTTTCCCTAAAAGTGAAGTTGGAGCCATTTCAGCGCGCGATGCGCGAGACGGCACCAAGCGTCTGGTTCACCGCACTTCGTCGCGTGCAAAACGCGAATCGCGACGCCATGCAAATCGTCGAGCCTGGACCAAACGGTGTAATCAAGGTAAACCCTCTCCTCAATTTCTCGGACGCTGAGATGGAAGCCTATCTTGCCAAATACGATCTTCCCAACGAATGGGATTACTTCGATCCTGCCAAAGCGGGTGAAAAACGTGAGTGCGGCCTTCACAATGGCAGGCTTGCTGAAGTACAATAATCCGACCGTCGAACCGCAAATGTCAAAATACCGGCTCTCCCATATCGAATATCTCGAATCCGAAGCAATCCACGTCATGCGTGAGATTGCTGCTGAATTCGAGCGTCCGGCACTCATGTTTTCTGGGGGAAAAGACTCTATCTGCCTTCTTCGGCTTGCTGAGAAAGCATTTCGCCCCGGCGATTTTCCGTTTCCGCTGCTCAACGTCGATACCGGACATAATTTTCCCGAAGTTATTGAATTTCGTGACCGACGTGCCGAAGAGCTTGGAGCGAAGCTCATCGTCCGCACCGTCGAAGAAGCTATCCAAAAAGGCATCGCCACTCCAAAACCGGGTGAAGTGGGGCGCAATCGGCTTCAAATTCCCACGCTGCTCAGAGCCATCGAAGAATTCGAATTTGATGCTGCCATTGGTGGAGCCCGGCGCGACGAAGAAAAAGCCCGAGCAAAAGAGCGGTTCTTTTCACTTCGCGACGATTTCGGCCAATGGGATCCCAAAGGCCAGCGCCCCGAGCCCTGGAATCTCTACAACGGCCAGATTCATAAAGGTGAAAACATGCGTATCTTTCCAATTTCAAATTGGACCGAGCTCGATGTCTGGCAATACCTTGAGAGAGAGAAATTAGAAGTCCCCAGTATCTATTACTCTCACAAGCGTGAAGTCGTCCGCCGTGGGGGACAGTGGCTTCCAGTTTGTGATCTCGCTCCACTTACTGAAGGTGAGGAAAGTAAGACGCTGAGTGTCCGAGTACGCACTATCGGAGATATTATCAGCAGCGGCATGATCGAAAGCGAAGTTACCGACTGTGCAGGGATCATTCAAGAGATTGCCGCCGCCCGGGTCACCGAGCGAGGTTCCCGTGCTGATGATAAGGTCTCCGAGACCTCAATGGAAGATAGGAAGAAACAAGGTTATTTTTAAGCCGCCTCTTCGATCTGAAAAAATAATTTATAAGAAATGAGCGACACTCCTCAATCTGGCTTTGATATGGATCTCCTGCGTTTTACCACAGCGGGATCTGTAGATGACGGCAAAAGCACACTCATCGGACGCCTTCTCTACGATTCCAAAAGCGTGATGGAAGATCAGCTTGAAGCTTTGCAGCGCTCCGCCGATCTTACTGGTGGCGAAGAGGTAAACTTAGCGAATCTCACCGATGGGCTTCGAGCTGAGCGTGAGCAGGGGATTACGATAGACGTCGCCTACCGCTATTTCGCGACCAAGAAGCGGAAATTTATCATTGCTGATACACCCGGGCATAAGCAATACACTCGGAATATGGTCACGGGTGCCTCCACGGCAAATTTAGCCATTATCCTCGTCGATGCGCGCCACGGCGTCGTCGAGCAGACGCGGCGGCACGCTTACATTGCTGGGCTGCTTAGAATTCCTCACGTCGTCTTTTGTATCAATAAAATGGATCTCGTTGATTTCGATGAAGAAGTTTACGATAAGATTAAATCCGATTGTTTGGACTTTGTCCCGAAGTTAGGGATTAAAGACGTCACCTACATTCCGATTTCAGCGTTGAATGGAGATAATGTCGTTGATCGTTCAGAGTACACACCTTGGTATTCTGGACCGGCGCTTCTTCAGCATCTTGAGACGGTTTATATCGCAAGCGATGTGAATCTTGAGCAGTTTCGCTTCCCGGTTCAATGGGTTGTGCGGCCGCAGAAAGATGAGTTTCACGATTTTCGTGGGTTCGCCGGGCAGATCGCGGGCGGCACGATCTCTGTCGGCGATGATGTGCGGGTGCTTCCCAGTGGGCTGCGATCAAGAGTAAAAGAAATTTATACTTTTGATGGGCCGCTCGAAGAAGCGTTTGCCCCACAATCGATCACCCTTCGGCTTGAAGATGAGATTGATACAAGCCGCGGGGATATGATCGTCGGCGATGATGTCGCTCCATTTGTCGCGAAGGATCACGAGGCCGATATTTGCTGGATGCACGAAGATAGTATGGTGCCACGCCGAAAATATCTCCTCAAGCACGCTTCGAATACCGTCCACACGATGGTCACGCGCGTGAAGCACCTTGTGGACATCGATACGCTCGATGAGATTGAGGGCGAAGCCTCAGTGGAATTGAATTCTATCGCTCGCATCGCATTCAAAACGACGAAACCGCTCATTTACGACGCCTATCGGCGAAACCGACAGACTGGATCCTTCATCCTCATCGATGAATCAACCAACGCCACCGTCGCAGCTGGGATGCTCATACCTCCCACTAGCTACCAGCCGGTGGCTGGAGTCGAGAGCCTGGACTACACAATTTAGCTTAGCTGATCGCTCAGAGCCTCGCGTTCAGGGGATTAGGCGTCTTTGCCTGTTGGTATGGGCAATGTATTTGCATTTTTTGCCAAGAAATGCCGAACAAATACGTTTCTAAGGTGTCAGATAATTGAATAAACGACCCCTGGGAGTGCTCTCAGAGTCGCAATTGTTTGGAAAATCCACCCCTTAATTTCTCTTATGCGTGCCAATGAAGACCTCTCCCGCTATCTCAATGAGATAGCGAAAACTGCCCTCCTTACCTTGGATGAAGAGCGTTCCCTCGCGAATCGAATCCAAGCTGGTGACTTGGATGCTCACGAGCACATGGTACGGGCAAATTTGCGTCTTGTGGTGAAAATTGCCGGTGATTATTCGAATCTTGGCCTTCCTCTAGCAGATCTCGTAGCCGAGGGAAACACCGGTCTCATGCGCGCTGCAGAGCGTTTCGATCCAGATCTTGGGAAATTTTCGACGTATGCGGCCTTCTGGATCAAGCAAGCGATTCGCCGTGCTCTCGCCAATCAGACTCGCACGGTGCGTCTTCCCGTCCACGCCGTCGAAAAAGTGGCTAAAGTGCGGAAAGTTTCGCAGACTCTTGAAGAAGAGCTCGGCCGGGAGCCTAAGATTGATGAGATTGCGGAAGTCACCGGAATTCCGCGTTCTAAGCTGAGCGACCTCCTGGATGCTGCCGCTCGTCCCGTCGCGCTTGATGCACCCGTCGCTGATGGCGCAGATGCCGCCACATACGGGGATATTATTGCGGATAGTTCCTCTGTGTCTCCCGATGCCACGCTTAGCCATTTCGAGCTTCTCCGCCAAATCGAAGATTTCCTCGATATCCTCGACGAGCGCGAACTCTCCATCGTCACCCGCCGCTTTGGACTTCGCGGCCTCAAGGTCGAAACCCTCGAAGAAATTTCGGGAGATTTCGGAGTCACCCGCGAGCGCATTCGGCAGATCCAAAACGTCGCTATTAATAAGATGCGAAAGCACCTCGAGCTTATGGAGACCCCCGGTCTTTTGGAGCGTCAGGAAATCGGCAAGCGCAATCATGGAGTGCCTGAATACGAGGCAGTAGCGGCGTAATAAATCTAGCCAAGCGCGGTGCTTGCACCGCCGCCAGCGGGGTGTCTGTTATCAGATGATCTCCAAAGTCATTCTAGCGCTCGCCATTTCCATGGCGAGCGCTTTAGCGAACCCGGACGCCGGTTTCCCGAAATCGCCGGAGGTGAACGAGGATGGCTCTGTCACCTTTCGATTTCGCGCCTCCGGCGAAACTGCTCCCCGTGTAAAAGGTAGCTTTCTTCCAAAGGGAGAACTCGCCATGACGAAGGCAGATCGCTTCTGGGAGGCCACCTCCCCGTCGCTTGATCCTGGAATTTACTCATACAGCTTCGCGATGGGCGGAGCCACCTTCACTGATCCTCATAATCGCCGGCTCAAGCGCTGGCGTGTCTGCCAAAGCCTCTTCGAAGTGCCTGCGCGCGGTGGCGATCGCCTCCAATCTTGGCAGGTGCAAAGCGTCCCTCATGGTGAGGTGCACACTATTACCTACCACTCGCGCGTACTTGCTGGAGGCTCTCGAGAGCTCCGTGTTTACACCCCGCCGTTTTATAATTTTTCTGAGGAGAAATATCCCGTTCTCTATCTTCTCCATGGATCTGGCGACGACTCCAGCGGGTGGACGGATATCGGCCGTGCCCACGTCATTGCGGATAATCTCATCGCAGCAAACCTCGCCCGCCGTTGCCTTATTGTCATGCCCTACGGGCATGGAAATCCGAAAGGCAGAGGCACTGCAGAGGAAGCCGACAGCGCATCTTGGTATGCGAAAAATGACGCCGCTGTAATTGAAGATTTTTTTAAGACCGTGAAGCCCCTCATTGAAAAACGCTATCGCGTGAAAACAGAGCCGGAGCACACCGCTGTAGCCGGTCTTTCCATGGGAGGAGGGCAGACTCTTCGGCTCGCCCTTGCTCACCGCGATGTTTTTGGTTGGGCGGGAGCATTTAGCAGCGGTGGTGCCCCCCAGTCTGTCTTGCCGCTCATAGATAAAGCCGCAGCAGGTCCTCCTCACAACCTACTTTGGATCGCGTGTGGCAAAGATGATTTCTTGAAAGACTGGAATGAAAAACTTCAGGCTGAATTAGAAGAATCGAAGTTGCCTCACACGTTCATCTGGAGCGAAGGTGCCCACGAATGGCCGGTTTGGCGAAGCTATCTCGAGACCTTTCTGACAAAGGTATTTAAATAATTAAATGAATCTGGAAGACGGAAAACGAGCCGCCTGGACGCGCGCCGTAGAAGAGGCTGGATCTTCCATCGCGGAAGAGACCTCCATCGCCGCATCGCGGAAACACCTCCCCGAAAGCGACCTGGAATTTCTTGCCGGGCGAGCCAAAGAGCTTACCACGATCACTGGCGACCTTCCGGAGGGGAAAACCGTCCCTTGGGGCAAATTTGTCCCGACCGTGCTTGGATTGGCGCTTCTCGTAGGCCTCCTCAGTGATCTGCTGGATGGCGTAAAAATAATTAACGTCCTCAATCTTTCCCTGCTTGGAATCGTAGCATGGAATTTTGCGATCTATCTTTGGATGCTGGTCGCGAAGTGCCTCGGTCAGCCGTGGCGTCCAGCATGGTTAGATAGCCTCTTTGCCCGCTGGACAGCGCAGAAGGACGCGGACGCAGTGCATCGAAAATACCTCAAGCTATGGAGCCCATGGATTCTTGATCCCGCCGCTGGCCGTGTGCGTGCCATTCTTCATACCGGCGCCGCGGTCCTCGCCCTCGGGCTCATCGCTGGAATGTATTGCCGTGGGCTTGGTAAAGAATTTCACGCCGTCTGGGAAAGTACCTTCCTTGAGTCCACGACGGTGAGAAGTGTTTTAGAAGTTCTCCTAGCACCAGGGCAATTCGTCACCGGTCTTGATATCCCTGAGCTTTCTAAGAATGAAGGAGAGAAGATGGATGCTGAGCAGTGGATCCACCTATTCGCCGGCACCATTGCCGTCTGTGTTATCGTTCCTCGCCTCCTTCTCGCCGGGATCGCTTTTATTCGTGCTCGCAGATCAGAAGGCACCGTTTCTCTAAAGGAAAATGGATGGCCAGAATACATCACAGGATTACGTGATGCCGCTCACATCCCTGAAGGCCCCGAAGCGGAGGAGGCAAGGGAAGAGGCTGAGCCTACTAAGTCCACTGTCGTGCAAGTCATTTCCGCGGGAGTTGTGCCTGAAGGAAAAGTGCGTGAGGCAGTGCGGCGGTTTGTTTCGGATACTTGGAGCGGTAAAAAGCTTGTCGATTTCCTTGAGCCAGTTGAATACGGCGGCGAGGACGAATTCGTTGAAGAACTTTCCGAAGGCGCGCGTGAGACGCTCTTTCTCTTTCCGCTCAGCACGACCCCCGAAGAAGAGATTCAGGGGTTTCTTGTGGAAGAGCTCAAGAAGCGCTGTGGCGGCGAAGGTGTGAATCACATCGTCCTTCTTGAAGGAGGCGGTTTTTATGATCGTTTGGGAGGTCTGCCCGAGTTCGAACGCCGTTGGACCGAGCGACAAGCCGCTTGGCGACGCGTACTTGCCAAGCAGGGCGCTGAAATGTTTACCCTTCTCCCGGGACAGCGTAAGGAATGGGAGCCGCTTCAATCGCCCGATGTCTGAAATTCCTCCCGCCGTCACCCTCAGCCTCATTTCTCATACGAACGTGGGGAAGACCACGCTCGCGCGCACCCTCCTGCGTCGTGATATTGGTGAATCGCTCGATCAGGCGCATGTCACCGATACCAATACCGCCTACGTCCTCGCTCAAGATGGCGAAGCAGAGCTCCGCCTTTGGGACACCCCCGGGTTTGGCGACACCGCCAGGCTCCTCCGTCGCCTCAAACGCTCGGAAAACGCCCTCGGCTGGCTCCTCGAAGCCACCTGGGATCGTTTTTCTGATCGCGCCCTCTGGTGCTCCCAGCAAGCCGTTCGCAACGTCAAAGAAGAGGCAGACGTCGTCCTCTACCTCATTAACGCTGCCGAAGACCCTGGTGCGAGCGGCTACATCGCCCTTGAAATGGAGATCCTCACTTGGATTGGCAAACCGGTCGTTGTTCTCCTCAACCAAACGGGCGGTCGCGGCCGACTCGCTGAATCCGATGATGAGCAGCGCTGGCGGGATCACCTCGCCCCCCAGACCATCGTCTCTGCGGTCCTCACTCTCGATGCCTTTGGGCGCTGCTGGGTTCAAGAAGGCGTCCTCATGGAAGCCATTAACGATTCCATATCTAGCCAGCAAAAGAGGGTCTTCAAAGGCCTCCGGAAATCTTGGGACGCCGAGAACACCCGCGTCTTTGGCCAAGCAATCGACGCCCTCGCGACCGAACTCGCCGCCTCCGTTCTGGATTCCGAAAAATCTCCTAAAGAAACCCTCGTCCAAAAAGTCGGCGTTGGGCGTGGTGATTACACCCGCAATGTCGAGAAAGCTCGCAAGAAACTCTCGAGTCGCCTCGCCGAGCGCGCCAAAGGAACCATGGATGCCCTCATCGTGGCTCACCAACTCGAAGGCGAATCCTCCGAAAAACTCACCGGCTCAAGCTCCGAGCACTTCGATATCCCCGAGCGGGTAAACGAATCCATCTGGGGAGCCGTGGGCGGAGTCGCCTCCGGTGCCCTCGCCGGTCTCGTGGTAGACTTGAAAGCCGGAGGTATGACCTTTGGCGGAGGTGCCGTAGCAGGCAGCCTCCTAGGAGGCCTTGGAGCCTTCGGCCTCGCCAAAGGCTTCAACCTCACTAAAGGCAAAGAAAATCAGCTTCGCTGGACCAGGCAGCATTTCCTAGAGCAAGTTCAATTCGCCCTCCTAAGCTACCTAGCAGTGGCTCACTTCGGCCGCGGTCGCGGAGTCTGGGAAGACACCGAGGCTCCCAGGGAATGGCGTGAAGTCGTCACCCAAATAATCGAAGTGCGTCGAGGCAAATTCGAATCTATCTGGAAGCGCGGAGGTACTGAAAAAACTGCCGAGCAAGAAGTGAAAGAGGAACTTATAAAAATCCTCACGAAGACTACTACCGAAATTCTAGAGCGCCTCTACCCCAACGTCCCTAAAATCGGGCGAAGCTAAACATATCGCAATGCGCCGTGTGCTCACTGAAAGTGCAAATTTAAGTGGCTGGGAAGGCGTTTTCTAGGGTGCTCTTAGCGGAAGGTGTTTTCTGAGGCGTTGCTCAGAATTTCTCTTTGGAGCGCTCGGACGGCGCTGGAGCGGGATTGGTTTGTGAGGTGCTGGTGGGCGGCTTTGAGGGGGATTTGGGGGTAATTACTGCGGAAGGTTTGGAGTTTTGGATCTGAGACTTTTAGGGCGGGGGCTAGCTTTTCTTCGAGCCACGCGTCTTCGCGTTGGATGGGGTTGGTTCCGGGGAAGTAGGTGCCTTCGTCTTTTACCCAGGTGCGGACGATGGCGTTGGCTAGGAGGGCGTCGGTGGTGCGGAGGCGGAGGCCTTTGCTGGGTGGGGTGTCGGCGGGGAGGCCGCGCTGGGTGCGGTGGTGGTGGATGGCGGCTTCTAGGGTGGCTTGGGGGAGGGGCATTCCGTAGGTGCGGGCGACTACGGGGCCGAGGTCTGTTGCTTGGTGGGTTGTTTTTGCGCTGCGGGTGAGTGGGCCTTGGAATTGGTAATCGGCGGCTAGGTAGGCGATGGCGGCGAGATAGATGGCGTAGCGTTTGGGGAAGGTTTTCATTTGGATTCCCAGTGGGCTTGGAAGTTTTTGAGTCCTTCTTTGCCCATGTATCTTGAGAGGAGTTTGGGGTTGGCTTTTTTGAAGTCGACGAGGATGAGGCCGTCGATGACGCCGGAGAATTCGTCGTCTACGCTGAAGCTTAGGATGGTGGCGCTCATTTTGAGGTATTGCTTAATGAGGATGGGGATGCCTTTGCCGTCGGATTCGATTTCGGAGATGACGCCGCCGACGTCTTCGATGCTTTGGAGGCCGGGGGCTCCCATTTTTAGGTGATGGAGGCGTTTGTTTTCCGGGGGGTTGGGGGCGGTGACGTATTTGCCGAGTTCTTTGTCTTTGGTGTGGTGGCGTAGGTATCGAACGAGGAGGCTGCGGGAGAGGGCGTGGTAGTCTTGGCTGATGCTTACGGGACCGAAGGTGCGGCGGTATTTGGGGTGTTTTGCGGCGTAGCCGCAGATGCCTTTCCAGAGGAGAAGGAGGCTGGTGAGCTTTTTCTGGTAACGTGCGGTGACGAATGAGCGGCCGAGCTCGATGCTGGGGCCGAGGGCTTCGAGGAAGCCGGGTTTGAAGTTGAAGAGGGTGGCGGTGTAGAGGTCTTCGGTGGTGAGGGTATCGGTGAGGGCCATGCGGTAGGCTCCGGCGATTTCTTGGGAATTGGTGTCCCAGAGGAAGAGGTGGAGGTAGTGCTGATCGAAGCGATCGAGGTCGCGCGCTTGGCCGGTGCCTTCGCCTACGGCGCGAAAGGTGATTTCGCGTAGGCGACCGATTTCTTGAAGAATGGTGGGGGCTTGCTGGGCGGTGGCGAGGTAGACGTGGAGGGGATCTTGGCTGGTGAGAAGTGCGTCTGGTGGGAGGGCTTCGATTTCGATGCGGAGGGTGGCGGGGGCTTGGGGGGGCGCGATGGGGGCGAGGTCGGCGGGCTGGAGCAATTGGCCTGTCCGGGTGCGTTGCGCGCGCTCGAGGTGGGTGGTCTCGGCGAGGATTTCGGTGCGGAGGCGGAAGTGATCGGTGAGCTCCTGCCGGGTGGCGTTTTTGGGGAATTTTTGGGGAGGGATGGGTTTACCGATTCTTACGGGGATGGTTTTGCCGCGCATGCGGCGGAGTTCGCGGGGGAGCTGAAGGGTGCGGAGGAGTGGGTGAATGAGGCCGGTGGCTTGAAAGAGCGGGGAATTGATTCCTTGGAAGTGAATGGGGATTACGGGGACGTGGGCTTTTTGCGCGAGGAGTGCGGTGTGGGGGCTCCAGGTCTTGTCGCGGATTTTGGTTGTATTGAGTTTATAGCTGGAGACTTCGCCGGCGGGAAAGAGGGCGAGGAGGCCGCCGGCTTTGAGGTGGGCGAGGGCGGCGCGAAGGGGGGCGCGGTTTTTTAGGGGGGCTTCTTTTCCGCCGAAGGGATCTACGGGGATGATGTGCTCGCGGATTTGGGGGATGGCGAGGAGGAGGTGGTTGGCGAGGAGTTTGGTATCGGTGCGGATGCGGGTGAGGAGATCGGCGAGGATAATGGCATCGGCTCCTCCGAAGGGGTGATTGGCGACGATGAGGGCTCCGCCGGTTTCTGGGATGCGAAAGAGGCCGCCTTCGTTGGTGGTGTAGGTGAGGCCGATTTCTTCTAGGGCGGATTGGTAAAAGTGCTCGGGTGGTGTGGTGGCTACATTCTGGTAGGCGCGATTGAGCCAGGTGAGGGAGAGGAGGTGCTCGGCGGCGGGGGCGAGGGCGCGCTGGATGGGAGTGCGTGCGAGGTGGTGGAGATCGACTAGCTTTTGCATTTTAGGCGATGGCGAGCAGCTCGGGGCGGGATGGGGGCATCTTTTTGAGAAGGGGAAGGTGGGGTATCAATTTGCTCTGGTGGACGTAGTATGAGGGTATGAGACACTGGATCATTTCAACGCTTTTGGGATGCGCTGCTCCGGCTGCTTTGGCGGAGCAGGTGCTGATTTTGGGGGACAGCTTGAGCAAGGAGTATGGCATTGAGTTTGCGACGGACAATTACCCAGATCGGGTGAAAAGCTGGACGGAGATTCTGGATGATTTACGAAATGATGATTTCGATTACGGGAGCTTGAATTCGGTGGGGGTGCCGGTGGTGCTTGTGCCGGTTCCGGGGCACGAATACAATTGGTCGTGGCCTACGGGGGTGATGAAGGATTTTGTGGATCTGGTGGAGGGGAAGACGATTTTGGATAAGATATCGAGGAATTCTCTGGAGAATCGAATTGAGGATGTGGAGCGGGTGGTGCTTTTTGTGGGCGGGAATGATGTGGATAGCGTTTACCAGACGGCTTATGAGGGGCGCTCGATTGAGAGTTTTACCCAGACTTTTATGCGGGAGACGGAGAAGGTGCTGGATTGGGTGATGGAGGAGGCTCCAGGGCGGGAGGTCGTCTTGGTGAGCATCCCGCATGTGGGGGCGACTCCGGAGGTAAAATCGGATCATCCGTATGATCAGGAACTTACCGGAAATGCTACGGCTGCTTACGCGGAGGTGGAGCGTAGGATGCGGGCTCTGGCGGCGGAGAAGGCGGTGGGATACGTGGATATCTTTGCCCTTACGCTTCCGCTATTGGATGATGGCGATTACTGTTTCCAAGGGGTGAGCTTCGAAAACTTATCGGCGGAGGATGGGCGGCAAGAGCGTCTCTGGCTGGGAGGGGCAGTTGCGATGGATTTTCATCCGAATACGCTGCTTCAGGCGGAGATTGCGAATGCGATTATCGGGGGATTCAACGATCGCTATGATGCTGGGATCCGCTTACTGACGACGCGTGAAATCTTGGAGACTTTGACGGGGCGAGATGCGGACGTGACTTACGCGCAGTGGGCGAGTTGCTTTGGTGTGGGGGCGCGCTCTGAGGATGAGGACGGGGATGGCCTTCCGAACGGAATTGAATTCGGAGTGGGGGGAAGCCCACTGGTCGCGGACACTGGGCTTTTCAGCGAGCGCGTGACGAATGAGGGAATCGAATTCGTTTTCCGAAAGAGGATCGATACTTCGGCTCGCGTCGAGGTATCGGGGGATCTTGAGGTGTGGGCGGAGTTTCCCGCAGAAAAGCGGGAGGATGGGGAGTTCCGGGCGTTTCTGCCGATAGGCAGTGGGCGGCGTTTTGTGAGGTTTGTGGTGCCTTGATGTTACCACCCGGAGAGGGCGATTTTTCCGGTGGTGTGGCCGGATTCAATCATTTGGTGGGCGCGTATTAGGGTGTCTGCGCAGATGGGAGAGAGTGTGCGATTGAGCGTGGTCTGGAGGCGGCCAGATGCTACTAGGCGGGAAACTTCCCCAAGGATGAAGCCTTGGTGGGCGATATCTTCGGTGCCAAAGCGGGCGCGGGTAAACATGAATTCCCAGCCGATGGTGACGCTTTTTTCTTTGAGTAAGCCTCCGAAGTCGAGCGGGCGCTCAGGCTCTACGGCGAGGACGATACGACCGAGGGGGGCGATGATTGTGGCCATCTGATCCCAGTATTGGGAGGTGCTGGCAAAATTGGCGATGAAGCGAATTTCGCGGTGCCCGGTGGCTTCTAGCTGGGGGAGGAGAGGGGAGGTGTGATCGATGGTGGCATCGGCTCCGAAGCGGATGCATGCAGCGGCGGATTCGGGGCGTGAGGCGGTGGCGATTACCTTAAGCCCGGCGAGTTTGGCGAGCTGAATTGCGGCGCTACCTACGCCGCCGGCTCCACCAATAATAAGGATGCTGGATCCTGAATCGGCGCCGGCGCGGTCGATCCTGAGGCGCTCGTAGAGCGATTCCCAGGCGGTGAGCATGGTGAGGGGAAGGGCGGCGGCTTGTGCTGGTGTGAGCCCGGGTGGGGCGATGGCTGCAATGCGATGGTCTACGAGGTGAAGCTGGCTGTTTCCTCCGGGGCGCGTGATGTCGCCTGCATAAAAAACGCGTTGCCCAGGAGAGAAGCCGCTGACTTCTTTTCCGGTGGCGCGCACGATCCCACAGACGTCCCACCCTAGGATGCGAGGAGGCTCTTCCTGTTTACCGGGTGCCGATCTTCTTATTTTGGCATCGACTGGGTTTACAGAAATAGCTTCCACCTCGATGACTAGATCTTGGCTCCGAGGAGTGGGATCAGGCAACGTTACATCGAGAAGGCATTGGGGGTGAGTGACTGGGAGATAATCTGATATCCCTATAGCTCTCATGGGCGATCCTATACTCTGGAGTAAGAGTCCTGTCTAGAATTTGCTTTTTAGGGGTGATATATTTGTGACTTTCAGAGGGTGTAGGCGATTCACGATGAATCGGCTGGAGAGAGGGCGCTTTGAGGGGGGGAAACAAAAAAAGGGCGCAGTGCCTGCATAATGCAAGCGCTGCGCCCGTGATGGGTGGGGAAGTTCTAGACTCAGTCGGTGACGAAGTCTGGGTAGGCGTTGGCTGCGTGCTCGGCGGCATCGAGACCGTCTTCCTGCTCTTCTTCCGTGGCTCGCATTCCTACGACGGCGTCGGCAAAGCGGAACACCATGTATGAGGCGGCAAACGAGACGGTGGGGATAAGGAAGGCTCCAAGAGCTTGAATGCCGAGGATGTTGATGGAGAAACCGTCTTCATTGAATAGGGCGACGCAGAGGGTGCCCCAGATTCCGTTGAAAAGGTGCACGGGGACGGCTCCAACAACGTCGTCGAGGCCGAGTTTTTCGAGGAGGGTGCCACCGCTGTTTGCGATGAGACCGGCGATCATGCCGACTCCGGCGGCGAGAGCGGGGGAGACGATGTCGGCGCATGCGGTGACGGCAACGAGTCCACCGAGGGCGCCGTTCAGTGCGATACCGAGGTCGGAGCGACCTTGAGTGATCCAGAATGCGATCATGGACATGAGTGATCCAAGTGCTCCAGCAACGGCAGTGTTCACAAGGACACGGGCGACACCGGCATCACTGACGAGGGTGGATCCGCCGTTGAACCCAAACCATCCGAACCAAAGGATGAAGGTGCCGAGCGCGGCGAGTGGGAGGTTGTGCCCGGGGATGAAGCGCGCCCGGCCGGATTTACCAAAGCGACCTTTACGGGGGCCGATGACGATGATTCCTGCAAGTGCGGCAGCTCCACCGACGCCGTGAACGACTGTAGATCCAGCGAAGTCTTTAAAGCCCATTGCTTCAAGCCAGCCTTGGTCGCCGCCCATTGCGTAGGCGCCGCCGTAGCTTCCCCATACCCAGTGACCGAGGGTGGGGTAGATGAGCATGGTCATGAAAACTGAGAAAATAAGGTAGCCGACGAATTTCGTCCGTTCGGCCATCGCTCCGGAAGCGATGGTTGCTGCGGCGGATGCGAACATCACTTGGAAAATCCAGAAGCCCCAAAATGGGTGCTCGGCGGGGAAGGCTGAGAGCCAAAATCCGCTGGATCCAATGAAGCCGCCGACTGAGTCGCCAAACATGAGGGCACTTCCGACGAAGAGGAAACCGGCGAAGGCGATACTCATATCGAGGAAGTTTTTCATGATCACGTTGATCGTGTTTTTGGCACGCACGAGACCAAGCTCAAGAAGACAGAAGCCTGCCTGCATGAGGAAGACCATGCCGGCTGCGATGACCATCCAGAGCGTATTCAAATTCAGCTCGACTGTCTTTGCGTCGCCAGATAATGCCGCTGCTGCAGGGGTGGAGAGGGCGACATCTTCGGCTTCTACGGCAGCGATGGCGGCTTCCTTAGCTGTTTCCAGTGGGGCTGTGATGCCAGGGATTGAAATTGGAGCGTCGGCTCCGTAGGTCGATTGGAGGATTGCGAATATCGCAATGGTGGCACCTCCGATAAAACCGAGCGTCCGCAGAGGCGTGCGACTTGGATTGTTTAGTGTATTCATAATATTAGGGGGCATCCGATTTTGGGATCGGGTAGCGATGTTGGTTTTTAAAGTTCGTCGAGCTCTTCTTCGAGCTCATCTCGGAGGGCTGCTTGTTTGCCGGAGTTGCCAACTCCGGAGAGGAGGCTTTCGGCGAAGCTTTCGAGGGTTGTTTTCGTGACCATTCCGTCGGCATCACCTGTCAGTTCGGAGCTTTGCTCTTCGATAATGCGTTGGGTCTGACCGCGCCCAAGCACCTTCGACATCATGCTCGTCGCGAGGGAAACGTAAGATGATACTTGTTTCTGATTATACATATTTCTGATAATATCCGGTAAGTATTAAAATTATAAAGCGAAAAAATTAAATATTTGTAAAAACTGATATTTATTTTGATATAATTTCAATAAGAGTTATAATTTTAGGACAATCTTCCCAAAAAATTTCAAAGAGCAATGAGTAAACTAAAAAATACCGCCCAAGGGGCTGCCACACCGAATGGATCGGGTGGGCAGTCATTTGCACAACGCTATCGGGGGGTGATTTCCTCGATTGGTGTCTACGTCGTGTTGAACCTCGTCCTGATGTCCGCAGTGACCTATTATCAGAACAAAGGCTTGGAGAATGAGCGCCGGATCAATGGCCTCATTACCCGACAGCAGACGTTCTCGCAGCGTGCGCCACTTCTTCTCCACGAGATGGAGGCAGAGATTGCCGCCGGAAAGAGTGGTGAACCTGGAGTGCATCAGTTGGAATTTACGAAGCAGCTCTTCGATGAAAGCATTAAAGCGATGGCTGCTGGTGGAATGGTCACGGATATCGATGGTGTATCCAAGGTGGAGATCGGCCGCGTGATCTACGAGATGGAGAAACCGCTGAAAGAGACCGCCGCAGCTTGGCTTGCGATGGATGAAGCGATTGCGCCGCTGATTGAGGCTGGCTCGGAAGTGACGCTTGCTCAGGTGCAGGAGGCGAAAGAGGCCGTTGCGGGAGGCATTCCGCTGCTTGCTGCTACGAATAAACTCTACGTCGTATCGAATGAAAACTCCGGCGCAGCTGCCGGAAACGTAAAAACGGTGCAGATCATGGCGACGATTGCGCTGCTAGGTCTTTTTAGTGCGATTATTATCCGGATGATCACGAGACTACGTGAGCGAGACCGTGAAGTAGACCTTACTTCACGAAGCCTCGCGGAGTCGAACTCCTCGCTGGCAACTTCAAACTCCCAGCTTGAGGAGACCACGACTGCACTCGCTCAGGCAAATGCTGAGGGAGAAAGTATCCTCAACTCTGTAGATCAGGGACTTTTCCTTATTGACCGAGACTACAAGATTGGTGGCCAGTATTCTGCAATTGCGGAGAAGATACTCCACGCGAAGCAGCTCTCGGGAATTAGCTTGCTTCACCTCTTTAAGCCGCTCGTTACCGATAAGGAATACAATACGATTACGGATTACTTCGAGCTTCAGTTCGATAGGAGAAAGCGCGAGCGTCAGCTCACGAAATTCAATCCGCTTGAGCAGCTCGAATGTCAGTTCCCTGGGGAAAATGGGCAGCACGTCTCGAAAGTCTTGCGCTGTGGTTTCCGCAGGGTGATGGACACCGATGGCGAGATTAGCCGAGTGCTCGTCACCGTATCAGATGTTACGGCACAGCATGAGCTTGAGACTAAGCTTGCTTCTGCGGAGAAGAAGCGTGAGCGCCAGTTTGAGCTTGTTGTAGATATGCTGAATGCCGATCCGAATGAGCTTCATGCGTTCCTTCGCAAGTCGCGTGAGCAGATTGATAAGATCAATGTCATCCTTCAGGACGACGACTATCTTAATGAAGGAGTCGATGCCGTCGTCGCCGGGCACCAGGAAAAAGTCGAAGACGTCTTCCGTGCCGTGCACACGATCAAAGGAGCCGCTGGCCTGTGTGGTCTTAGCCCGTTCATCGAGCGCTGCGGTGCGATTGAGGACGAGCTTGAGCACCTTCGCGGCCTCAAGCAGGTCACCGGCGATAAGTTCATCAGTGCCCTCATTGGGGTGGGTGATCTCCGCATGGACACTGAAGAAATTGAATCACTCCTCGAGAAGCTTGCGGGATATCGTCCCACGACCGAGCGCCCAGCAGGACTTGTTCAGTCCGCTTCGGGCGAGACAATCGAAGTGGAAGAGGAATCCGCAGCGAAGCTCTTTCAGGGGTCACTAGAAAAACTCGCAGCTTCCGTATCGAAGCGCCAGGGTAAGACAACAATTGTCGATCTTGAGCGCGCGGCTCTGGACGAGCTTCCAGACAAGGTCCTTGAAGGTCTTGAGGACGTCTTCGTTCAGCTTGTGCGCAATTCTGTATCCCACGGTATTGAGACTCCTGCCGAGCGCCTTCAGAAAGGTAAATACTCCGATGGACGCATCACCGTCCGCACACACTTCCGCGAGGAAAAAGATGGCAGCCGCTCCGCAGTAATTCGCTTCCGCGACGATGGTCGTGGCCTCCAGATGGATAAGATCCGTGAGAAGGCTCTGGCTAAAGGTCTCGCTACGGAGCAGGAGCTAGATGAAATGGATGATGCGCACGCAGCGCTTCTTATCCTAGAGCCTGGCTTCTCTACATCAGACAACGCCGATGAAGATTCAGGTCGTGGCGTAGGACTTCATATTCTCAAGAGCGAACTCATTGATAAGCTTGATGGAGGCCTCGACATCCGCTTCCGCGAAGATCTCTACTGCCAGTTCACCCTGGAAGTTCCGGTTTCGCAGCCGAAGAAGAAAGAGGCGATTGCGGCCAAGAAGCAGCCCGCTCGCGGGAAAACCGGCGGTGGCAAAAATTCCCGTCGTAAAAAGGGGAATCCACAGCCTACCGACGCACCAGTGACACGCACCACGATGCTTCGTATCCGTGGCGATGGCACTGATCTTACGCCGCCTATTAATCAGCCCTTCGAGGATGACGGCGCTGCTCCTGAAGAGGAAGTCCCCCGCAAAGCTCCACGCGTTCGTGTGAAGGCACCAGGCGGCAGCAAAGCTGAAACTTCAGGCTCCGATATCGGATCTGAAAAATTGAAAGTCGCCGTCCAGCACGACGACGGACAAGAGCAAATCTCACTCCCTTCCTAACACACACTCATGAAACTTCTCATCGTAGACGATGCCTCCATGGTGCGCCGTGCTGTAGGGCGTGTGTTCACTGCAGATTTTTTCGAAGAAATCGAGCAGGCCGCCGATGGCCTCGAAGCACTCGCCACTTTCGAAACCTTTCAGCCGGATGTGGTCACTCTAGATATCACGATGCCTCACCTTGATGGGCTCAGCGTGCTTGAAGAAATGATAAAGCGAAATCCAGATGTGCGGGTTCTTATCATCTCCGCTCTTGCCGACGTCCACACGGCTGTGAAAGCGCTCAAGATTGGTGCCGAGCAGTTTATCTGTAAGCCTTTTACCCAAGAAGAACTCCGGGAAGGCCTCGATGAGGTCCTCGAAGATTACGTTACTAACTAACGCCATGGCCACTGCAACTAATACCGCATTTGCTGATTCGGTTCACCTTGAAGTGTTCCTCCGTTGCGCCACGCGCTACTTTGAGGAATGCACTGATGAGGCACCCGTTCTCGGCACTCCTTACCTGCTTAATGAAGGCATCATTCCTTATACCTATATGGGAGCGATTGCCGTCTCGGGGAATGCCAAAGGGACTGTCGTCTTCGCGGCAAATGCTCCGCTACTCCAGCAGCTACTTTCTGATCTGGGAGAGACCGATCCTCAAGCGGATATGCTTGAGGGAGCTGCAGGCGAAGTCGCGAACACGCTTTCGGGCAATGCTCGAGAATCACTTTCGCATCACTTCGTAATATCTACCCCGAGCGTAAGCACGCGGGAAGGTGGCACTCAGCTCCAGACACGGAGTCCGATGATCGGCGTCCCCGTGCACTGGAAAGGGCATGAAGGCATGATCGTTCTCGCACTGACCACGGTCGAAGGTGGAAGAGCCGGGTCTAACGCCTATTAAGATTGCTAGAGTTCGTCCTCTTCAGCCATCGCCTCTTCGGCCTCGCGGAATGCGGCCGTCTTCACCACTCGTGCCTGTGCGTATTCCGAGAGGTGGGGGCAGGCGGCGACGATCTGATGAAGCAACGCGCCTGGGTCTATCGGTGAGAGCTGCACCGTGGCGAGATCTCCATTGGGCTTTTCATAGCGGACTTGGACGTGCTCTTTAGCTCCTGTCCCGTCACGTCCGCCTTTTTTGCCACGCCTGATTTTAGCCACTTCGGTGATATTGCGATAGGGCACGATCTCGGAGGCGAGATGCGTGCGCACGCTCAAATTTTTCGCGTTTAACTTATACCCCTGATCTCCATAAATTCGGAGAAATATTGCCACGCCAAAAGCGATTCCAATCACGGCAAAGCCAAACTGCGCAATTCCTGGCATCGGGAAAAATGAGATAATCGCTCCCGCAATCAGTAGTGGCGTCCCACACATTGCTAAATAGAAAAGTGAGCGAACAAGTGCAGGTGCCATAGCTGAAGAGCTAATGGCGAGACCTTGAGCATATCAAGGCGCAAAAAAGCCCCGCACTTGTGTGCGAGGCTTTGGAGGTTTTTTGGAGTTTAAGCGTAGCTTGCTTCCACTCTTGTGGCGACGTCCTTGTAGCCGTAATCGGCTTCGTAGATTTGCTTGAGCGAGCCGATGTAATTCTCCTGGTCGCCACCTTTTTCGTAAACGAGAGCGAGGTCGTAAAGAATCTCTTTCTTGAGTTCGTCCATCCCGTTGATCTCGGCAGCAGCGGCAGAGAGCTGGGTCGCGGCGAGGTCGTTCATGTTTTTCTGAAGGAAGCAGCGACCGAGAGTAAGAAGAACTTTCGTCCGAATCGCCGGGGCATTTTTCGCACGCTGGAGTTCTTGAATCGCATCTGAGTATTCACCAGCTTTGTAGAGCGCGGAGCCAAGCTCGAAGCGAGCTGTGGGGTCGGTGGGGTTCCGATCTACGGCGGCGCGTCCTTCATCGATTGCTTGCTGAGTCGATTCCGCGACGAGTGCATCGTATTCGGCTTGCTTGTCCGCGTCATCCGGGTTCGCATCGAGATCTGCTTTGAGAGCTTCGAGTGAATCGTTGCGCACCTTTGCGCGAAGGCGGGCGACCTTGGCTTCGAGTGATACGTCGCCCTCACTGAGGTGATGCGCCCACTCGGAAAATTGGAGGGCACTTGGGAGATCGTTATACTGCTCGTAGAGAGCGGCGAGGTGCTTCACGACGTTGATGTCGTTTGCATTCGCGTTGTATTTTTCGAGGTACTTTGCGATTTCGCTTTCGATCTGCTCACGCGTCATGCCTGCGCGGTTTTTCATGTCCAGGTCGTTTGCCTCCTCCTTGCCGGTCTTGAGGTTTTTCATGTCCTGGGACTCTGACCAATTGTTCTTGGTCATCGAATCTTGAGCTGTCGCGGCGATCGCTTTCTGCGAAGCCGCAAGATCGCCCGGATTGCGCTTCACCATCGTATTAAAGACGGTGGCGGCTTTTCCTGCGAGATTGTGAGAGAGATACCAATCACCAAGACGATGCCCGAGCTTGGAATCATCGGGGTTTCCCTCGAAGAGGGTCTCTAGGGCAAACGCTGCCACGGAAGGCATGTTGTTTGCCACTGCCACGTCGTGGAGAAGCTCGTTGGCGCCCTTATTAAAAGGGTCGATGATGAGCTGCTTTTCGAGCTCGGCCATCGCACCCATGGGATCCTTTTTTACGAGGCCTTTCGCCGTCGAAGTGCTGGCTGATTTCGAGCCGAAGCTCTTTTTCTGTCCCTGATTCTGGCGGACGGCAGCACTGCGTGCGAGGCGACGGCCCTGGAGGAACCTGGGCTCTTGGCTCACAATCGACTGCGCGATCGTCGCCGCGTAGCCGAAGTTTGATGCTTCCACTGCCTTCTTCGCTTTTTGCCAAAGCTGTGTCTGGGCTGGGGTGAGGGCTTCTTCACCGACGACGTCGGGAGCTTGGGTTTCGGCGGACATGGGTGTGTTCGAAATGAATTGGGGTTAGAGAATTAACGGTTGGGCGTATGTAACGCGGGACGCGCGCTCTGGTCAACTCTCAGGTGCCACGAAGGGGGCATCCGGCAAGCGCTCGCGAAGCTCCCGGAAAGTCGAAGTCATTCCCGCAATTTCCTGGCGCACACCATCTGCAAATTCCGTTGCGTCGCCCGGGCCGTGCTTAAAAAACACCACCAAAGCAAACGTAAGCGAGACCAAGACGGCCAGCCAAACTACGGAACGCAGAAAATCCATCCCCCTATAAAACCCCCGTACGGCGCGGCTTGCAATCGCCTCCGCCCGCGCCTTCACTCTGCAAATGAAGCGATCCCAAGCCCTCCGGGGCATTCTCACCTGTATTCTAGCCCTCGCTCTAGGCTTTGTCTTCACCGCAGGGAAAAAACGTGATCCCTTTTATATCGGGTTTCATCTCGAAGGAGACGAAAATGAAGGCTCCTTTGTCCAGAAGGATCCGGACTCTGGAATATTCTTCCGCAAAAGCCCGGAAATTATGCACCACCAGATGACGGCATTCGTCCCGTTCCCTGCGGATGATGGCAGTGGAAGCTTCGGCTGTGTGTTCAAGCTGAACGCAGCCGGGAAGCAACGTCTCTTCACCATGGTAAATACAAACCAGGGAAAACTCCTCCGGGCTGTCGTGAACGGTATCCCCGTAGATATGCTCCGGATCGATAATTCCGCAGCCACCGATTCACTCGTGATCTGGCAAGGAATCGGAGAAAAACAGCTCAAGCTCTTCGAGAAAAAGCTCGTTCGCCAAGAAATGACCGCACGTTAGAAAAATCTACCAGATGTATCGCCGCTATTTCCTCCTTCTCGCCGCTGCCCTCGTTCCGGGCACCGCATTCGCTGCCGATAAAAAGCTCGGCCTCGTCCTTCCCACACCGAATGACGCCCTCTTCTCCGGGAACCCCGCGCGGTTCTACATGTACACCGACCGGAATTTCGAAGGCAAATCCTCCCGCCCCTACACCGGCGGCATGTATGGATACGTCCGCAATGGTAAGCGTGTGGGGAAGGGGATCGCCTACACGAAATTTCACGAAGGCGTCGATATCGCACCCGCCCGAAGAGCCTCAAGTGGCGAGCCTCTCGACCCCGTAAATTCCATCGCCGCCGGGCGCGTCGTTCATGCCAGCGCCATCTCAAGCAGGAGCAGCTACGGGAAATACGCCGTCGTAGAGCACGATTGGGGAAGCGGCTCATTTTATAGCCTTTACGCGCACCTCAAAAGCGTCGCCGCGAGGCCGGGACAACGCGTTTCCGCAGGAGGCAATCTCGGCCAGCTCGGCTATACCGGCCGCGGCATCAATCGCCGCCGCGCCCACGTCCACCTCGAACTCAATCTCCTACTAAACGCCCGCTTCAATGAATGGCACAGCCGCCACTACCGCGATGCGAATCATCACGGAGCCTTCAATGGCCTCAATATGGCCGGTATCGACATCGCCGGACTTTTCCTCAAGCACCGGAAAAACAGCCGTATCGCCATCCCCGAATTCATCGGGCGCATGCAGCCCTACTACAAGGTAGTCACCGCACGAGGCGCAAAATTCGATCTCACCAAGCGCTACCCATGGCTCAAAAAAGGCTCCCAGCGCGGAGCTGGAATCGAAATCACCTTCTCTCGCAGCGGAGTCCCACTCGCCGTATCCGGAGTAAAGGCCGCGCCAAAGCACCCCTACGTCAGTTGGGTGCGCTCTTCGCCCGTCGCCCACGCATGGAATACCCGGAGTCGACTCACCGGCAGCGGCAAGAAAGCTGGGCTCAGCTCCGGCGGCTCCCGCTACATCCAGCTCGTCGCCGGCACCTTCTAGGCGCTCAGAATCAGATCAGGAATCAAAAATTGCTGAAGCTGGCACCAAGATCTGCTGCCCCGCCTTAAATTGTGAGCCCGAAGGCACATCATTGATCTGGCGGAGAAGTGCCGGATCCGTGCCAATCGTAGAAGCAATCGATTCCACGGTATCGCCCGCGTAGACGTAATAGCCCAGATACTCGTCATCATCCAGATCCTGCACCGGGCGTTTAATCGGAGCCACCGGAGCCGGAGCACTATAAGTAGCCACCGCATTTGAGCGCGCCGGAGCAGAAGATCCACCAGCAGTCCGAGCTGGAATCGTAAGCGTCTGCCCAATACGCAGACTCCGAGGATTCGAAATGCCATTCGCCGTCTGGAGCGCCCGCACCGTCGTACCATGAGCACGAGCAATCTTCGAAAGTGTCTCTCCCCGCACCACGGTGTGGCCACCCGCCTTACTCCCCGCAGCACGAGAGCCAAAGCTCGAAGGATGATTCGGAGCCGAATACCCTGAAGCTCCACCTCGCGTCGTCGGAGCCTTCGCCACCTGCGCCGGAGCCATACCGCCCGGGATTCGCAAAATCTGCCCACCCCAGATCATCCGAGGATCACTAATTCCGTTATTCGCCTGAAGCTCCCGCACCGAAATTCCATGGCGGCGGGCAATCGAATACAAGGTCTCCCCCTTTTGCACCTCATGAGTGCTCACCGCTGGAGCCGCCTTCGGCGAAACCGCCGGAATCACCGCCTGCGTCGATGGTCTCCGGCTCGGAGCACTCGCCGCCGCCACACTTCCGCCCGGAATCGAAAGCCGCTGGCCGATGCCAATTTTATTCGCTGAGCGAAGGCCATTCGCCCGTACCAGGGCCGCCGTGCTCACGCCATACTTCCTCCCAATCTTCGAAAGCGTATCCCCCCGCTGAACTACATAAGAATCACCCAATACAGCAGGCTCTGAAGCATCCCCCCCCGGCGGCCTCAAACGAGAAATCATCTCGCCATGGCGATCCACTTTCTGCTCAAGCACATTCAGGCGCTCTCCATAATTTGCCGCCCCCGCAGTAGCGTAGGAAGTTGCGATACCTGCTCCAAGAGTTACGGATACCAGAATAGTTGGAAGATGTTGGCAGTTCATTTAGATCGAAATTTTACAAAACTTAATGGCTAGAGGCAAGAAAAAGGGTCCTTTAGAGGCAAAAAAAGCCGTTTTTTCTAAAATTATAAGGTCGTTGGCCGCCGCAAGCCTTCTGATTTTATTTTTTTGGGGCATTTGGCAGCTCGCCGGAAAGCTCGAAAAAGCCCCCGAAGAACGCCCTCTCCCCGCCGTCGTCATCGACGCCGGCCACGGAGGAATCGATGGAGGCACCGTCGGCCTCGATGGTCTCCTGGAAAAAAATCCCGCACTCACAATCTCTTTTCTCGTAAAAGACCACTTAGAAGCCGCCGGAGTAAAAGTCGCAATGACGCGGACCACCGACGTCACCCTGTCCATCAGCGATCGCGTTGCCTTCGCCAACGCCGAGCCTCGGCGCGCTCTGGTAAGCATCCACCTCAATTCCGGCCCCCCCAGCGCCCGCGGCACCGAAACCCTCTACGCCTACCCAAAAGCAATTGAAGCTCAGCAAGCCCTCCGGCATCAAATCGGCGCCCCAACCGGAGCCAAAATAAGCGATACCCGAGGAGATATGCTCGCACTAGCCATCCAAGAATCCGTCTGCGCTGTCGCAAAATCCCGCAACCGTGGCACCAAAAACCGCCCCAACCTCGGCGTCATCCGCCGCACCCACTGCCCTTCAGTCCTCGTCGAAACGGGCTTCGTCACCCACCACGAAGAAAACAAAAAGCTAAGCAACCCCAGCTACCACAAAAAGCTAGCCCAAGGCATCGCCAACGGAATCCTCCTCTACCTCCAAGAAGTAGACCTCCACCCCGACTACGGAATCACCGTAATGGAAAACCCAACCTAGCTTTGAGGTGGCTGGCCGAAACGGAGCCAGTATTTAAGCAAGATTAGAAGGGCGGCTGAGGGAAGTGGTGAGTTGAGGGGCGATTGGGTTTTGGGAGAGCTGGAAGGGGCGAACGAGTCGGGATGCGGCCACGCTTCGTGGGGTGGCTGCTGTTGTGGTGGATGGGGAGTCCGTGTAATGAGAGGGAATGAAGATTAAGACAGCTGAGTTTGTGGGGAGTGCGCCGGATTTTGAATCTTGCCCGCCTTCGGAGTTGGGTGAGATTGCGATGATTGGGCGTTCGAATGTGGGGAAGTCGTCGCTGATCAATATGCTGGCGGAGCGAAATGGGCTGGCGCGTGTGTCGAGGACTCCGGGGCGGACGCAGCTGATCAACTTTTTCCTGATGAACGGGGAGTGGACGTTGGTGGATCTTCCGGGGTATGGCTTTGCGAAGCGTTCGCGGGAGCAGACGGATAAATTTAATGAGTTCGTCTCGGATTACTTGGCGCAGCGTAAGAATCTGCTGTGTGCGTTTATCTTGATCGATTCGAAGATCCCGCCGCAGAAGGTGGATATCGAATTTACGACGTGGGTGGTGCAGACGGGGATCCCGTTTGCCCTAATTTTCACGAAGACGGATAAGGCGAAGGATAAGGGGATGGCCAAGAACGTGGAGGCGTTTAAAGCGGAGCTGGCCAAGCATTGTGATGGCGAGCCGAAGACGTTTATGTGTTCGGCGAAGACGAGGCGGGGGCGGGGGGGGATTATGGAGTTTGTGCGTCAGTCGCTGGTGGCGCGGAAGAGTGCTTCATGAGGTGCGCTGGTGCTTAAGCTGGCTTGGGGGCAGGGAGCTTTACTTGGGCGGAGAGAATTTCGGTTTGCGATTTTACCCAATAGTCTGGGAAGCAGCTGCGCATTATAGTGTCGTGAATTTGGGCCAAGTTTTCTTCGTGTGTTGTCCAGCCGTGGCCTTCCCAGAGGCAGGTGAGGCATTGGAGGGCATCGAGCCATTGTGATTTTGAATCGGTGTGGCGGAAGATGAGCCGGTTTTTTACGATCGAGGAGTAGATTCCGATTATGGTGGCGATGGTGTGGAAGGTGAGCTGGGGAAGCTCTACGCTGGGCTTGAGGGAGAGTTCGTTTTTCGCTTGGGCGGTTTGGAAGATTTGGGTGAAGCCTCCGATGCACAAATCGGCGAATTCTTTGTAGTGGATGCGTACGTTTTCCGGGAGGCGCCGAGCAATCCAGGGGCGGCCGAGTGCTTCGATGATGTGAAAATGGGTGGGATGAAAATGGGCGATTTGCTCGTAGGCGAGGACGATTGCGATCGCTCGGTGCCAGGGGGAGCTGTCGCAGGTGAGGCTCTGGGTGACCATCTTGTGGCAGACTTCGATGCTCCTACTGGCAACGACTTCGAGTACTTCGTCTTTTGATCGGAAGTGCTGATAAATTGTGGGGCGGGAGTACCCAGAACGGGATGCGATGCGTTCTACTGAAAAACCTGACATCCCGTCTTCGACGAGCAGAGATCTGGCGATTTCTTCTAACTCGTCTTGGCGAGCGGTGAATTTTTTTTCTGACGCTAGCACTAAATATAATATACTTGCGTCCGATATGTTAAGGCAATGTATATTTTATTACACTAGTGTAAAGAGTTTGCTTGCATTGTATGATTTTGGAGATATTTTAGAGAATGAGCAGAGTGCATCCAAAAATTGATCGAGCCGCCGGTATTTCCTACTGGAAGGCTCCTGAGATATTGGAGGCGCATCATGTAGAGGCTTATTTGAAGCATTTGCTTACTAGTCCAGATTATAGCGTGGGGCTTCAGGAGGTGCTTGATTTCAATGGAGTGGAAGAGTGCAGGGTGACCACTGATAATGTGAATCGTATGGTGGCCTGCCAGCGAGTGCGGCAGAATGAGCTCATTGGAAACCAGCGTGCGCTGATTTGCTCGAGCGATTTGGTCTACGGGCTTTGCCGGATGTTTACTCTAAAATCGGGAGAGGTGCCGATGGAGATTCAGGTGTTTCGCGAAGTGGATGGTGCGGCTGAGTGGCTAGGGATTGATTACACAGATTTTCAGGCACTCCCCGCCATGTGGGAAGGGCAGATTGATGAACGTGACACGGAGTCGTCATTTTCTGCCTGACCTACGTTATTTTTCTATTTGGCGTGCTTAATTTTCCTGAAGTGCGCGGAGGCGGCGTGTGTAGGTTTGTTGGAGGTCGTGGCGGCCGTTGTCCCGAGTGATGGCGGCGATTCCAGAGAGGTATTCTATGTTTTCTGGTTCAAGAGTATGTGCGCGTGTGAGGTAGGGGAGGGCGTCGGGGAAGCGGCCGAGGCTATTGAGCGCCACGCCGGCAAAGAATTGGATTGGGGCGCGGTCTGGGGTGAGGTCGGCAGCGAGTAGGATGTGGGTGAGGCCGGTTTCGTAGTTTTTTTCGCGAATGAAGAGTCGGCCTAGGGATTCTTGGAGGAGGGAATTGGTGGGTGTGCTTTTGAGAGATTTCTGGAGAAGCGTTTTTGCTTCTGCTGTTCGGCCGGTGGATTGGAGGAGTTCGCTGAGATTTACGGAGGCTGGAACGTGATGTGGATGGAGGGAAAGCGCGGCTCGGTAGGCGGCTTCAGCAGTGGGAATATCTCCTAGATCGGTGGCGAGGAGTGCTTGACCCATGCGACCGCCGGGGCGCTCGGCGGTGGCGGCGAGGGCTTCGCGGTATTCGCGCAGGGCGGCTTTGAAGGTGGGGTTCTCGTGGAGAGAGGTTTCTGCGGCGAGGAGGCGTGCGGCTTCGCTGCGCACCGAGCGGAATGGGTCATCAAGGAGAGGTTGGAGGTGTCGCGCTCGCTCTTTGAGGGAAAGGGGCTCGAGTAGTGGGATTGCCGCGGCTCGGACGAGTGGCTCTGGGTCTTGAAGGAGCGTAAGTGTCTCGGGGGAGGGGGGGGTGAGTCGGGTGAGGGCACCGGCACGGGCGATTGCTGGCCAGGATGGGGTGGTGGCGATTGCCGTGATTTGAGCGGTTTTGCCGGAGGCGAAGGCTGTGCCGAATTCGGGGTGGCGGGTGAGCTTTTCTCCCCAAAGCTTGAGGGCTTCTTTTCCAGTCCAGCCGGTGGGCTTGTCTGCGTGACAGGTGGTGCAGGCGTCGCGTGATCCTGTCTTTGCTGCGAGGTCTGGTCGTGGGATACGGAAGGAGTGATCTCGTCGGAAATCGTGTCCCATGTAGTCTTTGCCGGCCATGTGGCAGCTGACGCAGGATGCGCCGGCGCTATTGATTGGATGATGGTGGTGCTCAGGGGTGTCGTAGGTCGCGGGGGTGTGGCAACGGACGCATAGTCGATTGTCTTCAGCGGGAAAGTATGTCTTGGCGGTGTGGGGATCGTGGCAATCGGTGCAGCGTACGCCGGCGTGAAACATTTTACTTTGAACGAATGAGCCGTGGACGTAGCTTTCTTCCTTAATCTGCCCATCGTGATGATAGAGCGTATCGGTAATGGGCGTGAGGGCATGGGTATCGGCGAACCTACGGCCGTGGACGAATAAGGTTTCAAGGGGGCGCCGGTGTGAGTGGCAGCGGGCGCAAGATTCTACTTGGGTGGGGGCTTCTAGAGGGCGGGTGCGGATCGGCTTGCCAGAGATGGGATCGATTGTCCATCCGGCGGGGGTGCCTGGCTCTTTGAGTGCGACGTAGATACCATTGAAGGCGTTTTTTTGGTCAGATTTCGCCCACTTTACGTGGTCTGCGCCGGGGCCGTGGCAGGCTTCGCAGGATACGTTGGGCTCGGAGTAGGTGGTGTTATAAATATCGGATTTCGGATCGTAGTTGCGGTGGAGGCGCGTTGAGTGGCAATCAGCGCACATGTAGTTCCAATTGAAGTTAGCGCCGGTCCAATGGAGTTCATCACCGGGTGGAATTTCTTCATCTGGATAGAGATGATACCAGCGTTGCCCGCCTTCGTCGGCAGGGCGTGTATCCCAGCAGACTTGGAGGGCTTGGTATCTTCCGCCAGGGAAGGGGATTAGATACTGCTGAAGGGGCTCTATTCCGAAGGTGTAGGCGACTTGGAAGTCTTTTCTCGTGCCGTCCGCATCTTCTGCATTTACGAAAAAACCGCCTTCTTTGCGGAAGAAGCGCCAGGTGTGTCCGAAGTGCTCGAAGGTGGCGTCGTCGAAATCGCCAAGGACAGTTTCCTCATTGGCCACGAGCATTGCGGCATGGTGGTGGCTTTGTTTCCAGTCTGAGTGCTCTTTTTCATGGCATTCGAGGCAAGAGCTAGCGCCGATGAATGCTTCGCTTGCTGTGGGGGCGCTAGGAAGGCTGATCGCCTTGGATATTGTGGTAGCCTCCTTAGTTGATACTTCTTTCTCAGGGGCGCAACTTTGCACTGCCGCCATTGCTACTGCGTAGGCAGTGGCAAGAAATATCCAGGGGGTGTGGCGGCGCATCTCTGCGAACTTGGCACCGGGCTCTCTGTGTGCAAGGGGGTCGGTTCTTAACTTCTTAAAATGTCTGAAGCTTTTCCCCCCACACGTTCTATTACTTCTGGTTCCCGCCTCGCAATTATTGCTCCGGCAGGGCCTTTTGATCGCGATCTTTTCGAAGCCGGTGTCGCGTGGTTGCGCACGCGTTATGAAGTGAGTTTTGATGAATCAATTTACTCGCGCACGGGATTTCACGCGGGGAATGATGCGCGCCGTCTGGCGGAGATTGAGGGAGCTTTAGGGAATCCTGATGTTGATGCGATTCTTTGTGCGCGTGGTGGCTACGGCGTTACTCGTCTTTTGCCTAAACTATCTCTTGATATGGTGGCGGATTCTCAGAAGCCGGTGGTTGGATTCTCTGATATCACGGCGCTTCATGCGCTTTGGGCGCGTGCGGGAGTGCGGAGCTATCATGCCGAAATGGTGGCAAATCTAGGCCGGGCGGAGGACGGTTTTCGCGAAGCGTGGATTGCGGCACTTGAGGGTACCGCTGGTGTGATCGAACACGATGTCACTACGATATCTTCTGGGGTGGCGAGTGGCCGTCTTACCGGGGGAAATCTTGCTGTGCTTGTGGCGCTGCTGGGGACGTCTTACGAGCCGCCCCTTGATGGCACGATTCTCTTTCTCGAAGATGTAGGCGAGCGTCCCTACCGGGTAGATCGTATGCTTACTCAGCTCACGCAGGCTGGGTGGTTCTCTCGCTGTGTTGGTGTAGCTCTTGGATCTTTCACCGATGGTGCTCCTGGCCCCGATGGCGTCGCTGTGGAGGAAGTCTTGGAAAACTGCCTGGGAGGCCAAGGGATTCCAGTGGTCTCGGGGGTTCCCGCGGGGCATGTATCTGGCAACGAAACGCTCGCTTTCGGTGCCGTCGCCGAGATTGGAAATGGGAGGTTTCGTGTGATTAGTTAAGATATGTGAATAGTTTTATCGAAGTCACAATAAGTATAATGAATCTAAGGCTGGTGACTATTGTGAGTTAGAGTATAATATACGCTATGATCCCCCTGGTTTTCCAACCGGCGTGGCTGGTATCGTGCATCGTTTCTGTTGTGTATTCGTTGTGCGTCGCTTCTGCTGCGTTATCTACCCCCTTGATATCCGAGTTCTGCCCGGACAATGAGACGCTCATTGCTGATTCCGATGGCGATTTTTCGGATTGGATAGAAATTCATAATCCGGATAGCTCTCCCGTCGATCTTGGTAGCTATGCGCTCACCGATAGCGCTTCATCGCTCCAGAAATGGGTTTTCCCCGCAGGGGTGACGCTTGAACCGGGTGGGTTTCTCATTGTCTTCGCCTCGAATAAAGACCGCTCCATCGCGGGTTCCGAGCTGCATACCAATTTTAAGCTCTCCGCTGGCGGCGAGTACCTCGCTCTCGTAAGTCCTGCCGCAGCGGTGCTTCAAGAGTTTGCCCCGGAATATCCACCGCTCGATGAGGATGAATCCTACGGCTTCATTTTCAGCAGCGAGGAATTCGTCGTTTCCGGTGATACGGCAGAGACTCTCGTGCCTAGCGATGGCACACTGAACGCTGATTGGTCTACGACTTCATTCAGCCCTGGTGCCGAATGGGAAGCCGGCACTGTGGGAGCAGGCTTTGGGGTCGATGTCCCAGGGATACGCGTGCGCCACGTATTTTCGACAACGCCCATTACCAACCTTGCTGAGGCGGATGGAGCTCTTGCCGATCCCGGTTCAGGTATCGTGAAAGAATCGACCGTTGTGGCCCCTGTCGTGAACTTTAAGCATTCGGCCGGCCAAGCCCTATTCGGTGATTCGGCCAATTTTCCGGCAGCCGGTGGGAACAATTTTGTGATTCAGGCGACCGGGAAAATGGTGATCCCTGCATCAGGCGACTGGACGTTCGGCAGCAATAGCGACGAAGGTGCCCGCCTCCGTATCGGTGGGGTAGACGTGATTCTCGATGACGCGTCCATGTCTCGCAGCACTCAATCCTACGGGTCCCTAATGCTTAGTGCGGGCACGCATGATTTCGAATACACACAGTTCCAATCGATCGGCGGAAGTACCGCCGAATTGTTCGCTACCCGGGGTGTTTTTGCATTGTTCGATGAAGATTTTCGTCTCGTCGGTGATACGGCTGCCGGTGGGCTCAAGGTAATCGGTTCACCGGCTGGCACGACATCTGGGAGCATTATTGGCACCGATCTGGCAGCCAGCATGGCCGGGCTATATACCTCAGCCTACCAGCGAATCCCGTTTGATGTGATCGATCCTTCAGCACTGAGTTCACTCGCTCTCTCGATGCGTTACAGCGATGGTTTTGTCGCTTATGTAAATGGAACGGAAGTCGTGACTGTGGCCGCCCCTGATCCGGCGATTTGGAATAGCAGCGCACTTTTTTCGCGACCAGATCCTTTAGCTTTAGAAATAATTGATATCTCTTCAGCAATCCCACTCCTTTCCGCTGGCGCAAACAATGTCCTCGCTATCCATGGTTTGAGTAGCGCGTTACCCGATTCCGCATTTGCCGTCATCCCCGAGCTTGCGGGAGGTAGCCTCGTTCCTGGCGGAACGCCGGTGGTTTTTGCCGATCCTAGCCCCGGCACTCTCAATTCGGGGGCGAATGCTGCTGGCAGCGTCCTCGCCACAGAGTTTTCTCCCGAGCGTGGGTTCTACCCCGATGCCACGGTGCTCACCCTTCCCTTCGATGTCACCATTGGCTCCGGCACCCCTGGAGCTACCATTTATTACACGACCGATGGCTCGGAGCCCAGCGAAGCGAATGGCACCCTCTACACAGGTCCGATCGCGGTGAGCGGCACTTCAACGCTCCGCGCCGTGGCTGCCAAGGAGGGGTTTGCTCCATCCGAAATAGGCACCCACACCTACATCGTAGTGGATGATGTCATCACTCAAGGAGAAACGCCTCCCCCAGGATGGCCTTCGACCACCCCAGCAGAGCCCATCGTCCCAATGGGCCCCCCAGGACAGCTCTACAATTACGGGATGGACCCCGACATCGTAAACAGCACCGACCCTGCCGTAGGCGGCGTCCCTCAGGTGAAAGCTGCGCTCGCAGCCATCCCTACTCTCGCCGTAAGTATCCCTCTCGATTCGCTCAATGATCCTACAATCGGAATTTATTCGAATCCCACGAAACGAGGTTCCGATTGGGAGCGCGCCGCTTCCCTCGAACTCATTTTTCCCGACGGATACACCAGCCCTGACGGGCAAACCGAAGGCTTTCAATCAGGATGCGGCCTCCGTATTCGAGGCGGATTCTCGCGCACCCTGGAAAACCCTAAACACTCGTTCCGCCTCTTTTTCCGCGAAGAATATGGTGCTTCCAAGCTCAATTACCCACTCTTTGGCGACGAGGGAACTGACTCCTACGATGGGATCGACCTTCGTACCCCACAGAACTACTCCTGGGCATTTCAGCACCATCTCGATAACTCGTTCCTGCGCGACGTCTGGGCTCGCGATACTCAGCGTGAACTCGGGCACCCCTACACGCGATCCCGCTACTACCACCTCTACCTAAACGGAATCTATTGGGGCATCTACCAGACCCAAGAACGGGCAGAAGCCGATTTCGCGGAAAGCTATTTCGGCGGCGATGAACTCGACTACGACGTAGTGAAATCTTTCGGTGACGTCACCGATGGAAACGTCGACGCCTATGAGCGACTCTTCACGAAATGGCAAGCTGGGCTCGCCACAGATGCCGCCTTCTTCGATATCCTTGGCCGTGATGCCAATGGAGATCTCGATCCTGCAAACCACGAGAAGCTGATCGATCTCGAAAACTTGATGGATTACATGATCCTCACTTACTTCAGCGGCGATCGTGATGGACCTGGTTCACGCTTCACTGGCACCAGACCGAACAACTACTTTGGAATATTTGATCGCACCGACCCTGATGGGTTCAAATTCTTCGAGCACGATTCGGAGCACTCCCTTGGCACGGGGAATTTCGATATGGTCAGCCCCTTTAAAGCAAGTGCTAGCCCCACCCCCCTCTTAATCGATTTTAATCCCCACGTCCTCCATCAGACTCTCGCCGACACCAATCTTCGCTACCGCACTCTTTTCGCCGACCGGGTCGAGGAACTCACCGCCCCCGGGGCAATCCTCCACGAAGATAATGCAATCGCCCTCATCGATGCGCGTGCTGCGGAAATTGATACCGCAATCATCGCGCACTCCGCACGCTGGGGCGACGCTTCGGTAGATGAATTGACGGCACCTCGCACTCGCACTGATTGGTTGGACGCCAGCGATGAGATCCGAGATTTCATCCGCGGCAGAGCTGAGGAAGTAAAAGAGCAGATGCGCGCTGTCGGATGGTATCCGGAAGTCGCGACTCCCATCTTCTCCCAGGCTGGAGGCTATATATCATCATCCGAAGAAATCTTTCTCACCGACACCACTGGCGAAATTTATATCACTCTTGATGGATCTGATCCCCGTTTGGATGATGGCTCTATCGCACCCTCAGCCACCGAGTTTGTCGGGCCCACGGTAGATGTTGATATCATCGATGCCGGAGCCGTTTGGAAATATCTCGATTCTACCACTGCTCCAGTCCCCGGCTGGGAAACTCCCACTTACGATGATAGCGCCTGGTTGAGTGGACCAGCACCGCTCGGCTACGGCGAAGGTGGGCTTGCTACCACAGTTGGATTTAATCTCGATGCGATGGGGCTGAAGAATATCACGACCTACTTCCGAGCCACCTTTGATCTCACAGATGCTGCGTCCATTAGCGAACTCACCTCCCAGATTCGGCGTGATGATGGAGCGGTCGTTTATCTTAATGGTACGGAAGTCGCCCGCTCGAATATGCCCAGTGGAGTCATTTCCTTTGATACCGGAGCCTCTTCTGTAGTGAGTGGATCTGGGGAACGTGATTTCTTCCCTCTCACCATTAATCTTGCCGCCCTTATAGATGGAGAAAACGTCCTTGCCATCGAAGTTCACCAGGAAAGCGGCGGCAGCAGCGATCTTGGATTCGATTTCCAAGCGGAAGCCGTTCGCTCTCTCATCGCCACCCCCACCTTCCTTTCTGGGCCAGGTGAAGTCCGCGTCACTTCTCGCGCCTTACTTGCTGGCGAGTGGTCTACCCTTACCAGCGAACTCTTCTTCGTCGATCTCACGCCAGCAGATACTTCAAACCTCATCGTCACCGAAATTCACTATAATCCTGCAGAGCCCACTCCCGCCGAAATCGCAGCTGGATTTACCGATAAAGACGAATTCGAGTTCCTTGAGCTTTACAATCCTTCCACCGACTACGTTCACCTCCGCGGCGTGAGCCTCACCGATGCCATCAGTTTCACTTTCGATGATGCGTCAGCCTCCATCTTCGTTCTTGCCCCTGGGCAGCGGGTCGTTCTCGTGGAGAACATCGATGCCTTTCGCCTCCGCTACGGCAATACCCCAATCATCGCTGGAGAATACAGAGGCGCCCTCAGCAACGGCGGAGAAACCCTTACTGCCCCAGGCATCTTCTCCTTCGCCTACGATGATCTTTCCCCGTGGCCGGAAACTCCCGATGGTGCCGGCGATAGCCTCACCTATCTCGGTAGCGGCAACCCATCGGATCCTGCAAATTGGCGTCCAAGCATTCTTCCTGGCGGTTTCCCTGGTGAGCAGGATGAACTCACCTTCGCCCGATGGGCAGGTATCCACGGCCTAGCCGCTCTTCCCAATGAGGACACCGATAAAGATGGCTTTTCCCTCTTCGTCGAATACGCCCTCGGTGGCAGCCCTACCACCAGCGACGCCGAAATTGGGGCGACTATCTCTATCGATCAAACAGCAATCAGCATCGGCTTCAATCCCGAAGCTCAAGACGTCACCCTGCTCCTTGAATCCTCTGATGACCTCCTCTCGGGAAGTTATACCAATACAGGAATCCAGCCTACAATTGTGGGCGGTCGTCTTCAGTTCGCCCTCCCCGTGGGCGCAGAGCCCCGCCGTTTTTACCGTATTCGTATGGATTTGCTGTAAAGTAATCGGGTGGGGTATCGCCCAAAAGCGTGCCGAATTGTGCTTCCGAATTTAGGTATGAACCCGCCAGATCGTTGGATTCAGCTTTAAGGTTGTTCACCTTAGTTGCCAGGAGTCTGAGCGTTTTCGCTCATTTTAATGAGAACTTTCTCCCAGTAATGCCCGGCATATTTCTTTGCTTCCTCAAGGCTGGCTTTTGTCTGCTTGGTGGTTACTTCCCATGCAGAATTTGATGAGTCGCCAAAGGTCTTTTGCGTGAATTTTCGAAGATGATGAAGCCCCTCGACGAACTGGGTGTTTTCTTCATCGCTACCAAGCTCATCTAGAGCTTGGCGGATTAGGCGCTAAATCGGAAAAATTCAGAGGTAGAATACGTCCCCAAGATCCTCGATTTCGTGTCCCTCGATCCTCGTCCAGAACCGACAACGATGGGCGCATTTCTCGTCCGATTTCGTGAAAATCGAAGGATGATGCAGGCGGAGTTCGCCAAGCAAATCGGTATCGACCAGACGACACTGGCTCGTTGGGAGGGGGATGAGGCATTGCCGTGAGGACATTGTCTCAGACCACTGAAGCGTGCTTTGGGTGTCTCTTCCCCACCTCCTGAAGCGCTCGGCGAGTGGATTGAAGAAAGCCTGCTGGCGCTGGGTATTTCGAAACGGGAAATATCGAGACGGCTCAAAGTGAGCCATCACACAATCGCCGCCTGGGAGAAAAATGTGCAGGTTCCGAAGCCTGAGCGGCTGGAGCAGCTCGCTTCGCTGTTTGATGCAAATGTGCCGAGATCACTAGTTGATGCCGGTCAGTGAGGGGTCTTAGGTTCGGATGCTTGAAAGATTTGTTACACGACGAATTTGCCGTATAAACAACGTTCGGAAAAATGATAAAATTCGTCCGATCCTACATCGTGCCAATTGCTCGTGAGCGAATGCGCCTCGTCCTCGCTTATCTTGTGCCCCCACTTATCCCCACCATACTGCTAATAGGAATGTTCGGGTATACCATCATTTCGGAGAAGATGGGTGCACCACGGATTATGGATGGACGCATCGATGATGCTCCAACTCGAGTGTCCAGCGCGATGATTCTGATAAACCCATTCTTCTATGCTCTATTCGGTATTGCGAATTTCATTGATAGTCTAGGAGATCGCCTCAGGAATCCACTTCCGTGGTTTTTTACTGCAATGATTATTCTTTCTGTTGGCGGAGCACTGTCCCTGATCCTCTACTCTCCCCAAGTGGATTCATCACCCGCGCCCGCAGTGCGAAGTTCGTTCATGTTCGTATTTGCCGTATTTTCTCCGATGGCGTTTATGAGAAGGTTCTTTCGTGGCCGGGAGACCGTGACTATTCGCAATCCCTAACAGGTGCGTCCCGCCTATGCCGAGCAAATGGTAATATAGAATATAATACATAATACATGTATGGAATTCAGTTGTAAGTGGCTGGAGGTGAGCAGTGGAGGGGATAATATCGGGGCGGAATTGAAACCAAAAGGAGCCCGCCGGTGAGTAAATTACACCCCCGTTGAGCCCCCGAAAGCTGTCTCGAACCGGCGTTCGAAGGGGGGCGCAGCGGGCGCCGCTGTCGTTGGAGGATGATGTTCGTAAAAGCGCGCTGGCTAGTCTTCCCCGCAATATCCGCGCCAGCGGGCGCGAGCCCACGGCTCCCGAATGCAATCGCCCCCGCCTGCTGAAGCGCAAAGAGGTGGTCGGCTAGTTGGAGGCCGCCGAAAGCTCTTCGCTTTAGCTGCCCAAGCTGCTAGAGTGAGGCTGCAAAAAATGGAACTCGCCCTGCCAGCTAAGTGTTCAAGAAAAACGCGCCCCTGCGGAAAAAAATTGGCACGGGTGAAATTCGCCTACGGCATAGCGGATAACGTAACGCTTCCCGCTTCCTCCTACCAAACCCAGGGGCCGCTCCCCGTCGCTACAGGGAATGCCACTCTAAAGTGGGATGCAGAAAATCGCCTGATCGAAGTCGATCGTGTAGATGGCACAAAGGTTTCCTACAGCTACGACGCCCAAAGCCGTCGGATCAGCAAAAAAGTCGGCTCTGGAACAACGACCCGCTACATCTACGACGGCTGGAATATCATCGCCGAATACAACGGGACAACTTTAGGCAAAAAATAC
>CALAIY010000075.1 GCA_937922595.1 uncultured Verrucomicrobiales bacterium | reverse complement strand
GTCCAGCTGGTGAGGTCGCGGTGGATGCTGTATTGCTGGGATTCTAGGACGCCGTCGTCTAGTTCGTAGCGGTGGACCATTCCGATGCCCCAGTTTTCGCTGAGTCTTGCGTAGGTGTTGAAGCTAACTAGGGAGCTGTCTTCGAAGAAGGGGTGGTCTTGGAGGAGTTGGTGGCCGATGCCGAGGGTCCACCAGTCTGTTGGCTGGAAGTTTACTCGGGCGATGGATTCTACGAAGTCGGCGTTGTTTCCGCCGCCGATTGGTATTTGGGAGTCCCAGGTGAATCTTAACCAGGGGAGGGGGCGCCAGAAGAGTTCGTTGAATAGGTTGCTGTGGGAGCGGTCGAATTCGGGGTCGTCGAGGAAGACGTCTACGTAGGTGTTTAGTCCGGCGAAGGCGTAGTTGCGGTTGTCTCGGCGGGTGAGGAGGGTGTTTTGCATTCCTAGGCGGGTGATGGCCCAGGAGTTGAGGTCGTCGATGGCGGTGAAGCGGGTGACGTCTAGGGGGCGAAGTCTTGTGGTGGGGACTAGGCGGTCGACTCCGTTGAAGCTGTTTTGCTGGTCGTCGGTGTCGAGGATGGAGAGGTTGGCGTAGGGGCGGGCGATGTGGCGGACGCCGTTGATGCCGAGGGTTTCGTTTTGGACGTCGGCGTAGGTTTTGGAGAATTTGAAGGAGGCGTCGAGTCCGGCGTGGAGGAGGACGCGTGTTTCGTCGGTGAGGCCGGTGTCTCCGCGGTCTTCTACGCTGGAGTAGGCTTGGGCTCCGACGCCGAAGCGGGGGGTGAGGGAGAGCCAGCCGCCGTAGACTTTGGGGTAGAGGAGTTCGTGGTAGGTGTGGAAGCGGGTGTAGGAGGAGCCGTCGAGTTCGAGGCGGAGGCGCTCGAGTTCGATTTCGGGGGTTTCTTCTAGTTGGCGGGCGCCGATGGCGTCGAGGGCGAGGATGGATTCGGCGGTGGGGTCGCCGTTTTCGTCGACTTGGTCGATGAGGGCGAGTTGGGCTTCGAGTTCGTCGATGCGGTCGCGGTTTCTCTGGTCTTGGGTGGAGGAGATGTCTTCGGAGTAGAGGCCGAAGGAGGTGGTGGATTCGTAGAAGAGGCCGGAGTTTCCTAGGATGGGCTGACGGGTGATGTCGTAGGCGATTTCGGGGAGGCGTTCGTCGGTCTGGAAGAAGTCGTTGGCGGAGAAGCGGCCGAGGAGGCTGAGGACTGAGCGGTCGGAGCGTTTGACGAGGTTTACGATGTTGTCGGGGCGGGGGTCGACGCGGAATTCTGCGGGGAAGAAGTCTTCGTAGAAGAATTCGTCGGAGACTTTGTTGAGGTCGAGGTCGACGTAGAAGGTGGATTCTTCGGGGCCGGGGAGGTAGACGCGGTGCTGGAGGTTTAAGCGGTAGCGGTCTGAGTCTGGTGGATTGAAGAGGCGCTGATTGACGGAGCCGCCGCCGAGGGAGTCGGTGAGGGGTTCGAGGTCGTTGGCGTAGTAGAATTTGAATTCGCCGAAGTTGTCGTTTTCGCGGTGGCGGGTGGAGACGAGGTCGAGGCCGCCGGCGAGGCCGCGGGTGGAGCGGATGTCGAAGTGGAATTTGGCGATGGTGTGGTCGCCGACGAGGGTGCCGTATTGATTGAGGAGGTAGGCGCCCCAGGATGAGGAGTAGCCGGGGGCGAAGGTGTAGCCTAGCTCGGCGTCGAAGGGCTGGGAGAGGTAGGGGAAGTAGAAGACGGGGATTTTTCCGGCGTAGGCGGTGAGGCTGCGGAAGACGATGCGGTCGTCGGGGTAGATGTCTACTTGCTTGGCTTTGATGCGGAAGTTGGGGTCGACGCTGTCGTGGGTGGTGAAGTAGGTGTCCTCCATTCTAAGGACGGAGATTTCTTTGGTGGCGGTCTTGAAGTCGCCGGCGTCGAAGTAGATGGGCTCGAGGGAGGAGCGGATGGCGTTTGCGGAGAGCTGATCGCGATTGATGTCGTATTCGATGTTTTGGCCGCGGTAGACGAAGCCGTCTTTGTAGATGGCGACGTCGCCTTTGGCGATGACGATCTGGGTGTCGGCATTGAAGACGAGGGTGTCGGCGAAGATCTGGGTGTTTTCGAAGCGGGCGTTGAGGGGGGCGGAGCCGGCTTTTTTCCAGGTGATCTGGGATTTCTCGGAGTCGAGATCGACGGCACCGGCGTTTTCAATATTGAGCTCGTCGCCAATTTGGCTGAGGAAGCCTAGCTGGAGATCTTGGGCGGGTGCCGTGAATGGGATGGTGGCGAGGAGGGTGGCTCCAAGGAGGGGGAGGTGGCGTGGCGTGCGCGGCATCGTGGTGAGAGGGTAACGACCTTTAGGAAAGCTGTAAATTCAATTTCTCCGTAGTTTTTTAACGCGTGGGTGCGTTTTTTACGGGGAAGCGTGGGGCTTCGGGTGGGAAAGTCTTACGGGCTGGGGAGGGGAGGGCAACCGTTTTTGGGGCGGCTTTATGTGGTGCGGTTTCGGCGGACGATGCCTTTTTTGGTGGGGGCTTCGAGGAATTGCAGGAGTGTTTCCGCTTCAGGCGGCCATTGACGGGTGCGGGCGTGGGTGAGGGCTTGGGTGAGATTGTGCTCGGAGCGGAAGATGAGATCGAAGAGGGATTTGATGGTGGCGCGGGTCTCGCGATCGAAGCCGCCGCGGCGGAGGCCGATGATATTGAGGCCGGAGAGGAGATTGCGCTGGGATGCGGTGCAGTAGGGGGGGATGTCTTGGGAGTATTGGCCGTTTCCCTGGAGGGTGGTGTAGCTGCCGATGCGGACGAATTGGTGGACTCCGGCTCCGCCGCCGAGGAAGCTGTGGTGGCCGAGGTGGACGTGGCCGGCGAGCATGGTGGCGTTGGCGAGGATGTTGTGGTCGCCGAGGTGGACGTCGTGGGCGAGGTGGGCGACGGCCATGATGAGATTGTGGTGGCCGATGGTGGTATTTCCGCCGGAGGCGGTGCTGCGATGGATGGTGACTTGCTCGCGGATGACATTGTGGGTGCCGATGCGGATGCCGGAGGATGTGGTGGGATCGAAGGTGAGGTCTTGGGGGTCGCCTCCGATGATGGCGGTGCGCCCGATGGTGGTGTGCTCACCGATGTGGACGTCGCCTATGATCTGGGCGGCGGCTTCGACGCGGCAGCCGGGGGCGAGGTGGACGGGGCCTTCGATGATGCAGTAGGGGCCGATGTGGACGTCGTGGGCTATCTGGGCTGCGGGATCGATGAGGGCGGTTTTGTGGATGGTGGGCATGGTGTGGGCTATGCTAGGAGGCCGTTGTCACGAAAGCTGAAGTAGGGCTCGCGGCCGTCGAGGGGGAGGCCGAAGATGACGTGATCGAGGAGTTCGATATTGAGGTCTAGGCAGGTGCGCTCGACTTGGCGGGTGACGTTGCGATCGGGCTGGCTGGGGCTGGGATCGCCGGAGGGGTGATTGTGGGCGAGGATGAAGCGGGGGGCTCCGTGGCGGAGGACGAGGCTGAGGATATCGCGGGCTTCGGCGGTGGTTTGGTTGTCTGAGCCTTGGGTGAGGCGTTCGTTTGCGGTGACGTTTCCTCGACGATTGAGGAGGATGACGCGGAGCTCTTCTCGGGGGAGCTGGGCCATGGCGGGTCCGAGCATTTCGTAGAGGTCTTTGGCAGTGTGGATTGGCTGGCTGGTGAAGCGCTCGCGGGCGAGACGAGCGGCGATTTCGAATGCGGCGGTGAGTTCCGAGGCTTTGGCGGGGCCGATGCCATTGATTCGCTGGAGGTCTTTGAGGCTCTTGCGGGAGAGTGCTTGGAGGGATCCGGCTTCGCGGACGAGCTTGCGGCCTAGCTCTACGGCGCTGAGCTTCTGGGTGCCGCTGCGGAGGAATAGGGCGAGGAGTTCGGCGTCGGAGAGGGCTCCCGCGCCTGAGCGGGCGAGTTTTTCGCGGGGGCGGTCGTCGTCGGGCAGATCACAGATTCTGCCTCCAAAGCTTGGCTCTGAAGAGGGGATTTGCGGTTTTCCTGGAGGCTCTGACACGTCGGACATCGGGGGAAACGGGGGCACATGCCCACGAACACCGCAAGCAGGGGTTGACCGGAGGCGTTCATCTGAGCTACATCTAGTTTAGATATCCGAAATTTTCACAATCCCGAACCAAATTTAGAGACGCCGTGGCCACTGCAAAACAGAAATCTTCCGGAACTGAGGCCGGAGCTTACACCGAGGATAGCATCAAGAGTCTTGATTGGCGGGAGCATATCCGGCTTCGCCCGGGTATGTATATCGGGAAGCTTGGAGATGGCTCGCACCAGGACGACGGAATCTATATCCTCTTCAAGGAGGTGCTGGATAACTGCATCGATGAATTCGTGATGGGGCACGGGAAGGTGATCGATATCACGGTGGAGGACGATCTCGTGGAGGTGCGCGATTACGGCCGTGGGATTCCCCTGGGGAAACTCATGGATTGTGCTGCGAAGATCAATACCGGGGCGAAGTATGACAGCGAGGCGTTTAAAAAATCGGTTGGCCTGAACGGGGTCGGGATCAAGGCGGTGAATGCGCTCTCCAACTTCTTTGAGATCCAAGCATTTCGTGAAGGCCAGACGAAGGCGATCACATTTTCATGTGGCGAGGTGACCGAGGAGATGAAGCGGGCGCGCAAATCAGATGAGCCAAATGGCACCCGATTGATGTATGCGCCAGATCGCGAGATCTTCCCGAAAAAAGTCGCCTACAAAACGGAGACCTTGGAGCGCATGCTCCGCTACTATTCCTACCTGAATCCGGGGCTGACGCTCGATCTCAACGGAACAAAGTTTAAAAGTAAAAATGGCCTCGTAGACCTTCTTAATGAGGAGATGGGCGAAGATCCGCTTTATCCTATCATCCATTTACAGGGCGAAGATATCGAAGTCGCGTTCACCCATGCTGCGCAGTATGGCGAAGAGTATTATAGCTTCGTAAACGGGCAACATACGACGCAAGGCGGGACGCATTTGGCGGCATTCCGTGAGGGGGTGGTGAAGGTGATCCGAGAGCACTTCAAAAAGCAATTTGAGCCTCAGGATATTCGGCAGGGGATCATCGCTGCGGTGAGTGTGAAGGTGATCGAGCCAGTTTTTGAGAGCCAGACGAAGACAAAACTTGGATCTACGCACACTGCTCCCGAAGGCACTGAGGGAGCTGAAAGTATGCGTCTCTTTGTCGGGAACTTCCTTCAGCAGGAGCTCGACAATTATCTCCACCGAAATAAAGAAGCGGCTAAGATTATCGTCGATAAAATCGCCCAAAGTGAGCGCGAGAGGAAGGAACTCAAGGGGATTCAAAAAATGGCTCGGGAGCGGGCGAAGAAGAGCAAGGTTCACAATAAAAAGCTTCGCGATTGCCGCGCCCATCTCCCCTCCAAGCACAAACAGCGCGAGGCGAGCACACTCTTCATTACCGAGGGTGATTCTGCATCGGGATCGATCACGAAGGTGCGAGACGTCGAGACTCAGGCGGTCTTCTCGCTCCGCGGGAAACCGCTCAATAGCTTCGGACTCACGCGCAAGGTGGTTTACGAAAATGAGGAGTTCAATTTACTTCAGGCGGCGCTCGACATTGAGGCTTCCGTGGATGATCTCCGCTATAATCGCGTGGTCGTTGCTACCGATGCCGATGTGGATGGCATGCACATTCGTTTGCTTCTGCTCACGTTTTTTCTGCAATTCTTCCCCGATGTGATCAAGCGTGGGCATCTCTACATGCTTCAGACGCCGCTCTTTCGTGTGCGGAATAAAAAGGAAACGCATTATTGCTACAGTGAGGATGAGCGGGCGAAAGCCATGAAAAAGTGCGGAAAAAATGCCGAGATCACTCGATTTAAGGGACTGGGAGAAATTAGCCCTGATGAGTTCCGGCACTTCATTGGGCCAGACATGCGGCTTGAACAGGTCACTCTCTCGGGGAACACGCACGTGAAGGACTTGCTGCAATTCTACATGGGGAAAAACACTCCTCAACGTCAGGAGTATATCATCGATAACTTACGCGTGGAGCTCGACGTTGTTGAGGATGAAGACGATGACCCAGTGGCGGAAGTTGCGTAAACCCTCCAAATTGATATATACCATGGCCATCACTGTCGACATAGGCTCCCAGATCGCCGGTCGTGCGCTCTCGCTGAACCTTACACTAGTGACAAGTAACCTCCGGGAGTTTTCCCTAGTGCCTGGGCTGAACTAATTTTTCCTATTCCATTGTGTCCGAAGATACCAAACCGCACTCAATCACCCCCACTGCAGATGGCGAAGAAAAGCCCGTGCTTGGGGGCATGTATTCCGATTACTTTCTCGACTACGCGAGCTACGTAATCCTCGAACGGGCAGTGCCCGCGCTTGAGGATGGACTCAAGCCCGTGCAGCGACGGATTCTGCACTCGCTATGGGAGAAGGATGATGGGCGCTACAATAAGGTGGCCAATATTGTGGGGCACACGATGCAATATCACCCTCATGGTGATGCTTCGATTGGGGATGCAATGGTGCAGCTTGGGCAGAAAGACTTACTTATCGATACTCAGGGAAACTGGGGCAACGTGCTTACGGGCGACCGTGCCGCTGCGCCGCGTTACATCGAAGCCCGGCTGACTAAGTTTGCCCTTGAAGTTGCCTTCAATAAGAAGACGACCATTTGGGCGGCGTCTTATGATGGCAGGAATAAGGAGCCGGTGGCGCTCCCCATGAAGTTCCCGCTCTTGCTTGCGCAGGGGGTGGAAGGAATTGCCGTGGGGCTCGCATGTAAGATCCTCCCGCACAACTTCATTGAGCTTATTGATGCAAGTATTGCCGCGTTGCGGAAACAGTCGTTCGAGATCTACCCTGATTTTGTCACGGGAGGAATTGCAGACGTTGCGGAATACAATGATGGACTTCGTGGGGGCAAGGTGCGCGTGCGCGCAAAGATTGAAGAGACTAAGAAAAAGCACATCATCAAGATTGTTGAACTCCCTTTCGCTACGACCACGGGAAGTCTCTCAGATTCAATTTTAGCTGCCAATGATAAAGGGAAGATAAAGATCGCAAAGATAGAGGATAATACTGCAGAACACGTGGAAATCCTCCTTCATTTCCCAGTAGGTACAGATGCGGTTCAGCATATCCCGGCACTCTACGCATTTACGGATTGTGAGATTTCTGTTTCGCCAAATGCTTGTGTCATCGTTAATGATAAGCCGCAGTTTCTTTCAGTGGCCGAGCTACTCGTGCTCTCTGCGCTTGAGACAAAAGACCTGCTCAAGCAAGAACTCGAAATCCGCCTGGGAGAGCTCGGAGATAAATGGCATTTCTCTAGCCTTGAGAAGATTTTCATCGAGAAACGGATCTATCGAGACATTGAGGAGTGTGAGACTTGGGAGGCCGTGATGGCAGCGATCTGGAAAGGACTTAAGCCATATCTGAAATTGCTTAAACGTGAAGTGACCGATGAGGACGTAGCTCGACTTACGGAGATCAAGATTAAGCGAATCTCAAAATTCGATAGCTTCAAAGCCGACGAGTATATCAAAGGGCTGGAAGGTGAAATTGCTGAAGTAGAGAAGAACCTTAAAAATCTCACACGCTACGCCGTGCGCTATTTCGAGGGGCTGAAAAAGAAGTATGGGAAAGGGCGTGAGCGGAAAACCGAACTTGCCACATTCGAGAAGATTGCGGCGTCTAAGGTCGCGGTCGCAAACGAGACGCTTTACCTCGATGATGCTAATGGATTTGTAGGCTACGGCCTGAAGCGTGGAGATGGGAAGGCCATTGCGAAGTGCTCGCGTTTAGATGAGGTGATTGCCTTTGGGACGGATGGCGCTGTGCGGGTCATTCGGGTCGATTCGAAGACGTTTATCGGGAAGAATCCGCTTCATGTATCGCTCTTTGATCGTGAGACTGATAAGAGTGATATTTATCATGTGATCTATCGCGATGGTCGACAGGGAGCGATTTATCTGAAGCGGTTTACGGTAGGTGGTGTGACGCGTGATAAGGTCTACGATATCACCAAAGGGACGAAAGGATCTCGCATACTCTACTTCCGCCACTTCAAAACGGAGGAGGAATCACTCGGTGATGTCGCGGAAATTCACCTGAAGCCAGCGCTAAGACTTCGTAACTTAAATTGGCCGGTTGATTTCTCCGAATACACAATCAAAGGACGCGGGGCAAAAGGAAACCTTTTGACGAAGCATTCTATCGCAAAGATTCTGAGAGGATCGAAGTAAGTTGTATTTAATTGATCAAATCGGCCGGGCTAAGATTGAAGGAGTGCGGAGAAGGCTCCATCGATTTGATCGCGGTGCGGAAGCGCTTCGCTGGTCTCTTTTATTTTGAGGCCGGTGGCAGCGGCGAGCGCTTCGGCGACCTGGAGGTTTTCTTCGGGATCGATTGAGCAGGTGGAGTAGACGAGGCGACCTCCGGGAGCTAGTGCGGCTGCTGCATTTTTTGCTAGCTGGATCTGGAGAGATGCCATCACTGAAAATGTATCTTCGTCCATACGCCAACGTGCGTCTACGCGGCGACGAAGGACGCCGGTATTACTACAGGGGACGTCGAGGAGAATGGCATCGAACGCGCCTAATCGATCGGTAGATTCAGACCAGTCGTGCTCGTGGACGGTGGCTGAATTAATGTGGAGATTTGCGATGTTTTCGCGAAGTTTTTCCAGGCGGTGTTCGCCGGTGTCGGTGGCGGTGATGATGGCTTTGTCTTGCGAGAGCTGAGCGAGGAGGGCTGTTTTGCCGCCGGGGGCGGCAAAGGCATCGAGAATGCGTTCGCCGGGCTTTGGATCAAGTAGCTGAGGCGCGAGAGCGGTGGAGGGATCCTGGGCGTAGCCTTGGCCTTCGCTGAAAAATTTGGGGTCTAGCTTTCCTTTTTGAATGTAGAATCCGAGAGGGTGATCAGATGAGGGAGATTCACCGGGGGCTGGGTGAAGTAGATTGGGTCTTAGATAGACGGGGGAAGGCGAGTTATTCCAGGTAAGCAGCTCGATGGTGGCGGCTTCACCGAAGGCTTCGGTGAAACGATCAATGAGGAAATTGGGATGGGAAAAACGTGTTTCTAGCGGAGCTGATTCTGCGGAGGAAAGGAGTGCATCGCGTTCGCGGTCGGCTCGGCGAAGGATGGCATTGGTGAGACCGCGGAAGGGTTTTCCGACGAGGTTTACGGTTTCATTGACGACCGCGTGTGGCGAGTGGTCTAGGATGAGGAGCTCACAAAGGCCGGTGCGGAGTGCGGTGTGAACTTCTTCACGGAGCTTCCTGAGACCACCGCGTTTGAGTAGGTGATCGGCTAGCCAGAAGTCGATTAGGTTTCCATTTCGCAGGACGCCGAAGACGATGGATTGGAGCTGACCTCGATCGCGGGGAGCGAGCTTGGCATCGGAGGCGGCGGAGGAGATTAGAGTCTCGGCGTAGACGTGATCCGGCGCATCTGCCCAGCGGATGAGGATGCGTTGAGCGAGCTTGCGGACGCTTGGTGGGGAATTTTTCATGATGCGGAGAGGGCGCTAGTAATGCCTTGGCGCATGGCAGAGGTGGGATCAGAGCAGCCGGGGAACCAGTGCTCGAAGGCAATTGCGCCTTGGTGAATGAGCATGGACAGACCATTGGCCGTGCTTGCACCTGCGGCACTGGCATCGGCGAGTAACTTCGTTTCCGAGGGAGCGTAAATCATATCGTAAACGAGATGGTGTGAAGTAAAGGCGGATGGAGGAATGATAGGCGCGTCTTCAGGCTTCATGCCGGAGGAGGTGGCATTAATGACGAGATCGATTTCCGCGAGATCTAGATGATCCAGTGGAGTGATTTCTATCTGATCGCTCGGGTAGTAGCTTGAAATCTCGGAGGCGACTGTTTCCGCCTTGGCGGTGGTGCGATTCGCCAGGGTGAGGTGAGGAACACCTTCGGTGGCGCATTGCACAGCTACGGCGCGCCCGGCTCCACCGCCGGCACCGAGGATGAGCACGCGGAGGTCACTTAGTTTACGTCCAAAGGATTCTGTAATGGCACGAGCAAATCCGGGGCCGTCGGTATTGAAGCCGGAGGCGGTGCCGTCTTTGGCGAAGACGACGGTATTGACGGCTCCAAGTCGCTTCGCTTGTGGGTCGAGGTGATCGACAGATTCAAGCGCATCGAACTTATGCGGAACCGTGCAATTAATTCCAATGAAACCGGCGTCGCGGAAACGGGTGAGTGCTGTTTTCACTTCTCCATTTTCTATGAGCACTCGAATGTATTCGGTGTCGATCCCAGCGGCTTTCAGCGCGGGATTGTGCATTTCTGGAGAGAGCGAATGCGCTACGGGATTTCCAATGACGGCGAGCTTTGCGCCGGTAGGGAGGTCGTCTAATGAGTAGACCATTTTCTTAGGCGAAGATGGAGGCGACACGGCTACGAATTCTCGTGACGGTGCGTTCCTGCCCAACTAATTCTAAGGTGGCTAGAAGATCAGTGCCTTGAGCAACGCCGCTTGAGGCAACGCGGAGGGGAAACATGAGCTTGCCGGGCTTTGTTCCTAGAGTGGCGGCGGTGGTAGCGACTGCTTGCTTGATGGAGTCTTGCGTCCACTCGCTAGTTTCCGCGAGGGCGGTGGCGATGGCTTCGAGATAGGATTTTGCGTCTGGATTTGAAGAGATTTTCGCTGCGGCTTCTGGATTGGTCGGGAAGTCGTCTTCTAGGATTGGGCGCAGCCATTCTTTCACTTCAGAAAGTGTGCGCACTTTCTGCTGCACGAGCGGAAGAAGCGCTGGCGACGTGCCTTCGGGAGCGAAGGGCATGGCTGCTTCGGTGAATTCTTGAGGGCTGAGTTCGGCGAGGTATTGGCCGTTTAGCCATTGGCATTTTTCGAGGCCGAATTTGGCGTTTGAGGAATTGAGATGATCCCAATCGAAGAGTGCGAGGATGTCCTCAAGGGAGAGTTTTTCGCGGTCGTCTTTGGGGTTCCAGCCAAGGAGGCAGAGGTAGTTGCGCACGGCATCGGGAAGGAAGCCTTCAGCAGGGTAGCTTGCTACGGCGGCACCTTGATCGCGCTTGCTCATTTTGGAGCCGTCTTCATTTAATATGAGTGGAATGTGCGCAAAAACGGGAGGCTTGGCTCCAAGAGCCTTGTAGATCTCAAGGTGCTTGGGGGTGTTCATGAGGTGGTCTTCCCCACGAATGACGTGGGTGATTCCCATCTCAATATCATCAACGACGTTTACGAAGTGGAAGATATAGGAGCCGTCTGGGCGGCGCAGGGTCATGTCCGGTTCGGCGGAGCGATCGACCGTAATTTCGCCACAGACTTTGTCTTCGAAGGTGAGCGTTTCTTTAGGTGATCTGAAGCGCAGGGCTCCGGATTCTGGGTCGGGATAAATGTAGCCACCATCCTCAAGAATCTTCCAGTAGCGGTCGTAAATTTCCTGACGTTGGCTCTGGTAGAAGGGGCCTTCGTCCCAATCGATTCCGAGCCAGCTAAGTCCACCGAAAATCGCTTCGCGGGCTTCTTCCGTATTGCGGGCAGCATCGGTATCTTCAACGCGAAGAACGAAGTGCCCACCATTGGCGCGGGCGTAGAGCCAGTTGAAAAGGGCGGTGCGAGCACCTCCTACGTGGAGGTAGCCGGTGGGACTGGGGGCGAAGCGGGTCTTTACCATGGGAGGGGGATTTATACCCCAAGCAGCCATAGGGCGAGGCCGAAATAGATAAGCATGCCAGAAATATCGACAAAAGTGGTGATTGCGGGGGAGGCGACGACTGCCGGGTCGAGCTTACAGGCTTTTGCTGCGATCGGGAGGGTCGCACCGACGAGGGTCGAAGTGATGATTTGAATAAAGAGTGAGAGCCCGACAGTGACTGCGATGTGGCCGAACGAACGCCCGGCGGGAAGGTCGGATTCTACTGGCAGGAAAAACACAATTTGCGCAGCTACGATGATGCCAAGTAAACCGCCAATCAGCATTCCTACACGCGCTTCTTTCCAGGCGACGCGGCCGACAGCGGCGGGCGGAAATTCCCCCAGAGACATCGCGCGGATAACCATCGTCGCAGCCTGCCCCCCGGTGTTTCCGCCAGCGGCGACGACCATCGGCATGTAGATGGCGAGGACGAAATAGGCTTCTAGGAGTGACTCAAATCGGTAAATAATGATGCCTGAAATGATGGCGATGAACCCCAGGAAGAGCACCCAGACAAACCGGCGGCGAAAATGGGTGAGCACTGAGGTGTCGAGGTAGGACTCTTGTGAATCACCTGCGATCGCGGCAAGGCGCTCAAGATCCTCTGTGGATTCCTGCTCCTGAATTTCGAGGGCGTCGTCGTGTGTAATGACTCCGAGGAGTCGCCGATTTTTGTCGACCACTGGAAGTGCGAGTAGATCGTATTTCGACATCAGGCGAACGGCCTCCTCCTGGTCGTCGCGCGCACCGATGGAGAGCGTGTCCGAGTCCATGATATCGGCAATGTGCGTCGAGCGGCGGTTGAACGTGAGGTCACGGAGGCGGAGTTTCCCCAGGAGGTGCCCAGACCTATCGGTGACGAAGATCCGAGAGAGCACTTCGGAGCGTTCGGAGCGGGCGCTAATCTGGTCGATTGCTGCGCGTATCGTCATTTCGGGACGAATGGCTGCTAGAGCTGTTGTCATCCGGCCTCCGGCGGAATCTGGCGGGTAGTCGAGTAGGCTACGCGCGATTCTCTTCTTTGAATCTGGGAGTAACTGAAGGAGGCGCGTGCGCCTCGCATTTCCGGCTTCCTGGAGGATGTCCACGAGATCATCGGCAGGAAGGCGGTCTAGAAGAACGGTCTGGATCGATTCTGTGCACCGGCGCAGGAGGTCGAGCCCTGAAGCAGGGCTCAAAAAGGTAATCACCTCCAAAAGCGTAGCTTCCCCCAGAGTGCCTGGGAGAGCTGAGCGATCTTCAGGGGCAAGCCCATCATAACTCTCCGCAATATCAGCAGGGTGCGGTTGGGGAGACTGGAGCTGGCTGCTGTTTACGGTATCGGGCTCCATAGGCGACGAGTGGGGTTTAACCCAAATAACGCCTTTCCGAAAGCCTCTGATTTAGGCGAGTGCGCCAGTGCACGAGGATCCTGCGCCCGCAGTGCATCCGAAGCAGTGTGGTCCAGTGCGAATTGGAGTCTCTGAAAGCGCCTCCAGATCAACATCCCAAAGCTTGAGGGGCGCATCTTGGCCATCAAGGTTGAGTCCAAGCATCTGATTGAAATCGCAATCATAGACATCACCTTCCCAGGAAACGCTGATCGTGGAGCGGCACATTAGGCTATCGACCGTTGAGGGATTGAAGGCATCCTTAAGTGTCTGCAAATAATCGGAATACAGCTTTTCACGCTTCAGATACGATGCAAAGCGAGCGATGGGCATATTCGCGATACAGAAAAGATTCCCGAAGTCGATATCGAAGTGCTCCTTCATAGCAGCCTTGTAGTCGGCCTGAAGTTCAGCCTGGTCGCCAGGGAGAAATGCTCCGTTCGGATTGTAGACGAAATCGAGCTCTAGTCCGGGCTCTCGACCGTATCCAAGGGCATTGAGCTTCTGGAAAGCACGAATAGAGGCATCGAAAACACCTTCACCGCGTTGCTCATTTACGTTCTCTGGGGCGTAGCAAGGCATCGAGGCTACAACGACGACCTTGTGTTCAGCGAGAAATTCTGGAACCCATTCGTAACCGGGCTCTTCGATAATAGTCGCATTGAGTCGCGTCATGACTCTTCTAGGCTGGGAAAATCCCCGTACGGTGGAGACCAGGCGCTGGTAATCAGAAACCATCTCAGGCGTTCCTCCCGTGAGATCAAGAGTGCCGATGTTCGTGCTCTCATACCAACCCAGGATCCTGTCGATTGTCTCTCCTGTGATAATTTCCTTCCGTTTTGGCCCAGCATTCACGTGACAATGGATGCATGTAAGGTTGCAGAGCTTGCCCACATTCACTTGTAGTGTGTCTGGAGTGACCCGATTTAGCTCAAGGCTGTGTCGGACGAGGGTATTGTCGAAGTCGTTTCGGGCTTGGATCATGAAAGAGGGAGGGAGAGGTGATCAGACCATCGCCCTTTAGCTGCTATTCCCGAAAACTTAAAACAAATTAAGAAATTTTCGACAGCACTGAACAATCGCTTAAGGTCGATGGATCCCCGAATCTGCAAACATCATCAACCGCAACGCTCGACCGCCATGGTGGCTGCTACCAAATGTCTTCGGCCTCGATGCTCCCGTCGTGGCTATGCTCTGGCTCTGGGTTTTGGCGCAGGAAGATGGCCTGCGGCTGTCCTGGCCATATTTCGCGGCCTTAGGCCTGTGCGTCTGGAGTATTTACCTCTTAGACCGAGTGATTGATGGCCAGCGCCTTCGGCAACTCTTTCAGGAAGAGGGGGGCTCCACTAAATGCACGGCGATTCCTATGCGTCATCGCTATTCTGCGTCGCACCCGCGACTCTTCATTGCCATTTTATCTCCAGTCGCACTGGCACTTGGATATCTGATTTTTTGGAAACTGCCCTTTCAGTCGTTCGTGATTCCCGCGATTGGTGCATCCTCTTTTGTTTGGCTCTACATTGGGATTTCAGCGTCTTCTATCCGTATCAATTTCAGCTATATATTTGTAGTTTTAACGTTATCTACAGGATTAGTTGGAGCCGTTCATCTAAGTTTCACACCTCGAATCCTCTGTGGAATCACACTGATCGCCTCGTGCATATTCCTATTAAGGCAAGGTGGCTGGAATGCCTCTTCGGGAGTGATTAAAGCGATACTTTGCGGAACCGTTTTTGCAACTGGCGTCGCGCTACCGGTCTTACTGCACACTATCCAGGGCGTTAATGAGCTGGTTACGCATTCTCAATGGTTGATCCTGAGTGCTCTCTTTTCACTAAACTGCTTGAGTATTCACCTTTCAGAAGCGGAAGGCGTGAAAACATTGCACAATCAGCTTATTTTAAACTCATTGCGACCACTATTCATTCCTGCATGTGCATTATTGCTGATGATTTCCGTCGGAATATCAAGCTCCGACCTCGACGCTTCGAAGGAGGGTGCATTCTACCTACTCGCCGCCCTCTCGGTCGCACTTCTTGCGGTCGCTAATTTGAAATTCGGAAAACATTTCCCAGAGGCTCATAGAGTCCTCGTCGATGTGGCTCTTATTGCTCCGCCGCTAGCCCTTCTGGTATTTAGAGGAGTCTGATTGAGTGGGAGTGGGTGCGCCTTT
>CALAIY010000074.1 GCA_937922595.1 uncultured Verrucomicrobiales bacterium | reverse complement strand
ATCCGGGCTGATTCCACTTTGCTTGTGCAAAACACCAACATCCTTCGGAATCACAGCAAGAACTGGCACCTCAAGATAGCGCTCAACATCCTCAAGGCTTTTCACACTCGTATCAAGATACTCGAGGAAAAACGCAAGACCAACTCCAAACGCCAGTCCCACAACCGCGCCCAGCGCAAGATTAAGAGGAATATTAGGACTAGAAGGGGAAGGGTTCGCCTCTGCGTGTTGGTGAATCAGAATCGGAGTCTTAGGAGCTCGAATATCAACCCTCTTCGAGATAAAAGTCTCAGACATCGTTCCAAAAAGCTGCTCCTGCATGAGATAGTCTTTTTTGGCCTCTTTGTATTCGATACTATTTTGGCTTTTTGCAATTGTCCGCTCTTCAGTGTCTTCCGTAATTTTGTTGATACTAAGAAGGCTTTCCTCCGCGATCTGCAATTGAGTCGCGAGCACACTTCTCAGCGCGACTACCCCCGATTCCAAAGTCGAAAGAACCTCTTTAAGCTCAGCTTCGGTTCTTTTAACTTCTGGGTGGTTTTTTCCATAACCGCTAGCGAGTAGCGACTTAAACTGAACTGATAGCTCATCATATCGGGGCTTCCAGAAGCTAATCGAGCTGTCTTTCAAATCCAGTGCGGTTGCTTGCTGAATAAGTTCGTCACCAGTTTTGTTTTGAAGTGCTTTAATTTGATTCTTCACTAACTGGATCTTTTGCTCTGCTTCCAATTTTCTTGCAGACACATCCAAGATATTCCGTCGATCTGCTGAATGGATGTCTCCAGCACCTCCAAGACGCCCGAATGGGCTATCGCTCGTCGTGTCGACAATCCCATTACTAACCATTATATCGAGCATCTTCACTCGTGCTTTCTCAACTCTATCTTGCTGTGATTTCAGCTCACGGTCGAGAGTAGCAAGGGCGCGATCAGCCAACTCACTTGACACTTCAATACGTCGGTCACGATACGCCTCGGTGATCGCATTCGCTATCTCAGCCGCCTCATCCTTGTCCGTACGCAGAACGACGATATTAATCAGTGTTGTTCCACGCACCTCATCAGCTTCCAACGATCTTTTAAGTTCACTAATTGCCTCTAATTTTGAAGACATCCCCCATCGCTGAATCAGCCCAAGACGTTCAATTACCTTCTCAAGGGTCGCATTCGATTCAATGATCTTAAATTCAGTTTCAGTAAACCTCGGATCTGTGCGACCTAAACCCCCAGGCTGATTTCGAGTCATCACAATCTGCTGATTGTCATTTTCAATCTGAAGCTGCACACGACCTTCATACTTTCTTGGTAAAATGTAAGTCACGACACAAGCTGTCATGAAAACCAAGAAGAAGGCTAGAAGGATGATTCCGTAGCGGTTGCGGATAATTTGCCAATAATCCAATGCATGGATATCGGCGTCTGAATTGGATTCGGAACTCATGGCAGTTTGGGCAGTGGGGTGAATTTAGTTTTAGGGCATCTCTCCAGCCCTTTTCTCAGACTACAGCGAAGTGCGTTGCATAAAAGCAAAAAAAAAGCCCTCGCAGAAATATCTGCGAGGGCTCGTAAGAATTTAGGATTCTTAGAAGGTTGCGCTAAGGCCAAGCGTGAAGCGATGGCGGTCATATTCGCGGAACTCGACGTCGGAACTCGTGGTGACGAAGTAGTAATCGCCGTAGAGTGCGAGATTACGCTGAATCTGGTAACGAAGACCAAGATTGACGCTTACGAGATCGTCATCGGAATCAGGAAGAATCTCGGAACCTGCAAACTCGCTGTGAACGTAGTTAAGCCCTGCACTGGCAGAAAGATTTTCCGCAACTTGCTGGTTGTATGAAAAGCCAGTGCGAAGCGATTTGTGCTCTGGGTAAGCAGAAAACTCGTTAGCATCGAGACCATAACGAACATAACCACGGAAGTTACTCGTGCGACTTGCACGATAATCGAGTGAACCTTCGACGTATGGCTCTGTTGCATCTCCATCGCGGTTGTCATACTCGCGGAACTCAGCACCTGCACGAAGACTTCCAGAAAGGCGGCGATCAAAGCGGTGATCGATACCTGCAAGCACGTAATGAGACATGAAGTCGCCAGCATCATTATCGTATGCTGTGTAGCCGTAACGATATTCAGCAGTAAGAGCTGTCACGCGGGAAAGCGCGTAGCGGAACTGTTGGGCGATGAGCTGGGAGATGCGATTCTCGCCTGAGAACGCATCGTCGTCATACTCTACTCCGCTAACGGTGTAGTTGGTCACCGTAGAGAAACGGCGTGTCCATGCGTAGGAAGCAGAAATATTATTGAAACCGTAGAGATACTGATCAGAACGGCGAGCGGTGGAAGCTCCGACTGCATAATCTGGCTCAAACTCGTATGCGATGTAAGCGTTGTCCGAAATCGTAAGACGAGGAGAAACCTTGTGCTTAAGATTGAAGGAAACACGAGCATTGTAGTAATAATCGTCAGTGCCTGGAGCCGGATCAGCGTAGTAAGTGGCATTGAAGAGTGCACCAAAATTGTAGCTCGTGCGACGATCACCGCCAGCAAACTGCGCACTTACACCTGCCTGGTAGTAAGAAGAGTCATTCTCATCGAACGCAGAACTCTGGGTGTTTGTATCGAAACCGTAAGCTCCGGTGAGAGTGATTGAGAATGGGAAATTGGTATCAAAGTCCTCCTCGTTTCCTCCTCCAATACTGAGAAGGCCTTGTCCCTGAGCACCGGAAATTCCGGCGAGCAGCGATGCGACAGCAAGTGATGTGGTGACGTGTTTCATGGTGATTATTGAAGCGGTAATGCTATGCAAAATTTCTGTAAATCCGATATATTAGCCCACAAAGACGGGTTTCGTCAAATGAAACACTACTTTGAGGGGTTCTGCCAAGTGTTTTCTTGGGAGACTTGCGGTTATTTTGAACGGTTAGTTCTCGTTTTGGTGGGTGAATGAGAGAGCGGGCAGCGGGAATCGAACCCGCGTAATCAGCTTGGAAGGCTGGAGCTTTACCACTAAGCTATGCCCGCGTTATGTTAAGACATGATAATACACTGGCTTTCGGCGAGAGGTTCAAGGGAAAAATAAGGATATTTGCGGTTTTTGTAATCTCGGGCTTTAAAAACCTCCACATGAAAGGGAATGACGGACGCTGATTCCTTTCGCCGGGGAGCAGCAGCAGTGAAGCGCTTCATTATCTTGAACCCCTTAGGATGCGTTGCCTGCGGGTGGATTTTCGGGATCATGGCGAGCTGGGGCAGCGGTTTTTCCGTTTCTTGGTGGACTGTAAATCTCATGATACTGGTTTTACTGAAACCGCTATGCCGTGGTGGAGAGCAGTTAATCCGCCGCCGCTTGATTGGTGCGGCGTATGCATTTGTGGGTGGGGCGATTGCTTATGCTTGGCAATTTTCCTCGGGATTCGAAGAAATCGAGCTTCGGAGCTTTAAACAAATTGAAGGAAAAGTCGCCCGAGACTGGGAGCCCGACCCAAATGAGCCTCGCTCAATTCTTATCAAGTGGGAGCATCATCTCCGACCGTTTTCAGGGAATGAAGTGCGGGTGAAACTGCCGGCACAGGTGCCGCCCATGGCATCAGGAACACGGGCTCGCTTCGTCGGCACATTCGAAGCGCAGCAGGCTCCACGAAATCCCGGAAAAACATCGAAAGAATCTGCGAACTCCCGGATTCAGGGAGTTTTCAACGTAATCGTACCTGAAGAAGTCACTGTATTGGCTGAGCCGAACAGTATGCCTCTGGCGGAACGCCTGAAACAGGCAAGCCTTTCTGCGCGTGACTGGACGGCGAAAGCACTTTCTTCCGGCCTAGAGGATCACCCAAAGAGGCTAGCACTGATGAAGGCGATGGTTCTCGGAATGGGCGAAGAGGCGGCACCCGAAGACCGGGAAGCATTTGAGCTGAGCGGAACGATGCACCTTTTTGCGGTGAGTGGGCTTCACATCATGATCTTCTCACTGGTAGCGACCGCGTTAATCCGAGGAATGCCTGCACGCTATCTGCCGGTAGCAGTAGGGACAATACTCGCAGCGTTCCTGTATGCATTCGTCACAGGTTGGCCAGCCTCGGCGGTACGAGCCGCCGTGATGATTTCGATTCTACAAGTTGGGACTGTGATTGGTAGAGGCTCTCAGCGTTTTAACAGCCTTGGACTCGCAGCCATGACGATTCTCTTAGTGGATACCGGTCAGCTTTTCGAAGTAGGCTTTCAGCTCTCTTTCCTAGTGCTAGGTGCAATCACCTTCTTAGCGAACCCAATTTCCTCCTGGTGGAGCACCATCTTACTGCCCGACTCATTTATCCCAAGACGGCTCTACACGACTTTCTGGCAGAAAAAACGAATTTCCGCAGGGATCGGGCTTTCCTCAATGCTTGGCGTTTCACTTGCCGCTTGGGCGGGGTCTGTGGTACCGATTTGGATCTACTTCAGGATTATCACGCCCGTGACAATACTCGCTAATCTCGTGATGATTCCATGCGCGTATCTCGTGATCGCGCTGGCAACCCTGTCTATTGTTGCAACTTTTGCAGGCTTACCGATCATCGCCGCAGGAGCAAACCGGGCAAACGGATTAACCGTACATACATTAACCGAAATCGCTCGGAAATTCTCTGAGCTTCCCGCCGCATATTATAAAAACACCTCCATCGGACGCATCGAGCGCAAGCGCCTAAAAGTGACGGCCTTCGAAGCAGGCTTCGGCGGTGGAGCCCACGTCATTGATCCTCCAGGCCGCTCAAATACGTGGGCACTAGACTGCGGGGATGCCTATTTCACACGAACCACAATATCCCCATTTCTCCGCAAAGAACGAGATGGAGCAATCACCGGCCTCATATTAAGCCATGCAGACTCGAGACACATTGGTGGCGCTCGAAGCTTTACCAGAGCTTGGGAGCCCGATGTAATCGCCATCCCCGCGTGGTTCAAAGCACGCCCCTCCCCCTCTCTGCGCGATCTAATGAACAATCACTGGCTGCGCCCACTAAACGCCGGGGAAACACTCGCCCTCGACGCCGAAAGACGAGCAACACTCGAAATCCTCTTCCCGCCACCAGGGATGACCCACGGCATCGCCGATGACAACTGCCTCATCGCGCGCCTCCACTTCGACGGTTGGTCTGTCCTCTTCGCCAATGACGCAGGCTTCGACACCGAGAGCCTACTCGCCCGCTCAGGCTTCGACCTCCGCAGCGATGTGCTCATCACCGGAAAACACGCCACCGATCACTCATCGACTTACGCATTTTTGAAGGCCGTTTCGCCAAGACTACTCATCGCCACCAATTCAAATTACCCCCGCGCCCAATCGCGCAACACCGGCTGGGCAGACGCTCTCAACGACACAAAATCGAAAATCATGACCCACGACGCCCATGGAGCCATCACCCTCACCATCTCCGAAAAGCGCCTCACCGCTACCGGCTTCGCCTCCAGCAAAACCATCACCCTCCGCCGCTAAAACAACTCCGCCTGCACCATTGGAATAACCGCCCCCTTTTCGCCCCCCCCCTCCTCCTCGACCACCGGAGACACCACCTCAAAGAGCCCCGTCGGCTCCGCCCTTCCCGCGCACTGCACCGGCACATCCCCCACCAATTCACAATCCGCCAGCGCCCCAAGTGCCGCCTCCACAGCAAGCGCCGGCGAATTACAATCCTCACTCAAATGCCCGAGCAGCACCCGCTGCAATCGCGCACCAGCCACCTCCCGAAGCAATTCACCCGTCTGACGATTCGAAAGATGCCCATGCTTCGCCGAGATCCGCTGCTTAATCGACCACGGACGCTTCGTGTCCTCATCCAAAAGCCCCTCATCATAATTCGCCTCGATGAAAAGCGCATCCAAATCCTGAAGCCTCTCCTTCATCACACCCGTCACATGCCCCACATCACTCACAATTCCTAGTGCCGCCCCCCCACACCTCACCACCATCCCCAGCGGCTCCACCGCATCATGCGGCACAGGAAAAGTAGACACCTCAAGCCCCTCTATCCCCTCAATCGTAAACGCCCCACCACCCGTCACCAGCCTCCACACCTTTTCCGACTTAAGCGAATAGGCCAGCACCTCCCGCGTCGTCCGCGTGCAATACACCGGCACCCTCGGATACTTCCGGCACAGCACATCAAGCCCACGCACATGATCACCATGCTCGTGCGTCAGCACCACCCCACACAGCCTTTCCACATCCAGCCCCACCGCCTCCAGCCGGAGACATATCTGCTTCGCACTCAATCCGGCATCCACCAGGAAAAACCCACCACACGGCCCCACCACCGCCGCGCAATTCCCCGAACTTCCACTCCCTAAAACTGAAATTTTTAGCATCGCACACGCATCGTTCCCCACTATCTTCCACCGGTGCCCGAAACTCGCAAGCCACACTCTCTCCTCCGCCCATTTGCCATCGTCGTGACGGTACTCATTCTAGCGTCTGCAGTGTGGGGCAGTGTTTACACCTACCGCAAAGGCTTCACCAAAAAATGGAGACGCTACGTCAATGAAGCCTTCGAAAACCGCGGGATCGGTGCCGAAATTGGCAAGCTCACCTTCGATCCCCTCGAAGGCCTCGTCGCCCGCAATGTAAAATTCTACCGCTCTCCAGAAAAAAAACGCCTCCTCGCCACCATCGACCGCCTCACCCTCGACGTCGATCTCGCCAAGCTCGTCCGCCAGGAAAATTTCCTCAACGCCATCACCATCGACGGCGCCGATCTCACCATCCCACTCGCAGACCACCCCGGAAGCGAGACCATCTCCATTAGCGACCTCCACGCAGACGCCCGCTTCCCCGGCGGCTCCATCGAAGTCGGCGCCATAAATGGCGAATTCTACGGCGCCCACTTCAGCATCCGCGGCACCCTCCTCCGCCCACCGCCCCCACCATCCATCGCCATCACCCAATCCCGCGACGCACCTGAAAACTCCCCAATCCCCCAAAGCCCCCCTCCCAATCCAGACGTCGTCGCCCTCCCCCTCGATTGGATCGACGAACACCGCGCCCAGCTCGAAAGCCTCATCGCCTGGATGAGCCGCTTCACCTTCGACCCCAAAGCCCCCCCCACCTTCGAAGTCGATCTCACCGGCGACCTCGGCACCCCAGATT
>CALAIY010000073.1 GCA_937922595.1 uncultured Verrucomicrobiales bacterium | reverse complement strand
GGGCTCCGGTGTTGTTGGTGCGGGGGACGGTGTCGATTGGGGATGCGCGGATGCCGGGGGTGAATGTGCTGGGGGTGGATGGACGGTTTTGGGAGTATGGGGAGGCGGGGCGGCCGCCGGTGAATTCTTCGGAGCCGATTGTGAATCGGGCGTTGGCGCGGCGGATTGGTGCGGGGGTGGGGGATGAGATTTTGATTCGGGTGGAGGTGCCGGGGGCGTTGCCGCGCGATATTCCTCTTTCGGGGGGGACGGATGATGCGGAGACGACGGCGTCGCTGCGGGGGGCGGTGGCGGCGGTGGCGGATGGGGCGCATTCGGGGATGTTTTCGCTGAGGAATGAGCAGGCGCCGGCGTTGAATGTGTTTGTGCCGTTGGGGGTTTTGCAGAGGAAGTTGGAGAGGGTGGGGCGGGCGAATTTGGTGTTGGGCCGTGGATTGAAGTCGGGAGTTTTTGAGGAGAAGTGGACGTTGGAGGATGCGGGGCTTTCGGTGTCGGCGAGTGCGACGGGTGAGGTGCATTTGGCGACGTCGCGGATTTTTCTTGATGGTGATGTGGAGGCTGCGGCGAGTGGGGATGGAGTGCTGACGTATTTGGTGAATGGGATTAAAAAGCCGGGTGGTGCGGTGGAGACGCCGTATTCGATGGTGACGGCGGTGGATTCGGCGAGGGCATCGATTTTTGGGGCGGGTGAGGTGAGGGCGGATGCGGTGGTGGTGACGCGATGGCTGGCGGATGATTTGGGGCTGGTGGTGGGAGATCGTGTGGAGATGCGATTCCTGGTGGGCGGGGAGGAGGGTGGCTTGGCTGAGGGCTTGGCGGATTTTGTGGTGACGCGGATTTTGGGGATGGATGATGCGGGGCTTTCGCCGGATTGGACGCCGGCGTTTCCGGGGATTAGCGAGAATGCGAATTGTCGAGATTGGGATCCGGGCTTTGAGATGGATCTGGGGGCGATCCGGGAGAAGGATGAGGAGTATTGGGATATTTATCGGGGGACGCCGAAGGCGTTCATTCCTTTGGCGGCGGGGCAGCGGCTTTGGGAAAACCGCTTTGGGAGGCTTACGGGGGTGCGGAAGTGGGCTGAGGAGCCGGAGGCATTTGCGGCGGCGCTGCGCTCGAGATTGACGCTGGATGCGGTGGGGATTCAGGAGGTGGATGTGCGGGGACAGGCGCGGGATGCGGTGGGGAAGGCGATGGATTTTGGGGGGCTTTTTATTGGGCTGAGTTTCTTTTTGGTGGTGGCTGCGCTGGTGCTGGCGGGGTTGCTTTTTGCGTTTGGGATGGAGCGGCGGTTTCCCCAGATTGGGTTGCTTTTGGCGACGGGGGTTTCGGTGAAGCGGGTGCGGGCGGTGCTTTTGGGGGAGGCGGTGATGATTGCTCTGGTGGGGGCGGCGGTGGGGACGGGGCTTGGGGTGTTGTACACGAAGCTGGCGTTGGCTGGGCTGAATGGTGGGTGGTCGGGCGCGGTGGCGGGGGCGGAGCTGCGCTATGCGGCGGGGGAGGCGTCGTTGCTCACGGGGTGGCTGGCGACGGCGTTTATCGCGGTGGTGCTGGCGTGGTGGGTGGTGAGGAAGGCGGTGCGGCGTTCGCCGCGGGCATTGCTTGCTGGGGTGGTGGATGATGCGGTGGTGCGGCGATCTAGGTTTGCGGGAGTGGTGGGGGTTTTGGCGCTGATGGGCGGAGGGGCTTTGGCGTTTTTTGGGCGCGATAAGGGAGGGGCGGAGGCGGCGGGGTATTTCTTTGGGAGTGGGGCGTTGCTCTTAATTGCGGGATTGGGGATGATGCGGGTGTGGCTGGGGAGGGGTGTTTCTAAGCGGGCGGCAACTTCGATGTGGGGGCTTGGGCTGCGGAATGCTCGCCGCCGACCAGGGCGGAGCTTGGCGGTGGCGGGGGTGATGGCGGCGGGGGTGTTTTTGGTGGTCTCGGTGAATGCTTTCCGGCTTAGCGTGGGCGCGGCGGATATGACGCTCGCTGGGGGGACAGGGGGTTTTGCCTGGTTTGCGGAGAGTGCGCTGCCTGTCTATGGCGATTTGGCGATGGCGGCGGATCTTGATCCTGACGAACGCGTGGGGCTTTCGGTGGTGGGAATGCGGACGAGCGAGGGGGACGATGCGAGCTGCCTGAATCTCAATCGTGCCCAAGAGCCGACGGTGCTGGGCGTCGATCCGGAGGCATTTGCAGGGCGATTTACTTTCACTGATGCTAGCGATTGGTCCGCGCTGGATGGTGGCTTCGAAGACGGTGCGATTCCGGCAGTCGCGGATGAGGCGACGGCGCTGTGGGCGCTGCAGAAAAAGATCGGTGATGAACTTCTCTATCCTGGGCCGGATGGGGAGGTGGTGCGGGTGCGGCTTGTGGGGCTCGTGCGAGGCACGCTTTTGCAGGGACGGATTGTGGTCTCGACGGCGAATTTTAAGATGCTTTTCCCGGATGTGGGTGGTGCGCGCACGTTCCTTTTCGATGCGCCGGAGGAGACGAAGAAGCTTCTGGAATCTCAACTTCGGGCGCGGGGCTTTATTGCTCAATCTGCTGGCGCGAAACTCGCGGAATTCCAAGCGGTGCAGAATACTTATCTTGGGATTTTTACCGTGCTTGGTGGCTTTGGGATTCTGTTGGGGACAGTGGGGCTGGCGATTGTCGTCGCGCGCAATGTGCTGGAGCGGCGGGGGGAACTCGGGCTGCTGAAGGCTGTGGGCTATCGCCGGGGGATGCTGTGCTCGATGGTGCTTGCTGAGCATGCTGCGCTGCACATCGGCGGGGTATTACTGGGGACGGTGGCGGCTATCGTGGCGGTGCTTCCGGCGGTTTCGGCGCCTGGCGGAGGGCTTCCGGTGGGGCTTCTTGTGGTGCTGGTGGGTGGTGTGTTGATTGCGGGACTCGTTTTTTGCGCAATTGCGGCGCGCCTTGCTCTGCGAGGCTCACTTGTCGATGCAATCCGTGATGAATAGCCTGCGTATACTCTGATGATGAATTTTTTACTACCACTCTTACTTGCCGCTTCGCTCACTGATTTTTCGGGCGATACCGCTGGCGAAGAACCTGCGGATCTTCTGATTGTGGATGGTGTCTTTAAGGTCGTGGAAGATGGGGAGGATAAATATCTGGAAGTTCAGGGGCAGCCGATTGTGGAGAGCGTTGCGCTTTTCGGGCCGCGTTTAGATGCAGGTGTCACTGTGGTGAGTGCTCGGGTGAAAGCGGATAAAAAGCGCCGCGTGGCTCCGAGGTTTGGAATTGGAATGCACGGGACTGGCGGTTTCCGCCTGCGGGCGGTACCTGCGGCGAAGAAGCTGGAGCTTTTGAAAAATAAGGAGGTGGTAGCCACGGCTCCGCTCGATTGGAAGGCCAATGCGTGGTCTACAATTGAGCTCTCGATGAGGCTGGATGGTGCCGTATGGAAAGTGGAAGGTAGGCTCTGGGAAGAGGGCTCCGCCCGCCCCGAAGAGCCCGCAATCACCCATGCTGCAGATGGCGAGGGGAAGGGGAAATGCTCGGTCTGGGCGACGCCGTATGCGGGGCTCCCGATTTTCATTGATGACCTGACGGTTCGCAATGCAGCCGCCGAAGCAAAGAAGTGATGTTTTCGGGTAAAAACCGGTTGCGTGTTTCACAGAGTGCTCTTAGAATCGCCGCCCGATCAAACTTAAGCGGAGTGGTAGCTCAGTTGGTTAGAGCGCCGGCCTGTCACGCCGGAGGTCGCGAGTTCAAGTCTCGTCCATTCCGCCAGTTTTGTTCACTTGATCGATGAGGGGTTACTTCGATACCAATGCCACTGCCCCCTTGGCACCCGGCGTAGCGGAGATTCTCCGCGAGGCGGAAACCACGTTTTGGCACAATCCATCGGGTCTCTATCCCGCTGCCGCTGCTGCGAAACAACGCCTCGAATCTGCCCGCGAAGACTTCGCTGAGATGCTTGGTGCGGATCCGGCACGACTCGTTTTTTTCTCAGGAGCTACCGAGGCGAATAATGCCGTTTTTCAGCACCTTTCTCTGCGCCCCGGTAAGGCGTTGATCGGGCGCACTGAGCACCCGTGTGTGCGTGATGCTGCGAAGAAGTGGTTTGGTGCGGATCGGGTGATCGAAATCGATCCTGAGCATCGAGATTTTGAAGGGGCGGCGGTGGTCTCAGTGATGGCGGCAAACAACGAGACTGGCATCGAGCACGATTGGCCCGCCATTGCGGCTGACTGCAGAATGGCCGGCGTGCCCTACCACTGCGATGCCGCGCAATGGATCGGGAAACGCGATGCTTCATCGCTTGGCGCTGGTGATTACGTGACGGTAAGCGGCCACAAATTCGGAGCTGCACGTGGGATCGGGGCGCTTCTGCTCCCTGCGGGAGAAACCGGTTTTCGCTCGCTCGTAGGTGGGCCACAAGAGGGCGGACGCCGTGCGGGAACTGAGAATTTGGCTGCCGCGCTCACGCTTCCTGTCGCGCTAGAAGCCGCAGGTGCACGTGATCCCGCGCCGCGTGATGCCTTCGAAAGCGTGGTGGATGCGAAAATTCTCGGCACCGACTCCCCCCGCCTCTGGAATACCTCGATGCTCCTCATGCCGCATACGAAAAACGTGAAGTGGCTCACGCGGCTCGCGGCAAAAGGCTTCGCTCTCTCCACCGGCTCCGCGTGCAGTGCGGGAGCGGCGAACCCCTCCCATGTCATGGCGGCCATCGGGCTCGACCACGAAGAGATGGGGCGCGTCCTCCGGGTGAGCAGCGGCTGGCACACTACGGCGGAAGATTGGGAGGCGCTCGCCAATGCCTTCCAAGAAGTAGCCACCGAAATCAAACAACGCCCCCCCAGAGCAAATTTTCTCACCCCATGAACGAAGACCGCAACGCCGCCTCCACCGAAATTCTCGATATCTGTAAAGACATCGCTCTTCAAATGATGAAACTCCACAAGCCGACTCGGGCGCTAGAAAACGAAGCCGCGCAGAGCGAGATTCTGAAAGCTTCGCACGATCTCACTGTGGCTCTTGAAACGATTAAAAAGACCGTCATCAAATTGGAGAAGCGTGACGGGAGTAGTGAGTTATAGTTCGTAGATGCCTGATCTCCTTTTACCTATCCCTGCGGAATCGCTAGAAAGCGCCCGGATTCCACCCGGGCGTATGGAGATCGAGTTGCGTAAAGAACTAGCCCTCCAGCTCTATCGGGAACAACTTATCACTGGAGCTGCTGCGTGTAGGATGGCTGGGATAGGAAAAGTGGATCTTCAATACCTTCTCGGCGAGCGCGGTATCCCTCAGCAACTCTCCAGCAACGATCTCGAAAAAGACCTCGAAAACTGGAAAGAATGGGAGAATCAAAAATAACGATTTCAAACACCACCCCGCTCATCAATTTTGCGCAGATCGGGCGGCGTGATCTCCTCGAGGAACTTTTTGGGAAAATCACGGTGCCTGCGGCAGTGGTGGAGGAGCTTTCGGAAAAAGGAACGCTTTTTCCAAAAATCCACGATGTGTGGGAAAGCGAGTTTATCAGCGTATGTGAAAACGCATCTCCCTCTCCTCACCTGATTGAGTTCGAGCGAGAGATCCATTTTGGTGAGGCACACTGCTTAGCTCTCGCTTTACAGCGTCCTCAGACTCGTCTGATTCTGGATGATGTCGCTGCGAGAAATGCCGCGCAACGCCACGGGCTTAGAATGACTGGGACGCTGGGCTGTCTTTTGATTGCAAAACGAAAGGGGCTGTTGCCCAAGGTCGCCCCTGTGATAGGCGATCTTCGCAACGAAGCTCGATTTTGGATTCACCGAAACCTCGAAATGAATCTTTTAGAGATCGCGGGGGAGTTGTGATCGAGGCATTATTTGGGCTGCTCTTTGTATGGCTCGAAGATTGAGCTGGTCGTGCGATGGTGAGATTCGGTAGGGAGGTGGCCAGGCAAGCGTTGCAAGGATGGGCGCTGATTATACTCGCGATTAGGCTCACTAGAGGGGATACTCCGAGCATGAAAACACCCGGTAAGACAATCGTCGCCTTCGTGGGCGGGCTCTTGGGACTGCTCTATCTCCTCAATCCGACGGCAGGATTTTTGGAGTTAATCCCCGACAATATTCCTATCTTCGGAAATCTCGATGAGGCAGCGGCATCTGCGCTCTTGATATCGGCGCTCGCATATTTCGGTCTGGACATCACCCGAATATTCAAGGGAAAACAGCCTGAAGGGCAAAAGACAGCCACGGTGATCGACGCTGAGGAGGTCTCGACAAAAGACGTGTAACGCGGTTGGTTTCTCGGCAAAGATTGCGCTAGGATTCTCCAATGGCTCACTCTTACGCCTGGGAAAAACAGTCCTCCATAGCGCCGCTGCTCACTCCGGCGGCCTATGGCGCTGAGGCGCGCCGTCGGAAATGGACGGTTTTAGCCGCAGTGTGTTCGGTGGCGTTTCACATCGTGCTTTTCTACGGGCTGCGACAGCTTCCGATGGCTCCGCTGGCCGCGGTGATCGATGCCACAGAAATCACACGTACATTCAATGTAGAGCGAGCGACCATCGATCCTTCGCTTTTGGCTCCGGAATCTGGTGGTGGCGGGAGTAATACAGATGATGCCGCGAGTGCGGCGCGCAATGCCTTTAGCTCCGAAGATCTGGAAGATCTCCCTGAAGAAGATCTGGGTGAGCTTCTTGGGCGTGATTTGATCGCGACGCCGGGGGCAGGGATGCTCGATTCTTCAGCTTTCGAGCCTTCCGCTTCCAGCGAAACGGCCGCCGCTGCAATCGACGCGCTCACTGCTTCTATCGGTGCTTCGAATGATAGCGATTTCGCCAGCGCCTTGGAAGCAGCGCAGACTGATCTCGTGGAATTTTCCCCGTCATCACCGCAGCAACCGGTAATCGTGACCGGAATCGAGACTGCGCTTGATGCCGATTCTGCCGAGCTTCTCGCATCACTCGCCGCGGATACCATTGCGGGGATTTCCCCGGCATCGTCTGGTGCTGAAGTGCCAGAAGGCTACGCCAGCCTGGACGATCTCATGAATTACGATGGCCCGGATATCGATGATAAGCCGATTATGATGCCCACCGATCTCCTCTTCGGATCAAATGAGGATGCCCTGCGCGAATCGGCGAAGGCGAGCTTGATGAAGCTGGCGTTCATCGTGCAGAAAAATCCGGGCGCGACGTTTATTGTGGAGGGGCATACGGATAGCTTCGGAAGCGCGGAGTATAATCAATCGCTCTCCGAGCGGCGTGCGAGTGCGGTGCGGAATTGGCTTGTGGATACACTTCAGCTTGAGCCGGAGCGTTTTCGCGTCGCGGGCTACGGGAAGTCGCGGCCTATCGTAGAAACCACCGGCGATTCCGACGCGCAGTCGCTCAATCGTCGGGTCGAAATCGTGGTGAAGCATGATGGCGAAGCCGTCCCTCGCGCAGAACCCGTGACCCCTGGCACGAATTGAGCGATCAGCCTCCCAAGTCTCCGGTGCCGCCTCTCCCGCCGCTGCCGGATCTCACGCTTCCCGAGCAGGGGGATGCACCGCCTTCGCGTCCACTCGGCGAGAAACTCCCGGATCCGAAGCCCAAGCAGATGCCGCGTACGGGGGTGCCGCCGTTTGGGATCGTTCATTGGTTGGTGCTTACTGTTTTTCTTGCCGCCTTTGCGTGGTTTTACGTCGTGCTTGCGGAGCGTCTGATCACGACGACGAACGGCGATCCGCTCGCGAGCGATCAAAAGCACAATATGAAGCTTGCGCTGGGGGCTCGCGATCTTCGCTCGGGTGATCTGGAGAAGCTCGGTCCCGCTGGAGCGATCAAACAATGGGTGCCTTACTACACCGATGGTGTGGTAAACCCGCTCTGGCCATGGATGGCTTCCTGGGTGGCTCCGAAAGGGATGGAGCCTTCGGTGGCAGATGCCGTATTGCCGATCGACGAAGTATTCTTCGTGCGTGGGAAATGGCTCAATGTGGCATTCACGGGTTTATTTGTGTTGATGTTAGGGTTCTGCATTGCAAAGCGCTTCACGATCCTAGGCACGATCAATTGCGTCGCCCTTGTAGGGCTTGGGGCATTTCTTCCGCGCTCGGTCTACTTTCAGCCTGAGCCGCTTTACTACATCTTCTTCTTTCTCGCCTGGGTGACGGCGGCGGCGATTCTCAGGAAAAACTCCATCTGGCTTTACACTGCGCTCGGCGTCGCTTCGGGATTGGCTTATTTAGCGAAGGCTTCGGTGCTGCCACTCCTGGCGATTTTTGTGGTGATTAGCTCGCTGCGTTTTCTCGGGAAGTTATTCGGGATTGGGAGTGCGGATTACAAACATGCGGACCAATGGAGCTGCGCGACACATTTTGTGGGCATTCTTTTTCTATCTACGGGGTTCTTTCTCACCGCAGCGCCGCGTTTGGAATATGCGGCGAAAGCCTACGGTGATGCGCTTCACACGTATCCTGGATATTGGATGTGGATGGATGATTTCGAAGAGGGCTTCGATTGGATGAATCGCTTTCCGGATCGTCGGAGGCTGGAAGGGGTGATGGGATCGGACATGCCGTCTTTTGAGACGTATCGGAAAACGCACACGGATGAGGAAGTGGTCGACCGCGCGGTGGACGGCACGGAATACGTCGTGAGCCGTTTTTTCAATCCCCCGCGCCGGGTGCAGAAGCCGGATGAGGCACGTCCGTGGAATCACATTTTACATTTCCGAGGATACTATCTTGGCGCGCTCGCCGGAATCTTATTGCTCACGGGGGTGGCTTATCGATTCCATAAAGAGAGCACGGATTTCCCATCGCATCGGATCGCTCCGGGGGCGCTACCGATTACGCTATTTGTCTTGGCGACGTTTGGAGCCTACGCGGTTTTGTACGGGTGGTATGTGCCGATTGGGAAGGGCGATCGTTTTTTATTATCGCTGTATGCGCCGCTTGTTTTTAGCCTTACTGCGGCATCAGAGAGCATCGTTCGCCGCGTGCGGCTGAGGCGTGAGCATCTTTGGATCACGTGGTTTTACCAAGCGCTTCAGCTATTGCTTGCGGGCGCACTCGTCTACCGGGTGCTCGAGATCTGGGAGAATCCGGTTTTTGCCGGCTAGAAAGATCAGGGGGCAGGTATTAATGAATACGGGTGCTTTCTACCGCTCCCATGATGATGCCTAGGTAGGGCGGCGTCGTATTACTCACGGCTCGGGATTTTCGGTGCCTCGTGAAGGCGCTCGAGATATTTGGCGAGGACGTCGCACTCCAGGTTCACACGATCGCCTTCTTTTATCGTGTGAAGGCTAGTGACCGAGTGGGTGTGGGGGATGATCCAGAGAGTGAAGCGGTTTTCCTGGTCGTCTACATCGGCCACGGTGAGGCTGGTGCCGTTGATGGCGACGCTGCCTTTGTAGGCGATGTAGCGGGCGAATTCTGGAGGGAGCGCGAGGTCGAGGCGGTGATCCGAGCCGACCTTGTCGTAGAAGAGGACTTCTGTGGTGGTATCGACGTGGCCTTGCACGACGTGGCCGGACATGCGGTCGGCGGCGCGGACGGCGCGTTCGAGGTTTACGGTGTCGTCTTCTTGGAGCGTGCCGAGGTTGGTTGCGCGGAGGGTTTCGGCGAGGATATCGAAGCGGACGATTCCGTGAAGGACACCGGTGACGGTGAGGCAGCAGCCGTTCACTGCGACGCTTTCGCCGAGAGCAAGCTCGGAGGCGAAGGGAATCTCAAGGGAGAGCTCAGCGCCGTCTTCCTTGGGCGTGACGGAGCTTACGACGCCGAGTGATTCGATGATTCCGGTGAACATGAGGGAAGAGCGAAGATTTAAGGGCTTTTCCGGTAGTTTTTTAATCTTTTTACCCGCGGGTGATGGCCATGAGCATGATGATCATGATGCCGGTGGGGATGAGCGCTGCGAGCACGAGCTTGGCGGGGGAGATGCCACCTTGGAAGAATTTACCAAGGATGCTCTGGCCTGCGGGGTTCGGGGCATTTGCGATGACGGTGAGTCCGCCGCCGGCTACGGCACCTGCAAGAATCGCGTATTTGGAAGTCTCGGCGAGGGTAGGGGCTTGGGAGGCGAGGAAGGTGATGGCGGCATTGTCATTGAATGCGGTGAGGACGGTGGCTCCTAGCATGAGGATCCATTCGTTGTCGATGCCGGTGATGATGGGTTCGATCCACCATTTCTGGCAGCCGCCGTGAATGACGAGACCCGCGAGGAAGAAGCCGACGAGCATCGGTCCTCGTAGCGAGACTTTATTCTGGTGGTGCCAGGTGGCTTCAACGAAGGCGATGAAGAAGAGGAAACTACCGATGAAGAGTGGCGTGTGGTGTACGGTGAGGACGGTCCAGGCGAGGAAAAGGAGGTGCGAAATGGTGATCCAGATGGGGATGGGCTCATCGCGCTCGGCCCAGAGTGGCTTCGCATCCGCATCGAGAGTGCTATTATCTACCCGAGCGTCCATGGCCGCGAATTGCTTGCGGAAGATCATGTAGTAGGTGGTGTTTGCCACGAGGATTCCAATTACGGCTTTCCAGCCGAAATACTTGAGCATGTGAAGGGTGTCGTAGCCCCAGGCGTCGGCAATCATGAGGACGGGGGGCGCGGCAAAGTGGGTGAGGGTGCCGCCTACGGAGACGTTCACGAAGAGGAGGCCAAGCGTGGCGTAGGCGAATTTAGCAGACTGGCAGTTTCTAAAAAACTTCTTTGCCAGGAGCAACGCGCCGATCGTCATGGCGGCGGGCTCGGTGATGAAGCTTCCCAGGATCGGGGCAAGGGTGAGAATGCTCCACCACCAGGCGGCAGGGCTGCAATTGCCCAGCTTGGCTACGGCATTGAGGCATTGCTCGGCGAAGCGAAGGACTGGTCGCGAGGAAGCGATGGCCATGATCACGACGACGAAGATGGGCTCGCCAAATTTGACGTCGGAGGAAATGTATTGGGTGAAATCGCTCCAGCCGTAGAAATACATGGCGACACCAGCCAGAGCGAGCACCCAGAGACCGAAGATCGCCTCCACCTCTCCCAGGAAGTGGTAGATCGTAGCCTTGAAGGAGACGTCGTCTTCGGCGTCATCCTGGGGGCGGGCAGCACCGGTGCGGCCTTCTTTTTCGATGCGGATCTGGTGCTCCGTCTCGGCTTGGTGCGCTAGTTTATTGAAGGTGCCAGCAAGGAAGGTGTGGAAGATCGCGCAGAGGAAAATGATAGTGGCGGCGATATTGAAAGGATCCTGTGCTGCACGGGATTTAAGCTTCTCCATCATGCCCATCTCGGGAGTTTCATTCTTGGCGTATTCCGAAAGGGGGAGCGGGAAGTGGGCGTGCTGAACGATTTTACCAGTCTCGGTGACGTAGGCTGGGGGGTGCTTGGATGATCCTCCGCCAGCTGCGCTGGAGACGGTAGGGAGCACGAGAAAAAGGAGAGCGATAAGGGAGGCAAAAAAAGGCTTCACGGGAAGTGGGTCTAGCAATGTTGGAAGAACGGGCGTTTAATAAACAGAAATCACCCATCGTGAAAGCGCGAACTTGGCAACGACTCTTAATGCTTGCGACAGTTTCTTGGCTGTCGACTGCGATCCGTGCTCAAGAGACGCCTGTGGCGGAGCCTGCGTTGCCCGAGCCGGAATGGCGCGAGGCGGAGTCGATTAGCCTATTTCCACCCCGCGGGGCGGTGACTCCTGCGAGCTTGGCGGACGATTCGCGACGAATTCCGAAGACATCCGCGCCCCAAGCGGCACGGCCTTCACCTATCCCAGGGCTCCCGGAATTGGATGTGGTTCCGACTTCGGGAGGAGGCTCTGGCGTGGTGCCGCCCAGGATACAGGGGATCGACGATATTCTCACCGCTCCCGGCTTCGGAGTGGATCCGTTCTCCCAGCTTCCTGAGCTTCCGGATATCACCGAATTGCCCGATCAGATCAAAGAGCTGGAGGCACTTGGTGGTGGGCGGGTCATCTGGCACGTCAATCCTCGTAAAGCGCGCAAAATCGCGGCGAAAGAGGGAAAAGTATTCATCCTGGCATTTCTTGGGCTCGGGTGGAACAGCCAAAGCGTCGCGCTCGAAGAAGACGTCTTTGCGACAGAAGCCTTCAAAGCATTCGCGGCAGATAATGTGGTGCTCGCATACCTCGATTTCCCCTCGCAATACCAGAAGATTCACCCAGTTTTCCATGCGTTTAAAAAAAAATGTGGGGTGAAGGGATTTCCTGCCCTGGTATTTTTTGGCCCGGATGGTGAGCAATTTGGCACGATTGGAGGCTACAATAAAAGGCACGGTCCGCTCGCTTACATGCACGATATGATCAATCGCGTGCAGGGCGATGAAATACGGCGCGAGATGATGGTAGAGAGGTTCAATCGATTAAAGCAGGATGGTTTCCGCTCCTGGCGGAATACAAACGAGCGGACCGCCTTTCTTCGCCTTCGAGGAATCGCCAATGATCGCGCGTATTTTGAAGACCCTGAAGGCGAAAAATCGGCGACCCCCCTCAATAGACTTCACATTGTAGATCGTGAGATCGCGCGCCGTGAGGCCGTGGAGCGAGGGAGGCTCATTAAATAGCCCACGGGAATAGAGAGAGAACTTTTCCTCTCTAGTGCGAGCGCTCGAGTTGCTTTCCGCTGCAACCCTGCGCTAAAGAAACAACAATCATGGAAAACGTCATCATCATCGGAACCGGCTGCGCCGGTTGGGCAGCAGCAATCTACAACGCACGCGCGGACCTCAAGCCTCTCGTCCTCACCGGCGACCAGCCTGGCGGTCAGCTCACCACGACCACCGAAGTTGAGAATTTCCCCGGTTTCCCAGAGGGAGTCATGGGGCCAGATCTCATGCTGAAAATGCAGGAGCAGGCGCAGAAATTCGGCACTCGAGTCGAATACGGCGTCGAAGCCACCGGGATCACCAAAGAAGCCGATGGCACCTTCACCATCGCTGCGGGCAGCAAAAGCTATCAGACTAAGACCGTCATCATCGCAACTGGCGCCCGCCCGCGCCACCTCGGTCTCCCCGGCGAGAAAGAGCTCATCGGCCACGGCCTTACCAGCTGCGCCACATGTGATGGAGCCTTCTACCGGGACGTCCCCGTGGCCGTCCTCGGCGGCGGCGACTCCGCTTGTGAAGAAGCCTCCTTCCTCACCAAATTCGCCTCAAAGGTCTACCTCGTACACCGCCGCGACGAGCTCCGAGCCTCCCAGATCATGGCTGATCGGGCACTGGCCAATCCCAAGATCGAGCCCGTGTGGGACACCGCCGTCACCGAATACCGCACCGATGACAAAGGCGAAGTCCGCGCCATCGGCGTGAAAAACAACAAGACCGGTGAAGAAAGCGAGATCGAGGTGAAATGCGTCTTCGTCGCCATCGGGCACATCCCAAACACCAAATTTCTCGAAGGCTTCATCGATCTCGATGAAGACGGCTACGCCATCCAGTCGCCAGCCGGAACTGCCCAGACCAAAGTCCCCGGCGTCTTTGTTTGCGGCGACTGCTCGGACCACGTCTACCGCCAAGCCATCACCGCCGCCGGCGATGGCTGCCGTGCCTCCCTTGATGCCGAGCGTTATCTTGCAGAACAAGAGTAGCCCGCCCTTGCACAAACCAAAATCAGCGGTATAATCCGCGCCCGTCCGAAAAGACACATTGCCGGCTTAGCTCAGTGGTAGAGCAGTTGATTTGTAATCATCAGGTCGTGAGTTCGACTCTCACAGCCGGCTCCATTTCACTCAAGTGAATGGCTCATTCGGGTGCCCCTCCGATCAAGAAGACGGGGGGCAGTGCCACCGCCCTAAGCCGTATCTAACCTGGCTGATGGAATGAGATAAAAAAAGCTCGACGGGGCTGGGCACACGAAAAGAAGGAGTGGCTCACTGAAGATCGCCAAAAAATGTATTTCTTAAAATATCAGCCTCTTAAAGAGAGGCTGCGTGATCGAAGCGTTTCCGATCGGGAGGCGTTGCCTTATCTGGTAGTCTTTTTTGGGCTTACAGCCCTTACTCAGGTATTTCCTCTGCTTGATGGGTTCAATCAGTGGGATTTTATTTCAGGAGGCCTCAGTGTGGTATTTGCCGCTGGAGGAGTGATTTACGCTTACAAATCCAACGGTGGAGAAGAGGGCTTCGATCTTATTCAGAAATATTTGATTCTAGGCTGGGTCGTGGCAGTTCGCTGCTTACTCGTTTCTGTATCGTTGATATTTGTTGTCTATTCTGCAGGAGAATACTTTGGGCTAGTCGAAGCTCAGACAGGGCTTTTCGATGTTTTGCTGTTAGCTATTTTTGAGATTTGTTTTCACCAGAGACTTGGAAGGCATATTCGAGATACAAGAATAGCTCATGAGGCATTGGATGCGTGAGAGAGTTCGTTCATCAATCCTGAACAGTGACGCGCCAAAATTTGCGTTTCTCTTCTTGCTCATTGGCGTCGAATTCTGCGACTGCTCCGACAAGTTCAGGTACGGCTAGGAGGGGGAGTTGGTCACTGTCGACGTTGGGGGAAATTCCGTGGATCGCTAAGATGTTTTGTCCGGATTTGAGGGCAGAGATGTGTTTGGTGATGTCGAAGGATACGAAACTTTCTTCAGTTTGACGGGGATCAAATGCTATCGATAGAAATCCTGGTTCGGCTGGAAGGTTGTTTGTTCGGGTCACTTCGACTCCGTTGATGTAAGCGACGAAACCAGAGTCATATCGCATTTTCAGCTGAAGCTCGATCAAGTTTTCGGGACTATCTATGGAAAATGGGACACGGAGGAAGGCGGAGCTGGCAAAGAGTTCGCCGTAGATTTCTGATACGTCGATGCCGAAGAGCCCCTCATAGTCACTAGAGGCAAGGGGCGCACCTATTCCTCCAGATCCAGGGATCCATGCACTGTCTCCACCTATGGCTGCAAACGCCTCTTCATCTCCTCCTTTCCAAAGGTCGCTAAGTTTATCTCCAGGAACGATCACCTTTGTTGGGGAGTTTTCTGGAGCAAATATCTGAGGGGACGCTTCGCCCTTGAGTAAGATTCTTCGAGCGAAAACTCCCGAGGTACCAGTGATTTCTTCTCCTTCATTGATCCATCCGGATCCGAGGTTGCTGGAGCTTTGGATTTGATAGCGTCTGCCAGTGAGCCCGCGCCACCTCAGTTCAAGGATTCTCGGACTTACGTAGTCTCCTGATATGATTTGAAACGTAGACTGCGGGTCAATTGGGTTGGTGCCGGCTATTCTTTCCTCTGCGTTGCTGTGTCCATCACCATCGAAATCGTCGTCGGCAGCTTCGGTGAGCCCTTTGAAATAGCCGATTTCCCATGAGTCTGGGAGGCTGTCGCCATCGCTGTCTAGCCCGTAATTAAACTGAACTTGATCCAACCAAGCGGCATCATCACCTTCATCTGAGGGGCGGCCTGTAAAAGACCAGGCGAGTTCATGTTCGCCTTCAGGGATTTGAATGGTCTTGCGTTCCCAATCGCGAGCATCGACGATGGTGAATTGGGCGACGTTGTCGATTAACGCGGTCAGGGAGTTTGGTGAATCTGATGATATAATCTTCCACCAAAAAGAAACTTCGACGGGGCCTGAAATTATTGTGGATATCTTGGATTGGCCAAAGCTAGACTCTGCTCGAGTCTCTATGGCGGAGATGCTATCGTAGGAGACGGAAGTCTGATTTGTCCATGGGAAGGTGCCGGTACGAACCCAATTAATACCTTGTGTGTCTAATGTCTCTCCTGGATTTTCGGAAACGATTAAAGTGAAATCTTGAGATGCAGAGGCATTGCCGCTACTGACTGATAGGGCGATTATATAAGTTCCCAATGCCGTAGGGGTTCCCGAAATAATTCCGGTACCGGAATCGATTTCCAAGCCTGGGGGGAGAGGCGCGGCGTCGTAATTTAAGGTTTCAGACGAGTTTACTTCGATTGGGATGTGTAGTGTTTCGTTAACTGCGACGGCTAGTTGAGATGGTGATGTGATTTGCAGTGGAAAAGTGAAGGTGACATCAATCCAGCGATTGCCATCGGTTTCACCAATGGCAAGAGGAGATACCGTGCTTCCTGAATCAGGAAAAGTATAAGACTGCCCTACGCGAAGGGCTCCATCTCGTGTGTCCACGTAGTCTTTGTCATTGCCTGTTCCTCCTTGAGATCCGGGTGTGAAGTCGATGCTGTGTGTTCTATTTCCTTCTAATCTATGTGCGACGATTCCGTCTGCCCAGCTTTCTGCATTAAATTCAGACCAGTGTTCAGTCATTTTTGGAACGTAGCTGAACCACCATTCTCCCTGGCCAAATCCAGATGGGACGTCAATGACTGCTGCCATCATCTGCCCCGGTGTCGCGCTGGCGACTTCCGAATCATAGATCCTAGCAGTTGTGCCACTGAATTTTACTCGATGGATGTTGTCCTCGGTCAAATGGCGCATGACAAATTTGGAAGGCGCGTTTGTTGTTGATCGGCGAAGGGGGACTCCGGCGGCAGCTTGCACACTTCCGTCGCTTCCCATCATGAAGAGGCCGTCTCTACCTTCTGCATGTGTTCCTGGGAGAATATTGCTTCCCCCTTCAAAAGTGTTTGCATGGCTAAATCCGAAAGCGTGTCCTAGCTCGTGAATGAAGCCTGCAGTAACGGGAGTGCTACCGGGAAAGAATACGAAACCAGGGCTTCCAAGGGCGCCAAAACTGCGGTTATCTGGATAGCTAGGAAGGGAGTAAACGATGTGATCATAGTCATCTAAATTGTGGCCATCGGATACGGCCATAGCTCTCATTCTCTGACTGAGGGTGATATAGTTGCCGAGATTATCCGCTGTGGGAGCTGCTTCTGAAAAGGTGAATTTAGAAGTGAAATCACCTGAGAATCCGGTGACCTTTCCAAGGCTGTGGAAATTCCAGTAGGTTTCAGCGATGTTTTCGGATTCTTGCCATCGAGCGATCATTGTGGAGCGCTGAGGAAGTGATTTGTCTGGCCATTCTGCGAAAATGTAGAGAAATGAAATGTCACCAGTTCTATTGAGTTGCTGGCCATTGGCAGGCTGAGAGCAACCGATGATGAGAAATGCTCCTGTGAGCAAAAATTGGAATGCGCGTTTGGATTGTCGGGTAAACGAAATGCGACGAGGGTGAGTGCATTGAGCTCGTTGAAATATAAATTTTGGAGAATACATTGCTTTCGATATCTGTAGTGAAAAATGGAGCCATTGCTTATGGCTGATAGGAAGGAGCCTGTGCCCTTCGTTACTGATTCTTAAACAACCTATTCTAGGCTATTCGAGACGTGGGGTTTACTGTGGCACGCTAATGTTGCGCTGAGGAGGATTCAAATCGCAAGTTGGGGTGCGGGGGCAGGAGCGGTTGGAGTAATCCAATGCTACTGGGGAGAGTGCTATTTCAAGGAGTGAGGTGAGAGTGGTTCCTTGGGTGATGCTTGTGGGAGGGCGAGTTTTTCTAGGGTGGCTAGGGTGCCTGCTGCGGTGCCGAAGACGGGGGCGAACATCCAGCCGATGATGGGGATGCTCATGAGGAGGAGGTAGCCGGTGCCGATGCCGGTGGCGAAGGCGCGGTGCTCTTTGGTGTAGGCGACGGACTGGGGGACGTTGTAGCCGTGGTATTCGAGGGGGAAATCAACGAGGCCGTAACCGGCGTAGCGGGCTTGGATGAGGAAGCTGATGGTGAAGGTGATGGGGCCGAGAGCGGGGATGATAAACCCGATGAGCAGGAGCGGGAGGGTGAGGGCGATTTCGCCAAGGATTGAGCGGGTGTTGATTACGGCGCTGCGCTTGATGGAGGCGAGCGTTTTCATGGCGGGCTCGCGGGGCTGGCCTTGGGTGGAACGGACGATGTTTTCTGCGAGGCGACCGAGGAAGGGGGCGAGGACGACGAGGGCGATGTGCTTGTGGAGGAAGAGAAAGATGGCGGCGAGGGCGACGAACGTAAAGATGGCGGCGATCCAATCGAGCGTGGCGTCGAGCCATGCCCATTTGAGTTCGATGGCGGCATCGAAGCGTGCGCCGAGATCGCGGGTGAGGAGGTAGGCTACGGTGACGAGGACGACGGCGAGGAGGAGACCGAGCAGTGCAGGAACGAGTTGGAAGTGCCAGAGCTTGTGCTCTTTCATCGCCTTGGGGACGCGGAAGTAGGCGGCGATGCCGGAGAGGAAGGCGCGTGGTTTGGTGAGGGGCATTTTACTATCCGTACATTTACTGATGTGAGGGAAATCGAAAGTAATAACCGGTCGTGGTAATCGACTGATCCGGGAGTTGTGGATCTCGAGGAAGCTCTACGGTCTGCCCGCATGAAAATCACGGTGAATCGGGGCGATCTCTAATGGGCGGCGATGGCAAAGAATCCCCTGGGATGCAATAGTCGTGGTGGTTCGGCTGTATTCCACGGGATGATTTCCCCCAAATTACTTAGTTCCGTAGCAGCGATATCGAGTGTCGTCATCGCGTCTGCGGATTCCGTGCCGGACGACCTTTTAATGACGCGGTTTTCTACGGCGGAGCAGGCGCCATGTCCTGCATGTCTTTGCGTTGCTGCAGATGGGACGGTTTATGCCGGTGTGGACCTTCTCGGATCGCTGGGGCGTGGACCGGGAAAGGGGCGTATTGTTCGGCTGGTGGATACCGATGCGGATGGTGTAGCGGACAAACAGACCCTATTCGCGAAGGTGGACAACCCGCGAGGGCTGATCTCGGTGGGCGACCGTCTCTACGTGCTGAATACGGCATATGACGGCGAGAGCGATGTTTCCACGGGGATGGATCTCGTGGTCTTTACCGACGCTGATGGCGACGGGGTAGCGGACGGGCCGGCGGAAAAACTCGTGGAGCGCATCTGCTCGGCAGATTCGATCAATAAGCGTGGCACAGATCACTCGACAAATGGGATCCAAATGGGGATCGACGGCTGGATCTACATCGCGGTAGGGGATTATGGATTCGCGGGAGCGACCGATCGTGAAGGCACCGAAATCACATTGCTTGGCGGGGGGATCGTGCGGGTGCGCCCGGACGGAACCGAGATGGAGCTCTACACGACGGGAATGCGCAATATCTACGATATGGCGATCGATCCGTTCATGAATGTGTTTACCCGGGGGAACACCAATGATGGCGGTGGCTGGAATGTGCGCTTCAATCACCACATCCAATCTGCAGAGTATGGCTACCCGCGGCTCTTCAAGAATTTCACCGATGAAACTCTCCCCGCGCTTGCGGACGTTGGTGGTGGCTCGGGTGTGGGTGCGCTTTTTCTCGATGATCCGCTCTGGCCTGATGCCTATGACCACCAGCCGCTGATGGCGGACTGGGGACGCTCGCAGATCGTGCTCCACCGGGTGACTCCGGATGGGGCGACCTTTACCCAGGAAGAGGAGAAATTCATTTCGGTGAATCAGGTGACGGACATCGATATGGATACCACTGGGCAGATGTTTGTCAGCTCGTGGAATGGAGCTGGATTCAAAGGAGATGATGCAAAAGGTTATATCGTGCGGGTCGTACCGAAAGATTGGGCTCCGGATAAGATTCCTGATTTTGCGGGAAGCGATGTGGGCGCGCTCGCGGCGATGATGAAATCTGAGCGAGGGAAGACGCGTTTGCTCGCGCAGCAGGAATTGCTTGGGCGGGATGATTCTCGTAGCGCCCTCTCATCTCTCGAAAAGATCATAGGAGATACAAAGATCACCTATGAGAGCCGGGTAGCGGCAGCTTACACGTATGCGCAGATAGAGGCGGATGCCGGTAAGGTATTCCGTGCGCTGGATAAGAAGGGGCTGCGGGAATTTGCGCTCCGTGCGGCTACTGATCGTCTACCTCGTCTGAAGCAGGTGGAGCTTCCGAAAGCCGAATTCACCGAATCGCTCCATGGGGGCTCGCCACGGGAAAGGGCAGCGGCGGCGATCGCGATTGGGAGAATTGGAGACCCGGCGCTCACTGCCGAACTTCTGGCGGTGCCCTTTACCAAACAATTCGGAGCCAAGCGAGAACGCGCTTCTACCTACCAGCTTCTGAAAGGGAAGAGGAAGGTAAGCACCGGAATCGTCGTTGATGGCGGAGCGCCATTCTATCTAAATGCGACGGAGACCAAAGAGGAGAAAAGCCTCTCCCACCTCGCGCGGATTCCTCCGGGGAGGGAACTGTGATGCGTTTCTACCTTTCGCTATTCGATCCTTCGGAAACCGATGGGACTGAATCTACGAACCCCGCACACTCGACGCCGAATCCGGATATCGTGCTTCCCCACCTTGCTGCCCGCTCGCTCATGGCGATGGGGGATCGGGAGGCGCTTCTTGGTACTGTAGGAACCAGTGCGGAAGACCTGGCGCTTTGGGTGCTTTCCTACCGGCACGAGCCGGCGGTGGTCGATGGTTTACTCGCGAAATATGAGAGCGCTGAAGGAAGCCAGGAGAAGTTACTCGAAGTGCTCGGGCGTCTCTACATGAATGAGGCACCTTACGATGGAAGCTGGTGGTGGACCACCCGTCCCAACACCCGTGGTCCGTATTACAAGCCAGTGACGTGGGAAAAATCCACAGAGATCAAAGCGCTTTTCCTGGCAGGGCTTGAAGGTGCCGACGATGCCAAGAAGACTCGCCTCGCAAGTATCAATGATCGCATGCGCATGAGCATCGATGATCTCGGAACACTCATTCCAGAACGGGTAGAGCCCGAGCAGCCGACCGTAGACCTGGCGAAAATCAGTTCGCAAAAAGGCGCGATCGGATCGACCCCGATCGAAGACGTGATCCTCTCCCTCGGAAAACTTGAGGGTGATCTGAAAAACGGGGAAATGCTCTTTACCCGGCAGGGTTGCATGGCCTGCCACGCATTGGAGCAGGGCGGTCCGGCGCTTGGCTCTTATATGGGACAGATCGGATCGATCATGAACGACGAGCAGATCGCCACCGCGATTCTCCGCCCGGATTACACGATCTCCCAGGGCTTCCAGACGGCGCAGGTGAAGATGAAAGATGGCACGATGCACATGGGCTTCGTCACCTCCAGCGATTCCGATACCATGGTGCTGAGAGACATGGCCGGCCAGGTAACTACGTTAAAACAGGCAGACGTGGAGAAGGAGGATCACCTCCCGAATTCGATGATGCCTGCCGGGCTAGCGAATGCACTTTCACTCAAGGAATTCGCCGATCTGGTGAGCTTTCTGGAAGCGAAGAAGAACTAACTTGCAGCGAGATATCATTTTTCTTAGAAAAGTAATCTTGTTTTCAAAACGGCATCCATGCTAAAATCAGGAGTGCCCATAAAAAAAGATCCGCGATCGCTAAGCTTCGGCTTTCTTGCTTTTATCGTTGGCGGAGCACTTCTTGGTTTTTTTGCGGGGACTTTATCAAAACCAGAAAAACTTCCTGCGCTTGAGTTGGTAGCTGAAACGGAAACGACGACTGCTTCGATCGAGAAACTGGCTGTTCTATCTGTGGATAAAGAGGCGCTTGCGGCGCTATTGGAAGCTGGGCAGTTAAAAAGAGCGAGTCTGTTTCTCGATGCTTTGAATCAGATCGAGACGGTTGATGATTTTTGGGCGGTGGAGGCTCAGTTTGAGATCTTGCGTAAAGATGGGAGGAGGTTTCCCGACGAATATAAAGCGCTGATGGAGCGGGGTGGGCAGCTTTTCGGCAAGGAACTGCTGGTGGCGCGCGAGCCGGAAGATAAGGGGGTTCCCGAGTTTGGAACCCAAGAAATTATGGTGGGCTGGGCATCAAAGCAGCCGTTTGAAGCAGCTGCTTTATGTATCGAAAAAAGCGGGACGTATTGGTCTTCTTTGTTAGTCCCGGTGATCGTCGGCGCGGCAGGGCGGAGTCTCGATGATTTGGATGCGATCTTGTATAACGTTGGCTCGGATACGAAGACCAAGCCCAAGGTTTTAGGGAAGATGGTGGGAGAAATTTCAAATCTTCACGGTATTGAGGGCCTCATGGATTGGACAAGTGCTCAGATCAATACAGATGATCCTCGTTTTGGAAGTGAGGGAGAACAGAGACTTATTGAAGCTGTTCTTTGGCGGGTTCGCCGGACGTCGCCAGAGGCAGCAGACCGCTGGGTGGAAGAGCAACGTTTGGCGGGGTTCGATAAATTTAATTTTCTACTGGAAAATGAAGATTCTTAAAGTGAACAGATTGATTCGTTTTGGAATTGTGGCGCTGGCCATCGCAACCGGATTTTTTGCCGGTCGTTCAGTTGGTATAAGGGAAGAGGATGGTGAGGTAGTGATCGGTGTCGAAAATGAGGTTGCGGAAGATGTGGCGATAGAAACGGAGAGACAGGTTTATCTGAAAGAGAGCGAACTGGAGGCGGAAGATCTTTGGCGTATCGTTCAGAATCCATTGGGCGCGACGCGGATGATAGAATTTGCGAGTTGGTTGGAGGGCGTGGATTCCTACGAAACCCTGATGACAATGAAGGAGATGCTTGAGAGCCAGCGGAATCAGGGGAAGAGGCGTCGTGGAGAGTATGTCGCGTTGATGCAGAGGATTGGGGAGACAAATGCGGAGCGTTTTGTTGCGGAGAATCCTGTGGAAGAATCCCTGAGTGCCCATTCTATGTTTTGGAATCTCGTGGAGGGGTGGGCCTCGGTGGATGAGAAGGCGGTGAACGAATGGGCCGAAACTCTAGATAAGAAAACCAGAACGTATGGGGTGGTGCGAGGTTCGATTATCACTGCTGGATTGGTGAACGATCCTACGAGTGCGGAGGGGTTGCTTTCTAGGCTGAACGGCGATGGAGAGATTTCTCTGATCGAGCCGTTTATTTCGAGATATGTCCAGACTTATGGGCTATCCAAGCTGGAAGCGTGGTATGAAGGGAACTCGGAGGATGATCTGACGGACGTCGCTGCTTTCAGAAAAGGATATGAAAGGGTGGCGTATGCGATAGCGGGTGCGGATCCTAGACGGGCGGCAGATTGGCTTCTCGCGCAGGAAGGCGGCGCGGCGGCGAAGCTGGGTGGGGAGATGCCGGCGACCCCCAAGTTCATTGGCGAATTGGTAAAGGAATGGTCGATCAAAAACCGCGTGGCTCTAGAGACCTGGCTCCATGAGACGGAGGGGACGAGCTTCCACCGGGACTCGGTGATAGCTTACGCGGGGCTACTGAGGAAAAAGGAGCCGGAAAGGGCGCGGATCTGGATGGAATCGCTGAAGGGCGGCGGGGTGCCGGATGTAGGTGATGCCGGGGGCGTCGAAGGTGGGTTCGACGCGATTAAGCTGGAGCTTTGATTGGAGCGCTGGAGTCCCGCCGGTATATCTAGCCGGGTGATACGAGGTGGAGTCGGGCGGGACGCCGGGGCTCCCTGGCTTACTTTGCAGCGTTGGCTTGGACGAAGGCTTTTACTTCGGCGGCGTCTGAGCCGGGGGTGTGGAAGAGTGGTATCTTTTCCTTGAGTGCCTCGAGGGTGGGATGCGTCGGGTGGTGGCCGGTGGCCTGCTCGATTACGCTGGGGAACTTCGCCGGGCTGGCGGTGGCGAGGAGGATCTTGTGGGCGTCGCTCGTGAGATCGGTGAAGGCGCAGGCGGTGTGGGGGTCTGCGATGTAATCGAAGCGTTCTTTGGCGGCGCGGGTGTTTTCTAGGATGGCGGCGTCGTCTGTCCGCGTGGCGGTGAAGATGGCGTTGTCGAAGTGGTGTTGGGTGAGATCGAGTTTGGAGTGATCGCGGAATTCTTGCATGAGGGCGGCGGTGCGGGTGCCGTCGCGACCGAGCTGGAGGTAGAGGAGGCGTTCGAAATTGGAGGCTACCTGGATGTCCATGCTGGGGGCGTGGCTGGGGGCGACGCTGCCGGGGGCGTAGTGGCCGGTGGTGAAGAGGCGGTGGAGGAGGTCGTTCTGGTTTGTGGCGACTACGAACTTACTCGCGGGGAGTCCCATTTTGTAGGTGAGCCAGCCGGCGAGGACGTTGCCGAAGTTACCGGTAGGGACGATGTATTCGATTCCTTTGGCGCGTTGCTGGGGGGTGAGCTGGAGGTGGGCGTAGAGGTAGTAGACGCACTGGCCGAGGACGCGGGCTAGGTTGATTGAGTTGATTGCGGAGAGGCCGACTTGTTTTTTGAATTCGAGGTCTACGAAGAGGTCTTTGACGATTTTTTGGGCGTCGTCGAATGAGCCTTGGATGCTGATGGGGAAGATGTTTGAGGCGCCGGTGCAGGTCATCTGGCGCTCTTGAAGGGGGGAGACGCGGCCTTCGGGGTAGAGGATGAAGACGTTTACTCCTTCTTTGTTGGCGAGACCGTGGATGGCGGCGGAGCCGGTGTCTCCGGAGGTGGCTCCGAGGACGTTTACGGAGTTTCCGGTGCGGCGGATTTGGTCTTCGAAGAGGTTTCCTACGAGTTGGAGGCCGAAGTCTTTGAAGGCGAGGGTGGGGCCGTGGAAGAGCTCAAGGACGGAGGTGGTGTCATCAAGGCTAACTAGGGGGGCGTCGAACGAGGTGTAAGATTTTTCGCAGAGTGATAGAATTTCTTCGGGCGTGTGGTCGTGGTCGAAGAGGGTGAAGAAGTCTGCTGCTAATTGGGTGTAGCTCGCTGGGGATGGGCTGAGTGCTTCGTGCTTGGCGAGGAGGCTGGTGATGTCTGGCAGGGTCTCGGGGACGTAGAGTCCGCCATCTGGGGCGAGGCCGGCGGCGAAGGCATCGGCGAAACCGAGAGGGGGAGATTGGCCACGTGTGGAGTGGAATTTCATCGCTCAGATGCTTTCGATACGATAGAGGACGGGCTTTTTTTGCGTGCAGGGGAGTGCTTCGATTTTTTCGAGGGCGGAGGCGATGGTGCCGTAGTTTGTATCGTGGAGGGTGAGGACGAGGGTGGCGGTGCCTTTTTTGGGCTGATCGGGCTCGGGCTGGACGATGCTGAGGATGCCGATTTCGTTGGTGGCGAGTAGGGCGGTGATTTCAGCGATGACGCCAGGGCGGTCGTCTACGGCGAGGCGAACGTAGTAAGAGGAGGTGGTTTCTGAAAGGGGCACGCTGACGCCGTGTTCGCCGTGGGGGAGGAATCCTTCGAAACCGGCATCGTGGGCGATATTGGCGGCGGCATCTGCGATGTCTGCGATGACGGAGGAGCTGGTGGCGTCTTGGCCTGCGCCGCTGCCGTAGTAGAGCGTCTCTCCGACGACGTCGCCGCGGACGGCGAGGGCATTATAGACGCTATTAACGTGGGCGAGGATGTGGGATTTGGGGAGGAAGGCGGGGTTCACTCGGCATTCGATGCGGTGGTCTGTGCCTGGCTTTACGACGCCGACGAGTTTGATGGCGTAGCCAAGGCGGTCTGCGAATGCGATGTCTTCCGGGGCGATATTTTCGATGCCTTCTACGTGGATGTCTTCGGGCTTTGGCCAGCGACCGTAGGAGAGCCAGGCGAGGATGATTGCTTTGTGGGCGGCGTCCCAGCCATTGATATCAAGTGTGGGATCGGCTTCGGCGTAGCCGAGATCCATGGCTTCTTTGAGGGCGGCGTCGTAGGAGAGGTCGGCGTCATTCATCCGGGTGAGGATGTAATTCGAGGTGCCATTGATGATGCCGTAGATGGAATCAATCTCATTGCCGACGAGGGCTTCTTTGACGGCTTTGATGATTGGAATGCCGCCTGCGACGGCGGCTTCGAAATAGAGGGGGACGTTTTCCTTTTCCGCGAGGGCGACGAGTTCGATGCCACGTTCGGCGAGGAGTGCTTTGTTGCCGGTGACGACGGGCTTTCCGGCGCGGAGGGCATCGGCGACGAAGTCGTAGGCGATGGTGGTGCCCCCGATGAGCTCGACGACGATGTCGGTGGCGGGGTCGGTGAGGAGGTCCTGGAGATTGGTGGTGAGTTGCGCGGCAGGGACTTCGACGTCGCGGGATTTCGCGAGATCACGCACGCATACTTTGCCGACGCCGATTTCGGCTCCGGTGCGTGTGGTGAGGAGAGCGCTGTTTTTCTGAAGGTTTTTGACGACGCCGGCACCGACGTTGCCGAGGCCTGCGAGGCCGATCCGAATTTTACGGGGGGAAGACATGACGATAGGTATCGTGGCGCTTGGGGCGGGGATCAAGCGCTTCGCTATGGGGCTTTCTGGGAGGGGATCGGATGGCTCGGACTAGGTCCCGCAGAAGGTGTGTGGGACGATTTCTTCTGTTTTTGGAAGAGATTCGAGATCGCTAAATTCTTTTTGGATTTCGAAGGGGGATTCGAGTGCGCGCGAGAGTCGGCGAAAAGGTGCGTAGTCTCCCTGGTAAGCGGCTTGAAGGGCTTGCTCGATTTGGTGGTTTCTTGGGATAAGGACTGGATTTGTGCAGCGCATGGCTTGGGTGTTGGGAGCGGATTTATTCCAGTCCGATAGCCATTGGTGAATTGCTTGGGTGTCTTCAAAAAGATTGGCTACTGCGTCATCCTCTCCCCATGAGAGTTCTCGAAAGAATAGGGTGTAGTCTATGTTTTGTTTTTCGAGAATCGCGAGGCCTTGCTCGATGAGTTCGGGGCTTACGTTGTTGGAAAGTCCAAACTTAGCTCGAAAACGCCGATCGTATTCTTCCTCGAAAATAGTCTGGAATTTACGGAGTGTTGATTCAGCTTTCTCCTTCGCGACGGCAAGGTTCGGATCGATCAGTGGTAGGAGAGTTTCTGCGAAGCGGGTGAGGTTCCAAAGTGCCATTTCTGGTTGATTTCCCCAGGCGTAGCGGCCTTGGGTGTCGATGGCGCTGAAGACGCATTTCGGATGGAATGCTTCCATGAATGCACACGGGCCGTAATCAATTGTTTCGCCAGAGATTGCCATGTTATCGGTGTTCATTACGCCGTGAATGAATCCGAGCGACATCCACTGTGCTATGAGGCGGGCTTGAGCGCGTAAGACGCATTCTAGTAGTGCGATGTGGGGTGCGTCTGTTCCTGTAATCTCTGGATAGTGGCGTGTGATCACGTAGTCCGCGAGAATGGCTAGTCCATCGGTGTCTCGGCGTGCGGCAAGATATTCGAATGTGCCGACTCGGACGTGGCTTGCGGCAACTCGCGTAAATACTCCGCCTGGAACGAGTCCTTCCCGGCGTAATACAGATTCATTTGTGGCGATGGCGGCTAGAGCGCGCGTGGTGGGGACGCCCAGGGCGTGCATTGCTTCACTTACAAGATATTCGCGGAGCACTGGGCCTAGAGCGGATTTGCCATCGCCCCGGCGGGAAAATGCGGTGGGGCCGGGGCCTTTGAGCTGGATATCTCGACCTGCTACTTCGCCAAGGAGTAGGGCTCTCCCATCACCTAGCTGCGGAGAAAAGCCGCCAAATTGGTGCCCCGAGTAGGCTTGCGCCAGGGGGGCTGATCCTTCTGCGACTTGGTTTCCGGAAAAGATGGCTAGGGCATTCGATTCCTCAAGTTTGATGCCTAGCTCTTCGGCGAGTGAGGCGTTCCATTGTATCATCTCTGGGTGAGCGAAACCATCTGGTTCTTGCCGTACAAAAAAGCGCTCAGGAAGGCGCGCGTAGGTGTTTTCGAATGGAATTTGCATTCCTTGCATTAGCCCAGTTCTGCTGTGTCCTCCGCTCTCATCTTAAGGTTTGACTAAAAAAACGTTTTCGGTGAATGTTTATGATCATGAATGAGAAATCTTTTTTACTTAAACCGATGCTTATCGCTTTCGGTGCTAGCCTGCTCATCAGCACGGCGACAGCGCGAACTTGGACAAGTGAGGATGGTAGCAAGACATTCGAGGGTGATTTTGTGAGTTTTGAAGGAGGGAAGGTGACGGTTGATCGTGAAGGCGGGAAAGAGATGTCCTTCAAGTTAGAGATGCTTAGTGAAGCAGATCAAAAATGGGTTGAGGAAGAGGTCGCTCGTAAAGCCGAGCTAGCGGCTTTGGCTTCTGCTGCCGTTCCGGTGGCTCTTGAGGGCAATCTTTTAAAGCTGAGTGGAAAACGTCTTCGAAAATTTGAGCCCGAAGCGCCTTCCAAATACTATCTCCTCTATTTTTCGGCTTCCTGGTGACCCCCTTGTCGCGATAGCGCTCCCCAGTTGGTGGAGTATTACAATAATGAGATCTCAAAGAATTCTGACGTCGAGCTCGTTTGGTATCCAAAAGAGAAAGAGAAAGCTGCGACGACCTGGGCTGCGGAGGAAAAATTTCCCTGGCCGGTGATTCGGGAGAAGGCCTTGGAGAAAGTCGAGGCAATTTCGAAGCACCATAAGGGTGGAGTGCCTAGCTATTTCTTAGTAGATGCTGAAGGTAAGCTTGTGGTCACTGGCCTCAGTGCCGCAAAGAGACATATTCAGAGCTTGGAGAAGGGATAGGCTTTTAGGACTCCTTGAGCCCTCGTTCACTTAGCTGTTCTTGGCGGTTTTCGAGGGCTCTGGCCATGAGGGAGGCGTAGATAGGTCGGCTGCCGAGGTGATCGGCGATGACGTAGGATGTGAGGCAGGCGACCATGAGGGGAAGCATGAGGGAGTGTTCGCCGGTCATTTCGAAGATGAGGACGATTCCGGTGAGGGGCGCGCGGACGACGGAGGAGAAGAGGGCTCCCATCCCGGCGACGGCGAAGACTTCGGGGTGGGAAATGGTTGCAGGAAAGATGGCTTGGGCGACGAGCCCGAGGCCAAGGCCGCCGAGGGCTCCGAGGACGAGTAGTGGTGCGAAAATTCCGGCGGGGGCTCCGCTGCCGTAGGAAATGAGAGTGAGGGCGAAGCGGACAAGAAAGTAGAGAGCTACGGAGCCGAGGGCGATGCCGCCTGCAAGGGCTTGTTCAGTGAGTGCATGGCCGCCCCCGAGAAGCACGGGATCGATGGACGCGACGGCTCCGACGGCAAGACCAATTATTGCTCCGGGGACGAGGACGGGGAGTTTTTTAATTTTATCAAACGTATCCATACTGCCGAGGAGGGCACGATTGAAGAGCGCTCCGAAGAGTCCCGCGCCGACGCCGAGCGCGAAGAAAAGTGGGAGGAGGGCAAGCGGTGGAATGGGGAGGTGCTCGATGTGAAAGACCGGCTCTTGCCCAAGGACGATGCGAGAGATGGTATCGGCAGTGGCGGAGGCTAACAGTGCAGCGAAAAACACCCGTGAAGTGAAGGCGCGTTGGATCTCTTCGAGGACAAAGACGAGTCCTGCGAGGGGGGCATTGAAAGCGGCGGCGAGTCCGGCTCCTCCGCCTGCGGCGATGAGGATGAAGCGCTCGGCTTTGGTGACGCCAAGAATCCCGCAGATCATTTTGCCGACGGCTCCGCCCATTTGGACGGTAGGTCCCTCGCGGCCTAAGGCGAGGCCGCCGCCAATCGCGAGCACTCCGCCGCTGAATTTCACGAGGAGAAGTGAAAGCCAATTCATTTCGCGAAGATTCCGCAGCACGGCTTTGAGCTGAGGAATCCCGCTACCTGCGGAGGCGGGAGAAAAACGGCGAACGAGCCAGAGGCTCAAACTCACACAGGCTGTAGCGAGCGCTGCAGCGATTCCGAAACGGGTGAACCCATTGTAATCGCTGAGAAAATCAGTGCGGGCGCCCTCGGCCCAGTGAAGCGCCGACCGAAAGGCGACGGCAATGCAGCCCGTAACGACCCCCACCAGCACCGCGCGGAGGAGAATGCGACGGCGCAATTCCCGCGTGTGATCGGAGTCTTCGATCGTTGCGTCGATGTCCTTTTGCGTCAGCGCTACGGGAGGTTGCCTACGAAACCACCTCCGACCGCCATCTTCGGGGTTGTGGCCTTCCATTGGACGGTGAGCCTTCGCCTAGTGGGTGGGATTTGTCGATTGGGAATTCTATGGGTTGATAGGATGCTGGTGCAGAGGCGTTACCGCCGCCAAGCGAGGAATTTAGTCATTAAGCTTTTCACTTTTGGGGTGAGGCGGGTTTTATTGTACAGATCGCCGGCTTTGCGGATGGCCTCGGCTTGAGTGGGGTAGGGATGGATTACATTGGCGAGTGAGCCGAGCCCCATTTTGGCGGCCATTGCGGTGCTAATCTCACTGATGAGGTCTCCGGCATTTGCGGCGACGATAGTGGCTCCGAGGATTTCATCGCTTCCTTTTTTGGTGTGGATTTTGACGAATCCTTCAGTCTCACCTTCGGCAATGGCTCTATCTACGTGCTCAAGACTTTGGGTGTAGGTATCGATTTCGATGCCCTGATCTTTTGCTTCGTGCCCATAGAGTCCGACGTGGGCGACTTCGGGTGAGGTGTAAGTCGCCCAGGGCATGGTGAGCGAACTCAATTTCTTTCTTCCGAAAAACAGCGCGTTCTGAATGACTGCACGTGCCGCAAAATCGGCGGCATGGGTGAATTTCCATTTCATGGCAATATCTCCTGCTGCGTAGATATCTTTGTTGGTCGTGCGCAGCATGTCATCCACCTCCACTCCATTGCGATCATACTTTACTCCAACGCCTTCGAGATTCAGTCCATCGGTATTCGGCTGGCGGCCGACTCCGACTAGGATTGCATCGACTTCGAGGGTGCCTGAAAGTTCATTGATTTTGTAGTGGATTGTTTTTACGCCTTCGGGCGTTCCTTCTACTTTTTCGGTATCTGCATTGAGGAGTAGCTTTACGCCTTCTTTTTTGAATTGTTCCTGGACGATTTTGGCAGCGTCTGCATCTTCGCGAGCGAGGATATGATCTGCTTTGTCGATGATGGTGACTTCACTTCCAAAGCGCCGGAAGGTCTGTGCAAGTTCACTTCCGATGGGGCCGCCGCCGATGACTGCGAGGCGCTTGGGTAGCTCGGTGAGGGAGAAAATCGTCTCATTCGTCATTGCGCCGGATTCCATAAGGCCTGGGATCGGGAGTTCGACAGCTCGTGCGCCGGTGGCGATGACCGCTTTTTTGTAGCGAATCGTTTTACCGGCGACTTCGACTGTTTTGCCTTCGCCGAATTTCGCGGCACCGATGAAGACATCGACGCCGAGTTCTTGGAAGCGCTTTGCTCCATCGATTTTGCTGATTTCGGCGCGTAGCTTTCGCATCCGCTCCATGACTTTTGGGAAATCGGTGCCGACGTTTTCTACGGTGTTTCCGAATTCATCTGCCTTTGCCATTGCTGCGCGGTTGCGCGCAGCGGAGATGAGCATCTTGGATGGGACGCAGCCGACATTGAGGCAATCTCCGCCCATGAGGTGGCGCTCGATGAGGGCGACTTTGGCTCCGACGCCAGCGGCTCCAGCGGCGGTGACTAGGCCGGCTGTTCCGGCTCCAATGACCACTAAGTTATACACCTCTGTGGGCTCGGGGTTTTCCCAGTCGGTGGGGTGGACGTTCGCGACTAGTGCTTGGTTGTGCTCGTCTAGGGGCTGGACGGCAGGAAATTCGTTGATTGATTTCATGATGAAAGGGGGCTGAAAAAATTAGTTTTCGAGTTTTGAATCCAGTGCTTTTTTGGCAACTTTGGTGACGTAGATGGTAACTACGACGGTGGCGAGAAGGCCGACAATTCGGAGCGCCCACTCGAGCGGGCTGGTGCCTCCTTCGCTGGCGGCATTCCCTAGTGAGCCGAGGTAGACATACATCACGGTGCCGGGCATCATGCCGATCCAAGAAGAGATGAGGTAGTGGGAGAAGGGGACTTTGGTAAGTCCGTAGGCGTAGTTGAGCAGTGTGAAGGGGAAGGCTGGCGAGAGGCGGGTGAGGCCGACGATTTTCCAGCCTTCTTTGCCTACGGCGGAATCAATTGCCGCAAATCGCTCGTTGCCTTCGATTTTCTTGGAGATTAGGTCGCGGGCGAAGTAGCGCCCAATGAGGAATGCCGCTGATGCTCCAATGGTGGAGGCGATGGAGACGTAGATCGATCCGAATGCGAGGCCGAAGACGGCTCCTGCTCCGAGGGTAAGGACGGAGGCTGGGATAAAGAAGATGGTGGAAAGGATGTAGGCTCCGATAAAGATGACTGGCCCCCAGAATCCGAGTCCTTCGACTTTTTGTAGGAGATTATTAAAGACTTCTTTGAGTCCCAGCTGGCTGGCGACGATACTGAAGCTGACGAGAAGAATGAGTATTGCGACCCATTTGAGGATAGATTTCGTTTTAGCTTTCATGGTCGCGTAGGCGTTTGTGTGAGATTGAGATGCGTGGGTGTTTAGCTAGTGGAGTTGAGCGTCCACTTATAGTCTTGGAATTTGATTTTCTTCGGGAGCTTGGTGGTGCGGTATTGGTTGATGTAACTTGCGGCACCTCCGGCGGTTTTGAAGTCATCTGCATACCAATTGAAGATTTTTGAGATGTAGGCGGTGCTGCCTTTTATTTTCACACCGTCGGGGTCGTTGTTGACGAAGTTTTTGGTGAGCTGGGTGAGGGTGGCATCGAGAGTTGCTGCATTGAATGCTTTCCCGTGAAGGGGCGGGCAGCTATCGCTGGCGCAGTTCAGTGCGAAGTGGATGCGGGGCTCATTGAAGGTGGGACGTATGATTTCATTTTCGAGTGCGGAGAAGTTTGTGGTTTTCCCGGCGACGCTGAAATTGATGCTTTTGAAGAATTTGTTTCTTCCGAAGAAACCGCCGCCTCCGGGGCCGTCGGTGGGGTATTCGGCGAGGATCTTATCGAGGATGTTTGCGTTGTAGGCGTTGAGGTAGAATGCGAGTTTTTCGTCTTTTGATTTTCCGGAGAGGCTTGCGGAGGCGATTGCTCCGGTGATTTCGGAGATGGCTTTGCGGTCGGCAGTGTTTTTATGCCAGCTGGCGTAATTGACGCCGGAGCCTTTTACGTATTTCTGGAGGAGGGAATCGTAGGAGCTTTCCCAGGCGAAGGCGGTGGAGATGGTGGTGAAGATTGCGAGGGCGAGAGGGAGGAGTTTCATGGAATTAAGTTGGGTTTAGGCGTTGGGGTTGATTTCGAATTCGTTGGTGGTGACGAAGCATTCGTCGTCGTTGCATTGGAGGCCGGTGAGGGGGCAGTCGGTCTCTTCTGGTCCGCAGCTTCCGGCTAGGGCTTGCGTGAGGATCGCGGAATCGAGGTGGGGAGTGTCTGTTGGGTGCTCGGGTTGCATGGCACTTATTAGACACAGACTGGTCTGTCTTTATTCTCTTCTTTTAGCGTTTTTTTGAGAATTTTGCGCATTGGGCATCGGCTTCGGCCATGGCTACGTCTACGGGCCAGAGTGAGCGGAGGTTTTGCGCTTCGGTGGTGGCACCGGAGTAGAGGAGGAAGAGGATGTCGCCAAGGCGCTTGGCTTCTGGCTTTTCGGAGGTGATCTGGGTGGCGAGCTTGTGGAAGAAGCGGCGGATGGATTTTTTATGGTCCACGACTTGGCAGTGGAGCGGCTCGCCTCCATCGGCCATTGCAGGGATGACGGCTGAGGTGTTGGTGTAGGGGCAGCCGCGAAAGCTGCCTTTTTTAAGGAATTTCCGGAGTTCTTGAAAATACTCACGGACTTTGACGCAGGCGGTCTCGGGATCGGAGAGGATATCGGCGCGGGAGTCTTCTGAGCGATCGTGAACGCTTTGGAGCCAGGCTTCACCGAGGGCTTCCTTGGATGGGAAGTGTTGGTAGAAAGTGGCTTTGGCAGTTTCCGCTGTGGAGATGATTTCGTTGATCCCGACGGTGGCGTAGCCTTTCTGGTGAAAGAGCTGGGTGGCGGTGTCCAGGATGCGTTGGCGTGCATTTGCTTTTCTCATGGTGGCTTATAATGGCGCAAACAGACCGATCTGTCTATTTTTTTATGCGCGACATTCCTGGTGGGGTGGGCAGGTTCGCGGAAGTTTTGGAACCGCTGCGCCGCCAGAAAGAATCGCCTTTTACTTTGAGTGCTCTCGCGCTTGTGGTGGGGGCGGCGGGTGCTTATGGGGCGCTGGGATTGAAGTGGCTTATCGAGTGGATGCTGAAAAACGGGCCGGGTGGGGGCACGGCAGAATTTTTTAAGGAGGTGGCTCCGGAGACTCTAGTGCTGTGGATGGCGGGCGCGGGGCTGGTGCTGGGGCTGCTGCCGCTGGTGGGACGATTCGGGAGATTTTCTGGGCCGGCGGATGCGATCGTGGCGGCGACGCAAGGGGAGGGGAAGCTGCCGCTTTTGCGTGGGATGATCTCGCCGCTTGCGGCGGCGCTTGCGGTGGGGGTAGGGGCTTCGGCTGGGCGCTATGGTCCGGCTGTCGATTTCGGGGCGACGGTGGGATCATTCTTTGGGCGGGTTTTTCGATTGCCTGAGCGTGGAGTGGTGACGCTTTTGGGCTGCGGAGCGGCGGCAGCGATTGCGGCTTCATTTAATGCGCCGATTGCGGGGGTGATATTCGCGCACGAGGCGATTATCGGGAGCTATGCGCTGCGCGGATTTGCGCCTACGGCGGTGGCGGCTGTGCTTGGCTCGGCGATTGCACGCAGCCATGATGCTGAATATCTGGGGCTGCGACTTTCGGGTCTTGAGGGGGTGGAGCCGGGCATTGCGGATTACCCGATTTTCGCGGTGGTGGGGCTGGTCTCGGCTCTGGTGGCGATGGCATTTATGCAGGGGATGTTTGTGGCGGGAAAACTCCCGGATCGTCTTGGGCGTGCCAAATGGATCGTGCCTGCGCTGGCGATGGCGCTTGCCGGGGTGATTGGAACGGCGATTCCTGAGGCTTTGGGATTGGGCGATGAGACGATTCAGGCGGTTTTTGGGCAGTTGCCTGGTGAGCCGCAATTTGATGCTTGGCAACTTTGGACGTTGATTGGTGCGAAGCTGGTGCTCACGGTGCTTTGCCTTGGGCTTGGGCGTATGCCGGGTGGGGTCTTTGGACCTGCGCTCTTTCTTGGCGCGTGCGTTGGCGGGATTGCGGGGTTTGTGGCGGAGCCGCGGCTTTATGAGACGTGCGCCGTTGTGGGGGCTGGCGCGGTGATTAGCTCGGTGGTCGGTGCGCCGATTGCGACGGTGCTCATCGTATTCGAACTCACGGGCGATTATGCCGCGACGACGGCTGTGATGATTGGTGTGGTGGTGGCGAATGCGTTCGTCACGAAATTTTATGATCGTAGTTTTTTCACGCGTCAGATTCGGACGCGTGGAATTGATCTCGATGAAGGCCGCGAGATTCGTGTGCTGCGCAAACGCACGGTGAGTGAGCTTGTGAATCCTAATGCGCATCGGCTCGCGCCGGAAACGCCTCTCGCCGAAGTCGTGGCCGCCCTTCGCGAGCATCATGGTGATGATCATTATGTGATTGATGCAGGGGGGCAGCTCATGGGCGTTGTCTATGCAGAATCGGCGTTGGTCTCATCGCTTGAGATGACTGCTGCTGAGCTCACCGACGTTCCGCAGCTCGTGCTCCACGCGGGTGATGCGCTCATTGACGCGTCTTCGAAGATTGAGGGGCTTGGTGCGGATTCGGTGCCGGTAATTGCATCGGAAGACGACCCGACATTTCTCGGTATCGTCACCGAAGCTCACTTCGTCCGTGCGACGAACGAAGCGATTCGTGCCGCCCGCTCCCGCGAACGCGGTTCCTAATATTCCTCGAAAATGCTCCGACCACTCGCCCTCGCCGCGCTTCTCTTCGCCCTCCCTAGCTGCGTCTCTCCGAATCTTCGCGAACTTCCGCCTGCGCCCGTTCATTGGAGCACACCGAGTGATGCTAGTGCTGCGACTACGGCCTGGCTTCCTACGCTTAAAAGCCCCGCGCTTACCCGCCTTGTGGAAGAGGCGCTGGCGCAAAATCCTTCGCTTGCCGCCACGGCAGCTCGGCTCAAAGCGGCCCGTGCGCGGGCTAATATCGCGGGGGCAGATCTTCTCCCTGAGTTCGATCTCACTTCCCGCAGCAGCCGCGCCCAACGCCTTCTTGGGGCGCAGCAAAGTAGCGTGCGCTCCAATAATTTCGATCTCAGCCTCGGTCTTTCCTGGGAGCTCGATCTCTGGGGGCGACTTCGCCAAGAACGTGCTGCCGCTCTCGCGGAAACTGCCGCCGCCGCCTCGGATCTCCATGCCGCGCGGCTCTCCCTCGCCGCGAATGTCGCCAAAGCTGCCCTCAATGTCCTCGAGGCGACCTCCCAAATCCGTCTCGCCGAAGAAAATGCGACCCGCCTCCGACTTAGCCTCGATGTCCTCGAAGGCCAGCTCGACCGGGGCATCGCCACCGAGCGCCTTCCGCTAGACATCTCCCTCGCTCGATCTGATCTCGCCACTGCGAAAGCAAATGTAGAAGCGACTCGCCGCGATGCTGATGCGGCCCGCCGCACGCTTGAGACCCTTGTCGGCCGCTACCCGGAGGGGCGCATTCGCGCGCTGGAGCGTTTTCCCGAAAATCTCGCCGCCGTTCCTACCGGGCTTCCTAGCCAATTGCTTCTTAGGCGCCCCGATATCATTGCCGCTGAGCGCCGCGCTGCCGCTGCGCTTGCTCGCCACACTGCGGCCGGGCGCGCGCTTCTTCCGGCAGCTCGTATCACTGGCTCGGCTGGTCGCGGCTCCACGGAGCTGCGCGATCTTCTCGATCCTACCGCGCTCATTTGGAATATTGCCGCCGGTCTTACGCAGCCCGTCGTTCGAGGTGGCGCGCTTCGTGCCAATGTCGCTCTCACTGCAGCTCAGGCCGAAGAAATCGTCGAAAACTACCGCGACTCTGCCCTCACCGCCTTCCAAGAAGTCGAAACCGCCTTAGCCGCCGGTCGCCTCCTCGATCAACAACACCGCCTCACCCTCACCGCCGTCCAAGAAGCTACGAACGCCGTGGACTTCGCCACACGGTCTTACGATCGCGGTCTCGCTGATACCCTCACCGTCCTAGAATCCCAGCGCCGTTTGGCCTCCGCACGCCAAGCCCTACTCGCCCTCACCAATCTCCGCCTGCAAAACCGCATCGACCTTCACCTCGCGCTCGGCGGCGATTTCCAAAAATTTCCCGATTCCAATTCCTAGAATGGAAGCTCGCGGCTAGCGGGAGCTTGGTAGAAACTGCCCTTTTTGAATTGGACGCGATGATAGGTAAGCGAGTTTCCGTGAGCGGGGATATCGATCGCACGAGCATTTAAGGTGCCCAAATAGCCGCCGGTATTAATGGCAGTCTGAGTGGAATTACTCCAGATGCCGGGGAAATGCGTGTGGCCGAAGAGGATCGCTTTGGCTTGGGGGCGGTGCTCGGCCAGCAAGGTGAGAGCTCGCTTAGGCGCCACGGCCCAGGAATGAAGAATTGCGGCGGGGCGCCGGGGTGGCCACATTTCGGCGGTGAGGACGCGGAGTTTATTCACGAGGCTATTGGTGCCTTTTTTTTCGTAAATGTGAGTGAGCTTGCAGGCGGATTTGGTGCACGCCATGAGGGTGTCCAGCTCGCGGAGTTGCTCGGGAGTGTAGTGTGCCCGGATTTTGCGGATGCCGATTTCCGTCTTAGCGATGTCCTTGGACCAGGGAGAGATGAGATCGAAGAGGGCATCGCCGTGAGTGACGAATACGTTGCCGCCGGCGAGATCGAGATAGTGGCGATCCCAGACGCCGGGGTCGTGATTGCCGGTGATGAAAAGCGGTTTCGCGCCAGCGAGGCGGCAGATTTCGCGGAGATCCGCGAGCATTTCTTCGCTGCGCGCGCGGAAAGGATCCGCGCGTTCTTCAAGGGTATCTCCATTGAAGACGATCGTATCCGCTCCTTCTAAGAGCGGGCGAAGCTGGTGCGCCTCGCGGATCAGGCAGGCGGAGTGGCCGAAGTGAAGATCGGAGAGGACGCGGACGTGGCCGAGGTCTTGGTGCTTTTCTTGGGGGGCGGGCACGATGGAGCCAGATTAGATGGAGACAGGGCGGTCCGCTCTCCTTTCTTTTATACCGCCATGTAGGCGAGCTTCGCTCCGGTGGCGGTCACGTCTGGCTCGCCTTCGAGTAGCTCGGCGATAGGATCCCATTTACCGGAGGTAAGGGCTTCGTGAGCGGTGGAGGCAAGATCTACTGAAATGGTGGCCTCACCATAGGTGACGGTGCGATCCTGGACATCGATGGTGACTTCCGTCGTGGGATCCGCCTCGATGGCTGCCGAGATAGCGGCAATCTGCTCGCGGGTGGCGACGACGCATGGGATGCCCAGCGTGGTGCTATTTCCAAAGAAAATTTCAGCGTAGGATTCCGCGATTACCGCACGAAATCCATAGCGGTAGAGTGCCTGGGGGGCGTGCTCGCGGGAAGAGCCGCAGCCGAAATTGGTGCCGCTAAGAAGGATCGATGCGCCATCGAATTTTGGATTGTTCAGTGGGTGAGACGCGATTTTTTCGCCCTCGGGATTGAAGCGGACGTCGTAGAACGCGTATTCACCGAGACCATCAAAGGTGACGCATTTCATGAAACGCGCCGGAATAATACGATCCGTGTCGATATCCGAGCCGGGGAGGTGGATTGCGGTGCCGGTGACTGAGGTGATCTTTGCTAGAGGCATGAGATTTAAGGTGAAAGATTTAAGATTGAAGTCCTGCTAAGCGGCGGCGGATTGCTCGGTGATGGTGAAGACTTCACGCGCATCAGAGATCACTCCGGTGATGGCGCTGGCGGCTACCATCACGGGAGACATCAAGATCGTGCGACCAGTGGTGGAGCCTTGGCGGCCTTTGAAATTACGATTCGAGGACGAAGCGCAGAGTTGGTCGCCGATGAGTTTATCGGGATTCATTGCGAGGCACATTGAGCAGCCCGCCGCGCGCCATTCGAAGCCGGCGGCTTCGAAGATTTTATCGAGGCCTTCTTTTTTGCACAGGGCGTCTACTACCTGAGAGCCGGGGACGGCGATGGCTTTGATGCCGGGCGCGACTTTGTGGCCTGCGAGGTATTTGGCCACTTCGCGGAAATCCGAGATACGGCCGTTGGTGCACGAGCCAAGGAACGCGACGTCGATCTTGTGGCCTTTAATGGGCGCGCCTGCTGGCAGCTTCATGTATTCGAGCGCTTCCTCGATGCTCGCACGGGCGGCAGGCGTTTCGGCGTTAGCCGGATCAGGGATGGTGCCGTCGATTGAGAAACCTTGATCGGGGCTGATGCCCCACGTCACGGAAGGTGCGATGTTTTCCGCGTGGATCTCGACGATGTCGTCGAATTCAGCATCGGCGTCCGAAGCAAAAGAAAGCCAGTTTTCGGCGGCAGCCGAGAAATCATCGCCAGCAGGGACGTAGGGGCGACCTTCAAGATAATCGAGGGTCTTCTGATCGGGATTGATGTATCCGCAGCGAGCGCCGCCTTCGATGGACATGTTGCAGACCGTCATGCGCTCCTCCATGGACATCTCGTCGAAGACATTGCCGCCGTATTCATAGGCAAAGCCGATGCCACCTTTCGCGCCGAGAAGGGCGATGATGTGGAGGATCACATCCTTGGCATACACGCCGGGGCCGAGCTTGCCATTTACGTTGATGCGGCGGACCTTCATTTTGTCCATCGCGATCGTCTGAGTGGCAAGGACATCGCGCACTTGAGTCGTGCCGATGCCGAAGGCAATGGCTCCAAAAGCTCCGTGGGTAGCCGTGTGAGAATCACCACAAGCGATCGTCGTGCCGGGCTGAGTGATGCCCTGCTCAGGACCCACAACGTGAACGATCCCCTGTTTGCCGGAGGCGAGATCAAAATAAGTGACGTCGAATTCCTTCGTATTTTTCCCCAGCTCATTAATCATCGCATCCGCAAGATCATCCTCGAAAGGCTGCTCCCGCTGATCCGTAGGGACGATGTGATCGACTGTCGCAAAAGTCCGCTTCGGGTATTTCACCTTGAGGCCAAGGTCGCGGAGCATTCCAAAAGCCTGGGGGCTCGTGACCTCGTGGATGAGGTGCGTGCCAATGAGGAGTTGGGTCTGGCCGTTTGAAAGCGAGCGGACGGCGTGTGCGTCCCAGACTTTTTCGTAAAGTGATTTGCCCATGAGGAAAGAGGAGAAAAGGTGGAAATTTAAGATTAAAGACTTAAAAAGCGGGCGCGCAGGCTAGCATGGGAAGTCCGAAAAGTGAATGGAGAAACCCCGATTCCTTTCCCACAGCCCCTTACCCCGAGGAAAACTCCCTTCGAAATCGTGAATCTTTCCTCTTTAATCTTCGCCTCACTGCCTCAAGAATAACCCTCAAATGTCCGCCAACGCGCCCATCCCCCTCATCGCGACGCTCGCCTTCGCACTGATCAGTTTCCCTAGCTGCTCTTCCCTCCCATTCATCGGCGACGACTTAAATCCCGACGACCTCTCCGGCGACGAGATTGTAGCCCTCTCCCAAAGTGGTAACGCACCCGCAGGAGCCGACGATGCCGACCTCGATCTCACCGACGACGATCTCGCTGATCTCCCCGATCCAGACAAGAAACGCGGCTCCGAAGAAAGCGACACGGTAGTCATCATCTACGATGTAAACGGCACTAAACGCCCCGTCGTCATCCAGCTCCGTCCGGATGCCGCCCCGCAGCACGTGGCAAACTTCAAAGCAAAAATCCTCAACGGCTCCTACGAAGGCACCGCCGTCCACCGCGTCATCCCACGCTTCATCGTTCAGATGGGAGATCCGCTTACCCGCTCAGATTCCAACCGCGACTCCTGGGGCACCGGAGGCAACCGCTCCACTCTCTCCCCAGAGATCAAGCTCACCCACAAAAAAGGAGCCGTCGCCATGGCGCGTATCCCAGACGCAAGCGCCAACCCCTCCAAGCGCTCATCCGCCCACCAATTCTATATCACCCTAGGCAAGCAATCGCGCCTCAACGGAGACTACACCGTCTTCGGCCAAGTCACCCAAGGGCTTGATGTGCTTGAGAAAATTTCCCGAGCCGTCGCCGATACCAACGACGCCCCCGTCCGCCGCTACGAGATTGTGAGCACCCGCATGGTGCCGCCAAACGCAAACATCGAAGACCCCGGCGACCGCAAAACCGTAGGCTCCCGCACCTCCACCAAGCCAGAAAGCCAAAAAGGCCCAATGACTCGCTTTATCGAGCGAATCTGGTAAAAAAAGCACTTGCGGAAATAGGCCACCCCCGCCATCTTCCGCGCCCTGCAAATCCCCCCGATTTTGCAGGTAAAACATTTCCCCCAAAAATGGGTAGGTACCGAAGCGGTCAAACGGGGCAGACTGTAAATCTGCTGGCTCAGCCTTCAGAGGTTCGAATCCTCTCCTGCCCACCATATTCTTTTCCATGGAGTTACGAGAAATCGTAGCTCCTTTTTTATTTCCGAGCAGCTCAAAGATGGGCAGTTTCATCGCAGGTCATGAAGACTGTTTGTTCTCGTCCATTTCCCCCTAATACATTATATTTGAGAGCTGGGAGGCTGAGCAGGGGGTGGAGGAGTCTCGGACTTGGGGGATGGCGTTGATGTGCCTGGAGCGCTCTCTGAGCATGACTTGGTTGAGGAGGAGGGTGAAGGCTTCGGGGAGGCCTTCGAGACCGCTATCAAAGACGATGTTGATGGGCGTCGGAGGTGGCGTTATCTTGGGTGCTGTGGTGTTCGGTCATGGGTGTCTTTTGGTTGGCTTTGACACCCCAAAAGACGTCCCCGTGCCGGGCACCGCAACCTCTTTGGAGAGGGGCGGCGCACCGTTCCGGCACAGGCCTGCGGCGGTCGCTACGCTCCGCCTCCGGCCTGTGCCGGAACGGTGCGGGCTGAGTAGCCTCGGGCGCTTTTACAGAAGAGATGGTGCACTAGCCGCAGCGGCTCTCGCCCTCCTTAGGAGTCGTGCGAAAATAACGTGAACATCTCGGGGTGATGCCGCACCTCCCCTACATGATTCTGGGCGACAACATGTAGGAGTTATTTCCGAACGAACTCTTAGCGTCAATGCAACGGCCTCGTGGGTGTGTTGGGAATCGGCGTTTCGTGAAGATTCGGGAAAGGCCGTGATCTCGGCAGGAAGTGGGCTCATGAGCGAGGGATTGGGCCAAATCTATCACTTTCACGGCATCAACTTCGAGGCGGCGGTGGAGTGGCGCTCAAATGATATTCTTGAGACAGAGCAAGGACGTCCTGAGCAGTGGGTTTACACGGTGACCAGCGCCGCCAGATCTCCGATTCGGCTGGAAATCCGACTCACTCACGCTCTTTCGCCAGGTGAAATCGAGCATGTCGAAGGCTCTAAGCAGCCCGCCCAAGTCTGGCTCCTCATGGGTGATCTTGGAGGGCAAGGTCGGTTGTCCTACCATCTTCGCCTCTTTCAAGGAAAAAAGGAAGTCCGCTATGTCGACCACCCTGGTGGAGTCGATTACGAAACCTCAGGAATGACGTTCCGGACGGAGCCAGAGCTGGGGGTTCTCAAGGACTCCCTCTTGGTTCCCGTTTCCATCAACCACACCGGAGCCCACGGAAAACCTGCTTTCTCGACTGATGCTGATTCATTCCTGTGTGCCGTGTCATTTGGCCAGGACGGGCCAGCATGGGATCGTGCTGTTCTCGAATTTGCGGCGGTTAAAGGTACTGTCATTCCGGCGGAAACTCAGATGCGGATCATTCTGGCCGGGGCACCGCTCACGCTGTCTAGCCATGTCATGCCCTGCCGGTCTCGGCCATTGTCCCCGATGTTAATGCTTCACTCTTCCAAGAAGCAGACATTTCCCATCGGCGAGTTGGTCTCCAGAGATCCAAAAGGTATAGCGACGTTCTATTCTCCGGACGCTTTCGATTCTGTTTTTGCCGCTTTCAACGCTATCGAGAAGCCCTCGGAACCAGTCGTCGAATTTCCATTCACACTACGTAAAAATGTCGAGATCCCAGCCACCGAAACCGTCAACCTGGCGCTGAATTCTGACGGGTTCACCAACAACCAGCCCTCGCAGGTGACCGCGTTTACTCAGTTTGAGCCGGTGCCACTGGCGAAGCTTCTCGCCGAGCCTTGGGCTCGACAACCGATGGACTGGCCAGCCTACCGTCCGCCCACACGACCGTTGTGGGAATCGTCTTTCGCGCTTAGCCAGGATGGTCCCTCCCCTCTCTTAGTGGAAAAGAACTTTCAAGCACGAGCCATGAACGCTCGACGAATGGTGGGAGGCAGCATTGATGGAAAGCCCGCCGTCTGGTGGCAGCGTCAGGACAGTCCAATCTCGCTCTCTGAAAAAATGGGAAGGATCGACGGATTGAACGATCAGCTACGTCCGGTTGCCGTCGGACAATGCGAGAAAGAAGGGAGGGCGCTGCCCTGCGTTTGGTCTCATACAGGCGATGCTTGGCGTTCTGAATGGCTCGCTGTGCCGCCCTTCACCTTAGGAGGAGGTGCCCGTTCGGTGAACGAGGCAGGGCTTGTCTGCGGCTACGTCGATGTCCAAGTGTCGGTAGAGCCTCGCCGGATACCGTGCGTGTGGGTGTTGGGAGATTCCGGCTACGCGAAGCCGATGGTTCTGCCGGTGCCCAATAAAATGACTCGAGCGGAGCCGTTGGACATGAACGCCGATGGCGTGATCGTCGGTTACGCGGAAGATCGCTCAGGGAAGAGGCTTGCTTGCCGTTGGGCTCCTCGCCTCGGAGGCTACAAATTCGAATCGCTCCGCATCAACGGCACGGCTACCGGCATCAATGTGTTTGGTTTCATCGTCGGCAACGACGATGAGGGAGCCTTCTTTTGGCAGTCTGGCGAAGGCTTCAGCATTACCGAACGAAGCAACTCGCCAATCGCAGCCGCCATCGGAATCTCAGACCTTAGTGACATTGTGGCGTCCACAACGAAAGTAGAACGGGTTCTTCTTCAGCCGAAGGCCGCGTTGGGATTCTGAGTGGATCTGCGTGACTAAGAGTCGTTTCGTTTCCATGGTTTAATCGTCCATTCTGGGATCTTCTTTGATACCATGGGATGCTTGAGCGGCTCACCCAATGCTCTGGCCATCAAGGCGAATTCAATGTCGCTCACCTTCCGAATCTGAGCCTCGATGTTAGCGATAGTGCTCCGGGAGGCGTCAAAACCGTTGAGTTGGCACTTTCTGGCGAATTCGGATTGCGACCATTCTTTCGCTTCGCGCAGTCGCCGCACTTGAGGGCCAACCATATTCTTTACTATTTTCGGAAGACTTTTACTCACCCCATAGAGCTTCTGTCATCACCACAAATCGAGCCGCCATCTGTTAATGTCATTTTTTCGTTGGCCCGCGATTTACATACTGCTAGACTGTTGCCAGATGAAACTCGCCCACTGTTTGAGCGAGCTTCGTAGCAATATCACTTCCGCCAAAGAGGTGCCGGTGATCCCCATTTACTCTATGGAAGAGGATCTTCGCGCGTTCTCATCCATGCCCCCCCACCTTTATGAGAACACTGCTAGCTGCTGCTTTGGGCTGTATCGCCCTGCCTCTATTTGGGCAAGAAATTGCCGACCACTCCGATTTCCGTTTCGAGTCCGACCCAACGGATGGAGCGCTTTACGCGCGTTGGAACACTGAACCTGGCTACCTTTATTGGATTCGCTCATCTGATGATCTGTCGACGTGGGATGAAGAGCTGCCTCACTACGGCAGCGGAAATCAGGCTGAACTGTTTTTGCAAAGCGGCTCAACAGCGGGTGGTGGTGGAGGTAATCCTCCTGACCTTCCGGTTAGGAGAATCCAGTTCATGCTCGCGCCCTTCGAAAACGGCCAGACGCGAGTGAGCTGGACCGATGCGAGCGACGGCCTTGTTCGTGCTCTTATCAACCAGGACTACGCTAACACGTGTGGAGGAGCCGCAGGAACGACAATCACGTCTGGCGGCGAAGATGTCCGTCTCGACGTGCTCAGTCTCACTGGAGCAGCTCCGATGCCGCCATCAGCGGATTTAGCACTTTCACGGGATGATCTTTCTGCATCTGCATTGGCTGACCTTGTTGCCGTCGAAGGAGTCTACGCAGACCTGCGGATACAGCTAGACGATTGCACAGAGCCGACACCAACCGTCTGGCCATCGACGACTGAAATTCCGCGCAAGTTTATTCAACTTGTACGGCAATCCACTGACACCGATGGCGATAACCTTTTTGACCACGAGGAATTTGGTCTAGGCACCGACCCCTTTCGCGCAGACACCGACGGTGACGGTATTCCCGATGATGCCGAGATCGCTTGGGGAACAAATCCGCTAACTGACGATGAGGATGGTGACGGCACCATCGATCTTCTCGCCGACCGTGATGGAGATGGCATGACTGCTGCCGAGGAGCTTTCGCTAGGGACTAGCGACGCCCCGGGAAGTGGTCTCGATTCGGACTTTGATGGCGTGCTCGACTGTTTCGATGCCGTACCCCACCCGCCCATTGGAAGGATTTTTACACACGAGCGCAAGCCGGAAACTGGCTATGTGTCGGCCATTCTTCCAGAGCCGGCGGATCGTCAACTCACCGGCCTTACACACATCGCGATCAATCCATCGGGCACTGTTCTGATCGCTTCGGACGTCGAAGGTGCCTATCGTTACAACGTCCTGGCACCGCTAGAGGCACCTACCGAGGTTATAGAGCTCGATCCTTCCCAAGCCTATGTGCCAAACCCTGGGATTACTTCGGGTGTCCAGGCAGTGACTGATATTCCCCCTGATTCGTTTGGGTCACAGCGTCGATATGAGCCTATCCTCACAGACAGCAATCTCTTTGGAAGGCTTCGGACCATTCAAACTTTAACCATGCCCGGCGGCCCTGCCTCGGTTCGAATCGAAGCTCCCTTCTCTATCGACTTGTCCGGCGGAGTCACTCCACTAAATCTCCCACCCATTCCTCCGCGGCCAGGTCCGGGAGACTACGACGGTATGGAAAGATGTGCCTTTGACTGGATCGGAGTGATGAAAGACGGAACTGTTATCGCTGAAGCAAGGGTCAGCTGGTTTTATATCGCTGGCCCCAATCTCCACCGGGACGAATTCATCTACTTCCTAGCCTATCCACCTTCCTCCAGCGATGTTGACGTTCTCCTCCAAACTTCGATTGAAACTGATTTTCGGATCACTGTGGGGCCGGATGAACTACTTATTTACGATGGTAGCGGCTATGCGCTAACTCCTCCGGTTCCAGGGCTTCCCGAAATCCAGCGAACTCCCATAGAAAACGGGGGACGCATAATTGGCGGGTCATCTCAATCTGCTCCCGACTTTCCGGGCGCTCCTCACTCTAGCGGAAGTGTTATCGTTGGAGGCACCTCGGGCAACTACTTCGTTCAAGCTGCGAGTGGGAACTCTGTTTGCTACCCTCTTAAAGATTTCGCCACGGGCGAGGGCTTCGCCGGAGAGATCGTGGCGATCACAGATTCGTTTCAAATGCTAGCCAGCCCGAATTCACGCTGGGAAGCGGGAAGTGTCGGCCCCTACCGTAATGAAGGTCCGTTATTCTTGCCAAGTGGCCGCCGGTCAATGGCGAACAATGGCGTTATCGCAGGCAGTGTTACGCTTAATCCTAACTCAAGCCCCAGTAAACACGCCCCAGCTCTCTGGTTCCCTGCCGATATCGATATCGATGCCGACAATAACAACGGCTTCGAACTTCCGGGCAGGACCGGAACCGAAGAGCGGAGCGAATCTGACGCTTGGGGCAAAATCATCTTAGCCACCGAGGGAGATACTGATAGCGATGGCGTTCCGGACTACGCGGACGGTTTCACTGATTTGTTCAGCGGAGAAGGGCGTGGAGCCAACGGTTTGGTTCCAGAATGCGCGCCGTTGACACCTGTCACGATCACTGTTGCGCCTTTCGGAGAAAGCTACTCCACCACGACAATCCAATTGAGTTATGCAATGTCCGATCCTGCTGGCCTAGGAGACGCCTCGACAAAATACTCACGTAATGGAACCGGGGGAACCCTGCGCCTTTGGAAACGAGACCGGTCAAAGCAAAGGGTGTCACACAAATCGATCCTAAACGGTGGTGACCTCGTCCCCTCTGGGGAGCCCATCACCCCGTCGACGCTGGGAATATCCGCATCGAACCAGACCGTCACGCTCTACCTGGAGGCCGAAAACCATTCTCAGAATCCCCTCAACGTCAGTTTGACGGTTTCTCATCATCCGAACCTGAATAGCCAATTCCAGGGAAACAGGATCAAGGTCTCCCCGGTTTCCATTCAATTGGAGGAGTATGATTCTGATGGTTCTCAGGAGTTCCCAAGCGTAAAAACGACGAAAGCCTCACACCCCTCACCGACGGTCGAGGCAAACTCGCTGACCGTAGCAAGTCTACAATCCTCGGCGGACGGTGGATCCATCGAGGGGAGCCTGGTAGCAGACGGCATCGTTTTATCGGAAGTCTGTGATTTTGTGAGGCAGCAGGATGGGGGGCAGATCACTTCAGCCTCCATCTATTTGAACGACATCGAGACTGCGATAGCTACCATTCCAATCACCTTCACGAAAGGAAGCGCCACGAACCCCTTGGCGGCTCCCTTTCCCTATGTAGGCGGTTTCAATTTCACGTTGCCCGGAATCAAATGGGCAGAGGGGACAAACCTCATCAGAATCGAAGTCGTCGATCCCGTGACTGATGCCATCGGGTTCACGGAACACATTGTGGAAGTGCTCGGAACCCATCCAGCGAGTGCAGAACCTGACCTTCCTCCTGACAATTACCTGAACTCCACTTTCGTCGCAGGGAGCGCGGTCGTCGCTCATGTGTCTGACCCAGGAGAACTGCACACCTACCTGTGGAGGCTGAAAGGCCCTAACGATCTTCTAGAGTCGCTAGCTTACATCGAGACTGCGGACGGCCCTCGCCGACTCTTCCAAACTTCCGGGAAGTGGTATGTGAAAATGAAAAATTCACCTCCGCTCCGTTCGATTGTTACGCTTTGGGATATCGCGAGAGATGACTCGCTGACGGACGAACAGAAGATGCTCGCGTTCCTGACAGAGATCGGTGATTCATTGAGCGATGAACTTCAGTTTCGCCTAGGGTTTGTTCATGGGGCTTGGGATGGCGGCGCTTCGATGATTGAAGGTGGGTTTCAACTCCTCAAATTTGTCCTGCTCGAAGTTGGCTCGCAGTCGCTTCGCTGGAGTGCTCCGGGAATCGTCTGGCGTTTCCGCAATGGAGAAGCCATTCAATCAGAGTTTCAGGCATTCCAGGCTGATGCACAGAGCGTTGCGAACTTCGCCCAGTTTGTGTGGGACGCCTACCTAACAGGTGCCCAATTTCAAATTGATCTCCTCACCGGAGACGGTGATCTTTACGATGGCCTCGGGGATACCATGAAAGAAGTTGGGATGCTGGCTGCAGAACTGTTTGAAGCGATGGCCGCCGAGGTTGTAACCAGCAGCCCGCGTGAGAAAGGCTATTTCCTCGGGCGGGTTGCGTTTGAAGTTGCTACTCTCTACGTCGGTTGGACTAAGCTCGGGAAACTGGGAACCGTAGGAAAGATAACGAAAGGACGATTCCTCAACGAGCTAAAGACTCTCAGCTGGTTTCAGTCAGGAAAGGCACAAGCGGCACTAGCACGTCTAAACGGCCTTGTCGGGCGGTTTCTCTCCACGCAAGTTTGCTTCGTTGCCGGAACCTTGGTTCATACGTCAAATGGCCTCCTCCCAATAGAAGAGGTGAAGGTCGGCGACAATGTCTGGTCTGCCAATCCGGAGTTAAGCTCAATGCAGCCTGAACTGAAACCGGTGACGGCGACAATCACAACGCACCCGGATCGGCTCTATCATCTTCTCTATGAAACCGAAGGCGGTATCAGCGAGACGTTGGTCTCCAGTGGAGAGCATCCGTTTTACGTTTCCAACCGCGCTCCTCCACAGTTCGTCACTGCGGAGGAGCTAATCGAAGGAGATTCTTGGGTTCTCCGATCAGGCGAATCCGCAACGCTGGCAACCGTGCGAACTGAAGATGCCTCTGACGAGGAGATGTTCTTTACCACCTACAACATCGAGGTTGCTGACAATCACACTTACTACGTGGGAGAACCGGGTGTCTGGGTGCACAATGCATCACCAGCTTCCTGCCAGCGCGTGTTGGCTATCTTTGACACCTTTACCAAACGGAATGGTGATGATATCTGGGCGGCATTTGCTTCGGCAAGAGGGAGGATTTCGAGAGTTGCCAACGGAGATCTTCTAAGGCTGAAGCTCATTAACCATGCGCGAGCGAAGTACTTTAACGATTTCCCCAATGGGCTTACACCGCCACCATGGCTAAATCTGTCCATACAATTGCGGCCGTCGGGTGTACCATATAGATCGTCTCGATTAACGACAAATCTTGAACGCGTATTTGGGTTTCCCAAACCTAAGCAGATGGGCTCTCACCATATCGTCGAAAAAGCAGCGAACTCTGAAGGGAGGTTGATTCTTGAGGCTGCAGAAATGCATCTTGATGAGGCCGCCAACGGAGTCTGGTTAAAGACGTCAGCAATGGAGCAACGTTTTGCAGCTCAAGGGCGCTCCAATTGGTTGGATGGGCTTGGTGTTCGGCACAATGGTTCACATACAGCAGGTTACAGAGAAGCTGTGAATGCTCGATTGAGAGTCTTTGAGACGCTACCCGTGCACCCCGTGAACGAGAGAGCACTTGCCTTGCGAAACGAACTTCAGGTGATTGCAAAAGAACTAACCGAAGGCACGTTCACGTGGCCATGAAAATTTACCTAATAAAGCCGGATTTCGACTTCTATTCACTAGACCCAAAAGATCAGGAATTCTGGAGCAATCGAAATTTGTTCTCAGGGGAAGCAATCGACTCAGATTGGCCAGCCCCTGTCGCATTCCAGCCGAAAAATGTCGCCACCGGAAGACCAGGTGATTTCATGCATTTAAGCTCGGCTGCGATGGTGTTTACTCAAGCGGTGCTTGAGAGTCCTCTTGGACGTATCATTCGAGATGCCGGGGAGGTTTTTAACGTGACTGTCGATAGCATTGACGATCCCTGCTTTGTGCTAAACACCCTCGCTTGCTACAATTGTATCGATCGAGAAAACCTCAAGGCTCGAACAACGCCTGATGGGAAAATTGTTATTCAGATTCATGAATACGCCTTCGATTCAGGAAGCTTTGGTGAGAGCAATCTTTTCAAGGTCCCTGAAACCCAACGTAACTGCATTTACTGCGCCAGCACAGAACAAGGAGAAGGCGGCTTTATGGAGATTTACAAGAACGAGGGATTCACAGGCCTAATCTTTGAAGAAATTTGGTTAGATGAAACACTGTCATAGATTAGAACTGAAACTGCATGAACCATGACTGAAACCAAACGATTCCCATGCGCGAAGTGTGGCACCCTGGTGCTTCCAACCACACTGAAGATTAATAATGGCCTATGCGGCCCCTGTGCCCGAGGTGACCAAAACTGTATTCGTTGCGGGGAACGAGTTAGCAATGAGGAGGCTGGGAAAGAATTGATCCACATCGCCTGCGCAATGGCACGCGATGATGAGCAAATTGCCCAAGAAAGCGGCATCAAATGGAAGTGCTATGAGGATATCGACTGGGAAAAGTTCGAGGCGTCTGTCCTGCTAGCGATCCGAAATTCGTTAGCGCGATTTGTGGCACTGCGGTCTGGAGAGCCTGTGGCGGCGTTTGCTCTCGGCTATTGGATCGGTGAGGGCTTTTCGACTAGCCTGGATTTCCGACTTGCCGATGATGTGGTGATTCGGTTCCACGACCAAGATGAAGAACTTCGGAATGAACTTCGGCCTATTGATAACGCCATCATTCGAATCTCCGAAGGAGCTTCCGATGAAGAGAGTGAAGCGGGTGCCCTAGACTTCTATCGATCACACAAGTCCATGATGGAGTCCGTTTTCGCGCTCCTTAAGAAGGGCGATTTCGGTCTCCAGTTAGCTCCAGGATTCATCTGCCAGCTGATCGAGAACTGAGAACGCTACTTTACACCTAGAAACCGAGTCACAGCATGTTTTACCGTTGCCTACATTGCCATATCCGAATTGATGAGCTCACTGCGAATACCTATAACGGTCAATGCCACGGATGCTCTCAAATTACGGCAGTGCCATCTTCCGAAGAGAATCGATCAAGTAGAGGCTGCGATCATCGACAGGCCGATCAGGTGAGCCAAGTAGAACGACAAGGGGTGCCTAGAAAGAACGTGGTTACTGCCGGATAAACCGCTCCGCTTCGACTGCCGCGTAAGGATAACGGCTGCGATGATGTGCCCAAATGTGAAGGTCAGAAGGGCTCCATGACTCGCATGTTCAGCGCCTGAGATCGCATAACCGATGAGACCAACCAGCATGGACAGTCCACCGTGCCTAGTCATGGATGAGAGGCCTTGTCGAACGTAGAGCGCCACCAACAATCCTTGATAGAGTAGAGCCTGTCCCAACACACTTGGCTCCTATGCCAGCGATGCTGGAGGCCATTAAAAAAGAGGCATAGGAGGCAAATTTGCCTCCTATGCCCGAAATTCGGCGTCTATAAATTGGTTTTCCACAACGAATCCAAGACCAC
>CALAIY010000072.1 GCA_937922595.1 uncultured Verrucomicrobiales bacterium | reverse complement strand
CTGGCTCGCCCGCTACGTCGAAAACGTCCGCCCCCGGCTCCAGCTAGACACCGCCGAGCACGGCCTCTTCCTCACCAGCTACGGCGGCCCCTTCCACCCCGACGTCCTGAGCCGCACCGTCAGCAAATACATCAAAAAAAGCGACCTCGGCCGCCCCGGAAGCTGCCACTTGCTCCGCCACACCTGTGCCGCGCACCTGCTCGAAGGCGGAGCCGACATTCGACACATCCAGCGCCTCCTCGGCCACGAAAAACTCGAGACCACCGCCATCTACACCGAAGTAAGCATCGCCCAGTTAAAAGAAGTCCACGCCCGCTGCCACCCCGCCGGAGACCAGGCAGGGAAGGTGGGTTCTGGCAAAAGCGAGAAAAGCGGTTAAAATAAAACCATGACGACGCTCCAAGAAATCGAAACTGCCATCGACGGATTAGGCTTCGCCGACCGCTCCCGACTGGTCGCCAAACTCACCAGCGAAGCCGAAAACGAAGTGAGCGCCGAATGGCGCGAAGAGATCGCCGGGCGTGCCCGAGAGATCGACGAAGGCAAAGTCGAGCTGATCAACGGCGACGACTTCATGCGCCGGATGCGCGCGATCCCCTCGGCGTAATGCTCGACCTGAAAGTCCACCCGGCCGCCGACCTCGAAACCGCCGCCGCCATCGAGTATATCAACGCCGACGACCCCCGCGAAGCGGCCGCATTCGTCGCCGCCCTAGACAGCGCCCTGACGACGGCCAGAACCGACCCCGAGCGCTACCGCCAGTTCGATGGCGAGTTCCGCAAAGTGCGCCTCGGAAAGTTCACCTACGCCGCAGTCTACCGGATGCGCGGCGAAGACCTGCAAGTGCTCGCCGTGATGCACCTGCACCAGCGCCCCGGCTACTGGAAACGGCGGGCGAAAAACTGGGAATAAGCCGCTTCCTTTAGCCGCAAAAAGCAGCTAAAATAAGAACCGTGACCGCCGAAAAACAGCGCCCGGAAAAAGCAGACCCCTCCGCGAAAAACCGCGCCTGGGGAAAAAATGGCGAGCGCGTAAAGTTCGCCTACAAAATCCCGCCGCAAGCCCTTGGACCGCAACAGGGAATCGGCCCCAGGGTTACAGAAACCGTGTCGGGTCGCCCTAGATGGCTCTCCAGGGACCCGATAGGCGAAGAGGGTGGGCTGAACCTGTATGCGATGGTGGGGAATGACCCGGTCAACCAGTGGGATTATTTGGGGCTATTTATTGGAGGCGTGAGGCATTTGCCGGGGTATACCGATGGGAAGCCAAAAAGTTTCCCTTGGTCGCGAGTAGCTCACTGGACTTTTCCTGGAGATGCTCATACCTATGAAGAGGCTGCGGATCGAAATCTCGAGCCGAACGCAGGAGCCCTTCTTGCACAGGGATCAAATTTCTCGTGTCACGTATCCTCTTCGTCGGTCGGTGCGGATTACGGAGATTTGTGGCCCGACTATTCCGGAGAGTCGGTGGGATGGGCATCGAGTGTTTATTTTGAGATTTTGGCAGGGAAAAATGTAGGAAAAGGAAGTTCGCCCTCCAGCTCGACAAGGATCGCAGGATTTAAAGCTGCTGAAAGAGCTCTGGAAATTCCAAATCGAGGGCACCTTTTAGGCGAGCAGTTTGGGGGGAGGGCAATACAGAGAAACCTTGTAACGCAGACAGAGCAGTTTAATCAGGCGGGCGGGAGATATAGGAAAATGGAAGAAGATTTTTTGAAAAAGTATATTTCGGAATGGGGTTGTTTATGCGCAATTATTATCCCGAAATATAGGTTGATAAAATTTTCGGAAAAGAGAAGGGGGAGGCGACCGAACGGGAGGCGACCGCTGCAAATAATGATTGGCGGTTTTGGAGGAGGCGACAGTGCGGCTGGCTCGTCGATGTTTGATGACGAATATTGGCAAGCGGTTCCCATTGAGTACAAAGTTATACTAAAGGGGGTGGGTTTTTCCCAATATAAAGAAAAGACGGTAAAAGCAAGATTGATTGGAGGGAAATACCAAGGGAAACTGGTTCCGTTGAATTAAGTTTTGGATGAAAGTGTTTTCCTTGATTTTCGGCCTTGTTGTTTTGGCGCTGATTGGAATAATGCTTATGTTCAGGATCGGTTCAGGTGTTTCCGTAACTAAAGATAGCGCTATGTTTATTGAAGTTTCAGATAGTCAGCTCGCCAGCTTTGGTTTTGGGGTTGGTGATGGAAGTTTCGATCTGGATAGCGTATCGAATCAGGCGAGTGATGCTGGGATAATGAGAACATGTGGAATATCCACAAAACCTGAAACGTTCAGTTGCTTCGTGTTTAAAGGGGTTTTGGGATATACTTTTCAAGGAAAATCGTTGTTCAGGAGTGATCGCGGAGGTGTCTACCTATGGGATTGGAATGGTGAGTGCTATTGTGGTTTTTCGGATGGCGCGAAATTCTACTTTGCGAAATCAGATAACATCATGAGTTCCATTGAAAATTTGGCTGAAGCTGAGCGTCGAGTCATTCGACTCATACAGGAAGCGTCATTGTAGGGGCAAATTTTGAAAATATATGGAATTGAAAAACGGTCGATCAACAACGGTGTAGAAAACTTAAGGGCAAAACAGGCGCGAGAAGCCGGGTTCTCGCGAGTTTCAAGAACCCTGTGAGCCCGATTTTCTCGGGGTCGAAATCACCCGTAACAGTTTAGCCGATATTTTTTCAGGAAGTATTGGCGAATAATCGGTCGTGGGATTCGGCTACCGATCCTTGGAACAGCGATTTGAACAGGTCGATCACGCTACTTTCTTGCTGCTTGGCCGTCTGGGGCAGGCTGCTG
>CALAIY010000071.1 GCA_937922595.1 uncultured Verrucomicrobiales bacterium | reverse complement strand
GAGCCTTCTTGGTATCTCGCCACTCAACGATAAAGTAGCCGCAGGCCTCACCATCGCCGAAATGATAGGTCACGGTATTGTCGTTACTTTCATCGCTCACCTCAACCGCACCGAGCAAGCCTGCCACGGTGGCAAACAACGCACGTTGCTCGGCATTCATGCCGCCACCTCCGTTCCTAGATGGGCGCTCGCTGATGACTCTCCGGCAGCGGGCAAAGCCAGCGGCATTTCCCGAATAACGAACAGCGCGCAGGACGGCGGCGCGTTGCCATCGGCATCCTCAACCTGCCCAGCATGGAACAAGCAGCAAATCGGGAACCACTCGAACGCGTCGGCCACCTCGTCGGAACCTTGCGGCGTCTTCACCTCTTTGGTCTCGGAAGCCTTGCGAGGGCGCGCCCAGACACGAAACGCCCCCTCCCCTTTCCTCACAGAATACCCATCCTCTTTCCACTCCTTGAACTTGCGGAAATCGTGCTGGCCGGTTTGGCCTTGGTAAACTTCAAGGAGTGCTTCATTCAAGCGGAGGCAATCGGGAAACATCCCCATTTCCATGGCTGCTTTCACCGAGCGTGAAAGGCTCGCCAGCTCCGCGCGGTTCCGTTTCGCCTTGGCGATCTTATCCGGACTCAGGGCACGCTTACCGCGTCGTTTCTTAGAGGCACTCATGAGACGGCGACGGGTTGAGGTTTCGACTCGCGGGCGACTTCGGCAATCGTGAGATCAATGACATCCCAATTGATGCCGACATTGGCGTCGTGCTTGCGCTCCAAACGGCGGAGCACGTCGCGCTTCTGATCGAGGGTGAGAAAAACGCCGGTCTCGTGGCAGCGCTCGGCCACATCATCGACCATCCACACGATAGAAATCTGGTCTTGTTCTGAATATCCTAACATCACAATGATTGGTTGAGAAATCCGCCCCCTCTGGGCACAGCTCACGCAGGGAGGGCGGGAAATTCGGTTAGGCGCTCAGCGCAATTTCAGATTCTGCCGCGCTCGTATGCGCCGCACTATCAAGGACACCGTGAAGCGCTTCGCACCGTCGAGGAAGCTTAGTCAGTCCACCCTTCAAGGTCTCGGTAAAGGCATTGTAGAGGCTCCAAAGATTGCGGTCTTTGAACTCGGGATGATTCGGGCGTCTCCATTGTTCCAGGACACGGGGCACCATCGTGGTCGTGATCGCGCGCGCGTCGAGCGCTCGCACCACCAAATCATGCGCCTCCTTATTGCCCATCTCGCGTTCTTGGTAAACGAGTGCGCGTTTCTCGGTCTGCCCGATAAAATCCTCGAGGCGTCCCACCGCGCGAGCGGTCACCTCGGGCAAGTCGCGTCGAATGTGGGTCGTGTGCTTCCGTGCCAGCACCACTTCACCGGTAAAGGCTCCATTCTCGCAGACAAACACACTACTCCCGAGCGCCAGCCCGGCCGGAAAGCGTTTGTCGTGGGAATTGCGGATGCCCACGATCGTTCCCCAATCCTTCTCGGCGTGCCCGGCAACGGCCACTTGAAGCAAGCCGAAATACTGGGCTCCTTTCGCGTGAAGCGTGTGGGCTTCCGTCAGAATCTGCATCCCAGCCTCCGCCAGGCGTTCGCGCACCACACTGAGAAGCTCGGTGTGAGCAATCCGTTGCCAACGCCTGGTTGGCTTGGGTGTTTCGACTCTCTCCAGAGTCTCAAATTCTACTCGCGCGTTGCCGCAGTGGAGTGCAAGATTGTTCAGCGTCATTATTAAATACTCGTAAGGTGTTTTCGGATGAGGCTCTTGGGCGAGAGGGGGTGTCCGCCCCCTCCCGCCGCTTTGCCATGAGCGAAACCGTTAGGCCGCTTGCTTCTTGTCTGGGGATGACTCGGCGGTCGAAGTCGCTCCGCCCGTACTGAGAAACTGCCAGTCAGCGACACGGACAAACATCCGCGAATAGCTCTGACCGTCCTTCTCCCAAGTCGATTGCTCTAGAGTGCCTTCCACGTAGACCGGCACCTTGCTAGTCACGTGAGCGGCGAAGGCTTCACCGCGAGGCCCCCAAACCTCGATATCGATTGGAGTCACGCGCTCGATAGGCTCGCCCTCAGTGCGATGAATCTTCTGATTGTTGATCAAGCGCGCGCGAGTCACGGTCGTTTTTCCGGCAGTGACGGTCTCGGCCTGCTTGGTGATATTGCCAGTAATGATGAGATGGTTCTTAGTGAACATGGTCTTAGTTTAGTGGGTTGTTTTAGGTGAGTGAGGAGACTCGAAATCGTGTCCTCGTTACCTTTTTATTATAGTGTAATTCCGAACAGCATTCAAGCAATTTCAACCATATAAACGCAGAAATATAACGCTTTAAACAGCTAACCACCAACGTTTTACGACAATCAAAACAGGGCTTTAGAGTGCTAATTGCGCCTAACTAATTCGAGCGCCTAGATAGGTCTTCAAAGAAGGCGGAAGCCTCTCAATCAGTGGCCACCGAGCCGCACCCTACCGCCCACCGAGGCGGCTATCATTCACCTACCAAAACCGGAACCCTCACAAACATCAATCGACTCCACCCAAGCAAGAACACAGAAGGAAATGAGAAACATTTTTTTCGGAGAAAAACAATGACGTTAAGCCGGTCGCAGCAGAAGCCCCGGCAGTCCTAAGAGAAAGTGTGGAGGCTCCGCCGTAGGTGGATACCCACTTTGTCGTGGACGGCCGGGGCGAGGATGCTGGGGTGCGGAGCCCGACCAAACCTCCCGCTCGTCGAGCGGCTCGCCTCAAAGCGCACGGTGTCAGGAAGGTAGTCATGGGATGGGGGGCAACGGGGCCCCGTCCATGATCGCCTTTCTGACACGGTGTAAGACTCGCTGATAGAATCGCGAAGCCACGAACAGGGAATGACGGGCTGAGGCGTGATTCGAGGGAACGACGTAGGAGAGAGTAGAATTGCGGTTGAGCCCGGCATGTGGCGCGGAGCATGGCTATTCAATCCGCGCAGCGGCCAATGACCTTGCGGCTCTGCCGATGGGGCGTTGCGGGATCTCCCGCTAGAAGGGGTAGGGCTGCACGACGCAGGAGTAAGCCCGAGGGGAAACCTTTCCCCACCAGATTCAGACGCTTCGAACACCAACTTACGCCCCCCAACTCTAGCCCCATCCCAAATCCAGTTCCTTGCCGCAACGAATCTAAAGCAACCATTGAGTAGAATCCCAAGCTTGATACGGTGTCGGATCAACCAAATATCCGTCGTGAACTCACCGCCGTGGCTCATGAAAGACACTGACAAAATCGAAATCGAGAACATCAACACGCCTGGTCAAACCACCCGAGTGGGTGCCGAAAAGTACCATGCCATGCGTGACATTCTGCTAAAGATCCTCCCCAAGTCGGCTCCAGGGCTCACGGCAAAAGAAATGTTAGAAGCCATGAAGCCCCTGCTCCCTCAGGAATTGTGGCCAAACGGTGAAAAGTCCGGGTGGTGGCAGAAAACCGTTCAGCTAGACCTCGAAGCCAAAGGGATCCTTGTTCGTGACCCCTCTTCGAAACCACTGCGTTGGTGGCAGACTCGCTAAGGTTCACTCGTCTGATTAGATTTGGTCGAATTATTGCACTCACAGACGTATTCGAGCGTCCTTTCTAATCAATGCAGCCTTATCTGCCTCGAAGATCCTCGGATTATTCCAGCAAGCCCGTTCCAGTCTTCAGGCGATCAAGATAGGCCGCATAGCTAAACGAGCGATCGCGTTTCTTCCCTGAGATCTCCGCGAGAACACCCGCATCCACCAAAGCCATCACCGCCTTCGTCGCGGTGGGGCGACTCGTATCTAACAGTTTAACTGCCGTGGCGATGGTCAGAATCGGATGCTCTGGCAATTGCTCAAACAAGCGAGCTGCCATCACCGTACTTCCAGGGGTGATCAAGACCTGTTCGCGATCACGATTCACCAGACCGAAGAGATCACGAGCCGTCGAAACACCTTCGTTTGCAATGGTCGAAACCGCTTCCAAGAAGTAGCGCGTCCACCCCTCCCAATCGCCCTCTGTCCGAACGGCAGCCAAGCGTGTGTAATACTCCGCCCGGTGCCGTTTGAAAAACAAGCTCAGATAGAGAAGCGGTGCCGAAAGCAAGCCACCGTGTTGGAGGAGCAGCATGATGAGCAAGCGACCAATCCTGCCATTGCCATCAAGGTAAGGGTGAATCGTTTCAAACTGAACGTGGAGCAATCCGACGCGGACCAAGAATGGGAGATCGTCATCGGCATGAAGGTGCTTCTCGAAATCAGAAAGCAGGGCGGGAAGCCGATTGGGTGGTGGCGGCACAAAGGACGCGTTCCCTGGCCGGGTACCTCCGATCCAATTCTGGCTGCGCCGGATCTGGCCAGGAAGCTTATCGGCACCCCGCGCCCCTTGCATCAGCCGGGCATGCGATTCGTTGAGCAAGCGCATGGAAAGCGGCAAGCCGTCAGCGCTTCGCAACTGCTCGCAGGCGAAATCAAGAGCATCCAAATAGTTGCAAACCTCTCGGATATCCGCGTTCTCCGAATCGCCTTCCTGAGATTCAGCTTCGAAGCTCAAGAGATCGACCAAGGTCGCCTGCGTGCCCTCAATCTGGGAAGACAACACCGCCTCCTTCCGCACGAAAGCGTAGATGAACCAATCCAGCGAGGGTACCATTTCACCAGCCAATTCCAGACGGCGGAGCGCTTCCTCAGCGTCCCTCACCTGCTTCTCCATTTCCGCATCCATCTCAAGCGGTGGCTCCATGGGTGGGAGCGGATGAGGAACGAACGCCGCCACCTCCTCGCCAGCCACAGCGGTTCGTTCGAAAATGCCAGTGATGCGGGAGGAGCCCATTACGAAAGAAATCTTGCGTAACCTCACCCCAAAGTAAAGAAATCTTTCTTAGCTCCCAAGACTCCGAAAGGAACCTTACCTTGCCGAAAGCCGCACGCCGTGAGCCATCTAGCGAGCCCCTGAAAGAGAACCAGGAACAGCACCCATCCATGCGATGAATTTCCCAATGCCCTTGGCTTCCACCAGGACAACTGATAGAGTCCGCTTTGGTTAGAGCCGCAACGAGCATGGCAGCATTCACCCAGACCCAATGGAACCGGATCACCTCCGAACTCGACACGGATGAAGCCGG